>CAYLZW010000175.1:0-12332 GCA_964388085.1 uncultured Myxococcales bacterium | reverse complement strand
GGGCGCCGCGAAGAAGAAGGGCGCTGCGAAGAAGAAGAGCGCCGCGAAGAAGAAGCCCGCCGCGAAGAAGAAGGGCGCCGCGAAGAAGAAGGGCGCCGCGAAGAAGAAGCCCGCCGCGAAGAAGCCTTCCCCGAGGACGCCCGCGCCACGGACGAGCCCCGCCAAGCCGGCGCCGTCAGAGGTCGACCTCGATCAGGAAGCCACGCTCGTCGAGGCCGTCATCGCGCCGCCTGCGACGTGGGCCAACGAGGACGAGGAGACGTCCGAAGAGGCGCTGGAGGAGGCGGCGCTGCCGTCGGAGGACGAAGACGAGGCTGCTGACGACGAGGCGGAGGAGGAAGACGGCGACGAGGATGAGGATGAGGGCGAGGAAGACTCGTCCGAGGAGGACTCGTCCGAGGAGGACTCGTCCGAGGAAGACTCGTCCGAGGAGGACTCGTCCGAGGAAGGCTCGTCCGAGGAGGACTCGTCCGAGGAAGGCTCGTCGGACGAGAGCTCGGTCGAGCAGGGCTCTTCGGAGGCCGGCTCGTCGTCGGAAGCCGCGCTGGAGGACGCGCCCATGCCGCGCATGCCCTGGGACCGGGTCGACGACGACGAGGACGACGACGAGGCGGGCGATGACGTCGACGCGGACATCGACGTCGACGACGATGATGAGCGCTTCGAGTGATCGGCTGAACGTCTGTTCCTGACGCGAGAGGCGCGCTCCCGGCCGAGGACGCGCCTCTCGCCACCTCGGCCGTGGTGTGCCGCGGGTTTTCGGTCCGCCGGACCTCGCGGGTTGAGCGCGCGGGCGCAACGAACACGCGCTACCCCCGTGACCGTTCGCGGTGATGGTGTCCTGGCGCCGAGGATTTCGTTCGCTGGCAAGGCGCCGCGGAGGCGCGACCTCTTGGTCGTGCCGAGCACGCAACGCAGCCAGCGGGCGAAAGACCAAGCCAGGCGCCATCAATGCGAGTGGTCACGGGGGTAGGGCGTGTCCCTTTGGAGCAGGCCCTAGCCGCGCAGCCTCTGCCTTCGCTAGCGTCCGGGAGCCCGCATGATCCTCCTAGAAGCCTTCGCCCGATACGGAACCCTGTCCGACGAGCAGCGCGTGCTCGTAGGCGGCCGCGGCGCCGACGCGCGCCAGCTGGACGCCTGGCGTTGGCTCCTCGAGGACATCGGCAGCTACGAGCACGTGCGGGCGCGTGCGCAGAAGCAGGCGCTCGTGGGCGTCGTCGGGCTGGCCGTGCTGACGGGAGCGTGCCTCGCGCTCGGGCTGCGGCCGCCCTTCGACCTCGACGAGACGGGCTACTGGCTCTGGGGCGCCGCGCTCGGTGGTGCGCTGTGGGCGGCCCTCGTTGGCGTGTTCGTGTTGCTGCGTCGTCGCGCGGTGGAGCGGCCGCTCTCGAGCACCGTGCTCCCCTTCTTGCGCGCGCTCGAGGAAGAGCTCGGCCCCGAGCGGCCCCTGTTTTTGTCGCTGCGGCTCGATGGCGCGCGCGCGGAGCGGGGGAACGACGTGCGCTGGCTCGACGGTGCCGTGGAGCTGGCGGACGAATCCCTGCTTCACTTCGGCGCGCGCGACGTCGCCGAGCCGTCGGGGCTGCGCACGTGGATGCGCGCGACCTGGAGCCGGCCGACCGACGAGCTGCACCCGCTGGCCCTCGAGGGAAACGATCCGACGGTCTCGGGGCTGACGCGCACGGTCGCGGACGAGGCGCGCCGCGGCGGCAACCCGTTCACGTCGGGCGAGATGGTGGCGCTGCGCGAGGCGCACGGCGTGCAAGTGCAGCTGCTCCAGCTCGAGGCCTTCGAGCAGCAGCGCACCCCGCCGCCCCCCGTAGGCGATGTGCTGGGCGAGGCGAGCCGCGGCGTCGAGGGCGGCCGGGAGCACGACGACGTCAACGCGGCCGTGCTGCTCGAGCTCTCTCGCGCGGCGCGACAGCCGGCGAGCTGAGCCGGCGCCCACGCCAGCGCCTCACAGGGAGACGCCGTAGAGGTTGTCGACGGTCAGCGCGACGCAGGACGCGGCGTCGTGCGCGCTCGTATCACAGGGCTCACACGTCCCGCCGGCGCTCGTGAGCAGCGAGCAGGTCTCGGCGTCGACCTCGAGGCGCGCCTGCACGAAGGCGTCCGCGACACCCTCGTCGTCGAAGCCGACGCCGATGAGCGCGTCGCGCAGGACCACCACGCCGCGGTTGGCCGGCAGCGTGAGCGTCTCGAGCGTCAGGAACGCGTAGGGGTTGTCGGCGAAGGGCGCGTCGAACACCCGCACCGGCGCGCTGTCGTCGCGCTCGTAACCGCCTGCGTTGTCCGGATCGGCGGCCGTGAGCGCGAGGCGGACGACGCCGTTGTCACGCGCGACCACGTCGAGGAGGAAGGCGCCGCCGAGCTGGTACACGAGGGACTCTTCGAGCGCGTCGAAGGGAGCGCTCCAGTCACCGACGCGCAGATCGAGCGCGAACGTCTCGCCGATGATGGCCTCCGCGAATCGAGCGTCGTCGACCGGGCGCATCAGCTCGCCCGTGCGGAAGGTGCCGCTGAAGACCTCGCCGCACATGCGCACGTGCCAGGTCATGGTCGCGTTCGCGGGGTAGGGCTGCACCGGCAGGAGCGAGGTCTTGCCGCCGTTCTCGTAGGTCTCGCCCGCCTGCTTGCCGTCCGGGCCGGAGATCCACAGGAGCAGGTCGGCCGGGGCCTCCCCGTGGCGCACGGTGAGGGTCGCTGTGCGGCTCACACGGGGCCCCCCTTTCCCGACGACGACGCTGTCCGGATCGCAGTCGGCGGTGAGGGAGATGGGCTCGCTCGCCGGCGGCGCGTTGTCGACGGGCGCCAGCGGGGGCGCCTCACCGCCGCAGCCGCTGAACGGCATGGTGACGACGACGAGGCAGGGGAGGAGGCGGGCGGGCAGATGGGACATGGTGCGCTCCGGCCGGTGACGGCGCAGGGATGACGCGGCCACACCTACATGTAGGACAGTGTGGTTGCAAGGGGGATTGTGCACTGCGTCGAAGGGCCTGTGGGTGCCAGGGACCAGACGCGCGCCATCGTTACACCAGGGTATGGCCCACACGACATCCCACGACGAAGGGGCGCCCCGGCGCCGCCGTGACACCCGCTCCGAGCCGCGCTCCGGCGAGCCACCGAGGCGCACGCCCGAGGAGCTCGCGGCCGAGGCCGGCGTGGACCCCGAGGAGCTCGAGGAAGAGGCGCTGATCCGCGGCGAGCTCGATGACTCCCTGCACCTGCACGAGGGCGACGACGAGCTCGAGACGCTGTCGAGCGATGAGCTGTACGCGGAGACCCCGGTGCCGGACGACGCGCACCTGCGAGACTTCGAGCGCCAGGCGAACGTGCAGCCGACCCCGAGCGGGCCGCCGAACCACGAGCGCCTGACGGCGCAGCCCGAGGAGCTCGGCGCGCGCTTCCTCGAGGGGATCACCCAGTCCGATCCGACGCGCGGCGAAGAGGCCCGCGAGCGCGATGACGAGCTCGCCACGGACAAGGAGCTCGACATCCGCGGCGGCGACGGAGAGCCCACGCCCGAGGAGCGGACGGCGCGCTCGCCATCGTCGCCGGCCGGTTCTCCCCCCGACTGACGGACGGCGAAGCGCTCCTCACCACACCACCCCCCCGATCGCTTGCGTTGGTCCCATGATCGCGAAGCGGCCTGCTGTTCGAAAGCACAGGCGTTCGCTGGCAAGGCGCAGCGGAGGCGCGACTTTTTGGTCGTGCCAAGCACGCAACGCAGCCAGCGGGCGAAAGACCGAGCGAGGCGGGATCAATGGGAGGGGTCGGGGGGGAAGCAACTGAGGAGCAGGGCCGCCAAGGACCGCGCTGGATCTTGGCGGCCTTGCTCCTTTGGTGCTGAGGGGCGCGGGAGCGGGATCAATTGCCACGTCGTCGACGGCGCCGCTCGCGTGCCGGCGCTGCAGCGCACGCGGTACGGGCCTTGCTGCACATTCAGCGGACCAGTGCTTTTACGACCGGTGCACGCCGGAACGTTCTTTATTCGCGGTCGTCAATGCCGCGGAGCGGACTTTCGCTCGCGATCCCCAGCGGTCTCGCGAGCGATCTTCAGGAGGAGCCCTTCATGGACAAGGCAGGCATGGAACCCGCTCGCGAGGGGCGCACCGGTGACGCCCTCCGCGGCGCCGCCGAGGGCGCAAAGCAAGAGCTGTCGCGCCTCGGAGACGAGGTCAAGGACCGGAGCGCCAGCGCGTTTCACGAGCAGCGAGACGTGGCGTCGAGGCAGATTCAGTCTGTCGCGAACGCGTTCGAGGCGGGCGCCGGCTCGTTCGACGAGGACGGCCAGCCGCGGCTCGCCAGCTACACCCGCGAGGCCGCCGAGCGCATCCGTCGCTTGAGCGACAATGTGCGGGAGCGCGACTTCAACACCGTGGTCGACGATGTGCGCGAGTACGCGCGCGAGAACCCGGCCGTCGTCATCGGCGGCGCCGCCGTGCTCGGGCTCGTGCTCTCGCGCTTCCTGAAGAGCTCGAGCAGCCGCGTGCACGACGACGAAGACAAGCACACCGGCTACAGGACCCACAGCACGGAGGCGCGCGAGCCCATCGTCAGCGAGCCTCCCATCGACACGGCGACGACCAGCTACGAAGGCATGGCGCCCGGCGTCTCTCCCATCGGTGAGTCCGCGCGGGTGGAGGACACAGGAAGGAGGTTCGGAGATGGAACCGAGAGCTAATGGAGATACGAATCGCGCTTACGAGACCACGCCGCCTCCCTCCTACGTCGAGGGAGAGCCCGCGTTCACGCCACCGGGGACGGTGAAGGGGCAGCTGAAGGACCTCGTGCGCGACGGCCGGCTGCTCATGCGCCAGGAGATCGATCTGGCGCGCGCGGAGCTCAGCGAGAAGGCGACGGAGCTAAGGCGCGGCGCGGGCTACCTCGCCGCGGCGGGCGGGCTCGTCTTCGCCGGCGTGCTCGGATTGTGCGCGGCGGCCATGTGGTTGCTCGCCATCTGGATGCCGCTGTGGCTATCGGCGCTGATCGTGAGCGCGCTGCTGCTCGTCGCCGGCGGCATTTTGTTCGCGGCCGGCAAGAAGGACGTGGAGCCGAGCCACCTGACACCCGATCGCACGATGGACTCGCTGAAGAGAAATCAGCGCCTCGTGAAGGAGCATATGCGATGAGGAACGGAGAATCATTAACCCCCTCCGGCCGTCGCCCCGAGCACATCGAGCGCGAGATCGAGCACACGCGGGCGCGCATGGAGAGCACATTGTCGAGCCTGGAGGCGAAGTTGGCTCCCGGGCAGATGCTCGACCGCGCGCTCGGCTTCGTGAAGAACAATGACGTGGCCAAGCGCACCGGCAAGGCCGTCGGGCGCGGCGCGTTCAAGCAGGCGAAGCACAACCCGATCGCGTTCGCGCTCATGGGCTCCGGCATCGCGTGGTGGATCTTCGGCGGCAAGAAGAAGGGCGAGCAGCGTCGCGCCGAGGTGGTCTACGAGCAGCCGGCCTATGGCGTCGAGGTGGACCTCGAGCAGCAGACCGTCATCAGCCATCCGGTCGACACGACGTATACGACGTCGACGAGGGAGAACGAGCAGGAGGGCGCCAAGGAGCGCATCGCGGGCAAGGCCGCGGAGACCAAGGAGCGCATCGCGGACAAGGCCGAGCACGCCAAGGAGCGCGCCAAGGACAAGGCCAGCGACCTGCGCGGCAAGATGTCGGAGGCGACCTCTCGCGCCTCGTCGAACGTGCGCAGCGCGGCCTCGAGCGCGAGGACGAAGGCTGGCAACGTGGCGTCGAGCGCGAAGTCTCGCGCGCGCGACATGGGGCGCTCCATGCGCGCCGGCTACGGGAAGGCAGCGTCGAGCGGACGCTCCGCGGCGCGCAAGGCACGAGAGCAGGCGTCCCGGGCAGGCAGCGAGCTGTCGTCGCAGGCCCGCGAGCATCCGCTCGTGTTCGCCGGTCTGGCGTTCGCGGTCACGGCGGCCATCGGCGCGCTGCTTCGGCCCACGCGCCGCGAGGATCGGCTGCTCGGCCCTCGTCGCGACCAGGTCATGGACCGCGCCGACGAGCTCGCCGCGCGCGGCGTCGAGAAGGCGCGCGAGGCGGCGGACCGGGCGTTCGAGACCGCGCACGAGAAGGTGCGCAGCGGCGAGGAGCTCGAGGGCGAGTCCATGGAGGTGCACGAGGGCGACTCGGTGCCCGTCCCCGACCGGAGCGGGACCAGCGCGCAGGGCGGCTTTGGCAGCGAAGAGCTCCGCCGCGAATAGAGGTGGCGTCGCCTCTCCACGAGGTGCAACGGCCCGCTTGATGCATGGAACCTTGCAGGTGCCTCGGAGGCTCCGCCCGACGCGGGGCCTCCTTGGCCATGAGGGCCACCCATGGTCGTTGGACGCGCGCTGCTCATCATCAACCCCGCGAGTCGTCGTGGCGATGACGACCTGAGCGCGGCCGTCCGCCACATCACGGACGCGGGCTGGGAGCTGACGGTGGTGCGACCCGCTAGCGTCGACGAGACGCGCGCGGCGATCCTCGGACGCGGCCGCGCGATGGACCGGGTGATCCTCGCCGGTGGCGACGGCACGGTGCACGGCGCGCTGCCGGCGCTCCTCGAGGCCGACGCGGTGTTCGGCGTGCTGCCGCTCGGCACCGGCAACGACCTCGCGGCCTCCCTCGGCATCCCGGACGACGACGTGCGGGCGGCCGCCGCGGTCTTCACGGGCGAGAGCGAGCGGCGCATCGACGTCGGCTTCGTGAACGACGTGCCCTTCATCAACGCGGTTCAGATCGGGCTCGGCGCCGAGCTGCGCGCTCACCTCGACGGAGGGCGAAAGCGCCGCTGGGGCGCGCTCGGTTATCTGTGGGCGGCGATGGAGTCGCTCCGTGAGGAGGAGCCCTTCGAGGTGACGGTGCGCATCGGCGGTGAGGCGCGGGGAGCCACGGTGCGCGTCTCCCACGTCACCGTGGCGAACGGCGAGCGCTTCGGCGGGCGCCTACAGCTCGGCGAGGAGGCGGTGCTCGAGAGCGGGCAGCTCGTCATCAAAGCGCTGAAGCCGCGCGTGGACTGGACGGCGACAAGGATGGCGGCGGCGGTGCTCACCGGGGGCCCGCCTCCGGAGGATCACCTCTACAGTTGGCGAAGTCATGAAGTGTATCTCGAGGCCGCGCCGCCGCAGCAGGTGACCGCCGACGGCGAGCCGCTCGGCGAGACGCCGCTGCACCTCCGCGTCGCGCACCAAGCGCTGCGCGTGCTCGCGCCCTCCGCGAAGGGGCGCGAGCTGCAGACGAGGGAGCGCGATCTGACGAGGACGGAGGAGCGCCTCGCGGTCGACTCCGTGGTGGCGCGCGCCTCCGAGCTCGGCCAGAGGCTCGATCTCGCGGCCGAGATCGTCGGCAAGCAAGGCGGCGGCGGTGAGCTGGCCGTGTTGCTGCAGCACCTGAGCGCGCGCCAGGAGGAGCGTAACGATCGCCTGCGCTCGGCCATTCGCGCCGTCGGCGTGCTGCCGTCCGACGAGGACCAGGACCGGCAGGACTTCTCGCTGCTGTTCTCGCGCCTGCGCGCGGCGCTCACCCGTGACGAGTCACGCGAGGTGGTCGAGCGCTGCCTGCAGGCGGAGAACGAGCTGGCGAACCGCATCCACGACGCGCTCGACGAGGACCTGCCGGAGGAGCTGAAGCCGCCCCTCGAGGCCATGGAGAGCGAGGTGCGGCGCGCTCGCGAGCAGCTCGAGGCAGAGCTCGGCCGGGCGCGGCACGCTCCCTGATGACGACGAGGCACGACGGGAGCTTTCGAAGGAGACCGCGATGCCGCAGAGAGAGCACGGACCCAGCATCAAGAACGACGCGCAATACGAAGCGCTGCGCGCGCAGGGCATGAGCAAGGAGAAGGCCGCGCGCATCGCGAACTCGAACACGCACGAGACCGCCGAGAAGGGTGGGCACGCGCCCAAGTACGAGGACTGGTCCAAGGATGACCTCTACCAGAAGGCAAGAGAGGTCGGCATCGAGGGGCGCTCGGAGATGAGCAAAGACGAGCTCATCCACGCGCTCCGCGAACACTGACGAAGCGGAGCCAAAGATGCGGCCACGGTCCACGAAGCCTTCCGCAGCGCAGGTCCGCGACGAGGACCGACTGCTCGGCATCTATCTCCAGGATCACCTCGCGGTGCTGCGGGGTGCGGTTGAGCTCGGGAATCGCGTGAGGGCCGAGCACGACGCGCACTGGGCGCAGGGCGCCGCGCAGGGCTTTCTGACGATGGTGCTCGACGATCGGAAGGAGCTGCTGCGCGCCGCTCGCGCGCTCTCCGTCGAGCCGTCTCTCGTCAAGGAGGCGGGCGCCTGGCTCGGGGAGAAGCTCGGGCGCCTGAAGCTGAACGGACGCATCTCGTCGCGCTCACCGCTGAGCATCGTCCTCGAGCTCGAGGCCATGTGCTTGTTGGTCGCGCACGGCGAGGCGCTCTGGCGGGCGCTGGAGCCCATCGCCGCCGCGCGGCCGGAGCTCGAGCTCGACCCGACACGCCGTGTCGCCGCCGCGCGCGAGCAGCGCCAGGACCTGTTGGCGACGCTCGCGCTCGCCAGCGAGCAGGCGCTCTCGAGCTCGCCGCGGCCGGGGAAGGAGGGCGTCAGCCAAACGGCAGCGCCCGGCGCCAACGGCCATGCAGCGTCCCCGTCGTGAAGCGAACGCGGAGCGGGTTCGGCCGGCTCGCGAGGTGCAAAAAGTCGCGCGCGCGGGAACGCGCTCTCGCGTCGAGGAGCGCCCCCACGTCGAGCTCTTGCACGACGCCGGGGGCGGGCAGGGTGAGCGGCGCCCGAGCCTTCACCATCGAGGTGGTGGCGAGCACGCGCGACTGCGCGACGCCATCGCGCTGTAGCTGCAGCCAGGGGACGTCGCCCTTCCGCAGCGTCAGGCTCCGCCAGTGTTCGAGGCCACCCTCGAGCTCGACCTCGAGCGCATCGATGCGCTCGGTCCGTCCGTCGACGGCGATGCTCGCCCCCAAGGCCTCGAGGGCTCCCGACGGAGACACGCGCACCTGAAACGCGCGCGTGTGCTCGGGAAACAGCGCCGAGCCTGTCAGCACGAGGCCGTCGTCGTCGAAGGAGGTCTCTCGCCCGTAGCGCTGATGGTACGCGCGCCCCTGCAGATGAAAGCGCGCTCCGTCGCCGACCGCCAAGATGGCGCGCCCCTCGCCCGGCCCCATGAGCGGCGCCCACTCGTCGCCACCTCGCTCTGTGGCGGCGGAGGTGCGGCGCGGCACGCCGCCCATCTCGACGTGACCGCGAAGGCGCCGCCGGGTGCCGGGCAGCGCGCAGTCGATGCGGGCGATGACGACCTGGCTGTGCAGGTCGCGCAGCGCCTCGACCTGCGTGTGCCCGAAGCGCCAGCGGCCGGCAGGCGCCTCCCACGCTGCGTCCTCCGGCTCGTAGCGCTGGTGCAGCCAGAACGCCGGCGCGCCCTGGGCCAGGATCAGCAGCGAGAGGCTCGGCACCGCGCGCGCGGGGGCGCTCTCGTCGTGGAGGCGAGCCTCCGGCAGGCCGAAGCCCCACCACAGCACGACGCCGTTGCCACGCTCGTCGACGAGGTGCGCGTCCCACCAGGCGAAGCCGGCGCCGTCGAGCCGCGCGCGATCGACGGGCGCGTCAGGGGGGCCGAGCGCAGGAAGCGAGCTCATCCGATCCGGCTCCATGTCGAGGGCTCAACCGCGGGCCCAGGGCGTCATGCGATCGACCAGGCGCTCGAAGGCGCGCGTGCGCAGGGGCAGCGTCACGTGATCCTCGTTGAGCGCGCGTCGCACGGCGACGTCGAAGGGCAAGAGCACGACGTCGCCGAGTAGAGACCAGAAGCTCGGCGTTTGCGAGATCAGATCCGCGCGCAACCCCTCGAGCAGCTCGCGGGCGACGCGCGGGTCGGTCCGCGTGAAGAGCGGGAGCGCGTGGGCCGCGAGCGGGGTCGGCAACACGGGCGTCTGCAGGAAGCGAGGACGTCGCCCCGCCAGCGCGGCGACGCGCTCGACGAAGCAGCGCGCGCTCATCCGCTCGGCGCCGGGCAGCCCGTACACCGCGCTCGCCTCGTCCCCGACGTCGACGGCGCGCGCGACCGCGAGCGCGACGTCGTCCACCGCGATCGGCTCGAGCTCTGACGAGGTCCAGGGCGCGTCCGGCAACAGCGGCAGCCGAACGGCCACGTCCCGCACGATGTTCCAGCTCTCGCCGCCGGCGCCGATGATGAGCCCGGGCCTCAGCTCGACGGTGGAGACGCCGCTCGCGCGCAACGCGCGCCCGATGCCCCCGCGGGCGCGCAGGTGGTGCGAGGGATGACCGACGGGGGCGACCCCGCCGACATAGACGATGCGGCGGAGGCCCGCACGCGCCGCAGCGAGCCCGAAGCGCGCCGCGCGCTCGCGTTCCCGTTCCTCTTCGCGCGCTCCGCTCCAAGATGGGGGGGCAAGGTAGACGGCGGCCTCGCAGCCCTCGAGCGCCGCCGCGAGGGTGTCTCCGTCGTCGACGTCGACGCTCACCCACTCGCGCGCGCCGTCGTCGCTCCTGTGCTTCGCGGTCCGGCTCGTGCAGCGGACGACCCAGCCTCCCTGAGACGACGCCTGCTCGAAGGGGGCGAGCAGGTGGCGCCCGAGGAAGCCGTCCGCCTCCGTGAGGAGCACGCGCCTCGGCGGCATGATAAGCCTCATGGGCGTGCCCCTCCTCGCTCCCTCGCCGGCGCTTCGCCGCGCGCTAGGCTCACGAGGCGCATGACCGCGTTATCCGCCTTCGGCCCCGCTACGCGCTCGTGGTTCGAGCGTCGCTTCCCCGAGCCGACGCCGGTGCAGGCGAGCGGCTGGCCGGCCATCGCGCGCGGCGAGCACGCGCTGCTGCTCGCGCCGACGGGGAGCGGCAAGACGCTGGCCGCGTTCCTCGCGTGCGTCGACCGCCTGTTACGGATGCCCGCCAGCGCGCCGCCCGGAGCTCGCGTCGTGTACGTGTCTCCGCTCAAGGCCCTCGTACACGACATCGAGCGGAACCTGCGCGCGCCGCTCGCCGGCATCGCGAGCGAGGCCGAGCGCCTCGGCGCGCGCGTGCGCACGGTGCGCGTCGACGTGCGCACCGGTGACACGCCCGCGCGCGAACGCAAGCGGCAGCTGCAGGAGCCAGCCGACATCCTCGTCACGACACCCGAGTCCCTCTTCCTCATCTTGACGTCTCAGGCGCGCGAGAACCTGCGGCTCGTGGAGACGGTCATCGTCGATGAGATCCACGTGCTCGCGGGCAGCAAGCGCGGCGTTCACCTCGCCCTCTCGCTCGAGCGCCTCGCCCTGCTGGCGCGCTCCGATCCACAGCGCATCGGGCTGAGCGCGACGCAGCGCCCCCTCGAGCGCATCAAGAGGTTCCTCGCGGGAGCGCGGCCGGTCTCGCTCGTCGACGCGGCAGAGCGGTCGCGGCTCGATCTCTCCGTTCGTCTGCCACCTGAGCCGGCGACGCCGCCGGCGCGCCCCGCGACGTCGTCGAACCGCGCGCAGCCGCAAGAGCACGGCATCTGGCCGAGCCTCTACCCCGAGATCCTGCGCCAGATCCGCGCGCATCGCTCGACGCTGGTGTTCACGAACAGCCGCCTGCTCTGTGAGCGCCTGGCGCAGAAGATCAACGAGCTCGCGGGAGAACCGCTCGTGCGCGCCCATCACGGCAGCCTCTCGCACGACAAGCGCGCGGAGATCGAGCAGCAGCTCAAGGACGGCGTCTTGCCCGCCCTCGTGGCCACCAGCTCGCTCGAGCTCGGCATCGACATGGGCGCCATCGATCTGGTGCTGCTCGTCGAGTCGCCCGGCTCGGTGTCGGCGGGGCTTCAACGCGTGGGGCGCGCGGGCCACGCCGTCGGCGAGGTGAGCCGGGGGGTGATGTACCCCAAGTTCCGCGGCGATCTGCTCGAGAGCGCCGTGGTCGCGAACGGCATGCTGGCGGGCGAGATCGAAGAGACGCGCACGCCGAAGAGCTGCCTCGATGTGCTCGCGCAACAGATCGTCGCCATGGTCGCCATGGAGGACTGGCGGGTGGACGCGCTCCTCGACGTCGTGCGTCGGGCCGCTCCCTATGAGGACCTCTCGCGGGACGTGCTCGCGAGCGTGCTCGACATGCTGGCGGGGCGCTATCCGTCCGACGAGCTGGCGGACCTCGTGCCGCGCCTCAACTGGGATCGAGCGGACGACACGCTCAGCCCGCGGCGAGGAGCCAAGACGCTGGCGCTGATGAACGCAGGCACCATCCCGGATCGCGGCCTGTACCGCGTCCAGCTCGGTGAGTCCGGGCCGCGGCTCGGCGAGCTCGACGAGGAGATGGTCTACGAGACGCGCCAGGGGGACACCATCGTGCTCGGCGCCAGCGCCTGGCGCGTCG
>CAYLZW010000174.1:0-12341 GCA_964388085.1 uncultured Myxococcales bacterium | reverse complement strand
AAGGGCGGCGCGTACTACTGCATGCGTTGTTCTGCGTCGCTCCGGCGGAGGTAGCGCATGCCACCCGTGAACAAGGCCTGGCACGACAGCAATGTGCTGCCGAAGAGCGCGACGACCGCACAACGCATCGCATGGCACGTGGAGCACCAGCAGCGATGCGGGTGTCGCCCGATCCCGAAGCGGCTGCGCGAGCAGATGGAGGCGGCAATGACGCCGAAGGCGCCGTCGACCACGTCCCCATTCGTTCAGGTGGGTGAGCTCCCACCCGGCTTCGACCTGCCCGGTGCCTTCCTGCCGCAGGACGCGAAACGGGTGCTCGTCTATCTGCTGCCCATCCGCATGAGCTGGGGACCTGCGAAGCTACGGACGATCATCGTCGAGACGCTCGACGAGGATGCCGACGAGGAGACCGCGTACGTGTTCGCGAACGCCAAGCGGGACACGCTGCTCGTCTACTGGCTCGACGCGGACGGTGAGCGGACGATGCAGCGGCGGAAGGACAAGGGCAGCTTCATCTGGCCCGTCTATGCCGACGGCGAGCGTTGGGCGCGGGTGCACCCCAAGAAGCTTCGGAGCCTGCTCCGGACGGATGAGGTCTGATGCTCCGGCCGGACGGCGACGTGAACCCCAGCAGCAAGCGGCTCCCAGACATGCGAAAACCCCCGATTTCTCGGGGGTTTGCGTGGCGCGCCCGGAACCATGTTTGGGGGTGAGCCCCGAAGGGGCGAGGGGGTCTTACCAAGACCCCCTGAAAGCACGTGAACGTCCGACCCGGTCGGGCGTTCGAACGTTCCGGCAACCCACGGAAAAGCCCCGCCAGAAGCGGGGCCGTTCAAGAACCAGTGGCGCGCCCGGAACGATTCGAACGTCCGACCCTCAGATTCGTAGTCTGATGCTCTATCCAGCTGAGCTACGGGCGCATCCGAGTGGTGGCTACAGACCAGACGGAAGCCCGGCTGTCAAATGCGTTTCTAGTGTTTCCCGCGGCCGAGACCCAGCGGGCGGCAGCGTAGCCGCGGGGGACGTCGTCAGCCTGCTTTGCGGCGGCGGCGCAGCGTCACCAGGGGGCGGGGCGGTCGCTGCGCCAGGTGCTGCTCCGCGGCCATCTGCAGCAGCGCGCGCACGTCGCGTCGGACCTGCCCGACGGCCCCTATGAGCAGGCCGACGTCGCGCTCGAGCGTCAGGCGCTCCACGTCGTCGAACATGCGCTGGAGCGCCGCGCGGAGCGCGTCCGGGACGTCGAGGCGGCTCGCTCGCGCGAGCAACGCCAGCTGCTCGTGCAGCGCCCGCATGGCCGTGAAGGCCTCGAACATGTCCTCCGCGAGCGCTGGGGGCTCGCGCGAGCTTCGGCCGGCGAAGGTCCACTGGCTGACCTTCTGTCCGGCGCCGTGGCAGGTGTAGCTCGCGCAGCCGCTGAACCCGCGGGGAGCGAGGCTGTCGTGGATGCTGCAGCGGCAGGACGGCGTCAGGTACGGGCACGCGCTCCAGGCGGGCTTGTCGATGGCGAAGTCCTCCGACGACGAGAACGGGTGGACGACGCAGCAGAGGGCGAAGCAGCGCGAGCAGTCGGCCTGCAGCTTCGGGTCGGTCATGGGGATGTCCTTCGGCGGGCGCACCTCGGCCCTCGGGGCGCCGTGGCGTCCCGGGCGGGGAGGTCGCTGGCGTGGCGGTGGGCGGCGGCTGGGGCGAAACGGAAGACGGCGGCCCGGAGCTTCAGTGCTCGCGGCCGCCGTCGGTCGGACCCTGCGCGTCTACGCAGGCCGTTTGGGGAGCATCGCCGATGGGCCGAGAGGGCGCAAGGGAAGGAACGGCTCCCGGCGCGAGGGTGGCCGAGCGCACCGGCGGCCGCAGCCGCCGGGCACGACGAGTGCAACCTCCGGACGAGGACGCTCGTCTCGTCGGGGGCTGCGAGATGGCGAGAGACACAGGGGCAGAGAGCCCCTATTCACCGCGACGGGCCGAGGCCGAGAGCGCCTTTCGTTACTTCGAGGACCACTACGCCGAGAACGTGCAGCGGATGTTCGCGGCGGTCAGCCAGCTCTACCGCGAGCACTGGCACGAATATTTTCACTTCGCGATCTTCGACGACGACTCACTCGACTGGGGGGAGGCCTTTCGGCGCACGCACGACAGGTATCTCGAGGCCGTCGGCATCGAGCGCGAGCGCCACGTCGTGGAGCTCGCCTGCGGCCGCGGCGGCCTGACGAGGGAGATCGCCAAGCGCTGCCGCGGTGACGTCCTCGGCATCGATCTCTCCGGCGCGCAATTGTCGGCGGCGAGAGCGTACGAGGGCGGCAACCTGCGCTTCCTTCAGCACGACATCATGCACCTCGACGATCTCGACCGGCGCTTCGATGCCGCCATCTACCTCGACGCTGCGTGCTACTTGCCGGACAAGGCAGCGGCGGCCGAACAGATCGCGACCATCCTGGAGCCCGGTGCGCGGCTGCTCCTCGTGGATTGGTGCCGGGCGGAGAAGCTGACGTCGCTGCAGGAGGAGCTGGTGCTCCATCCGTTCATGCGCGGCTGGGCCATCCCGCACCTCGAGACCGCGAGCGGTTGGCGCGCGAACCTCGAGCGCGCGGGCTTCACGGTCGAGGACGTCGACGATCTCAACGATCGCGTCCGGCCGAACTGGGAGATCGCCTATGAGCGCGCCATCGACGGCGTGCAGCGGCTCTCCCTCGAGGACGTCCCGCGGTTTCTGTGGGCGCGCTTGAAGCTGGGCGCCGAGGGAGTGGAGATGATGAAGGCGCAGCTCGAGGCCGCGCTCTACATCAAAGCGGCGTTCGACGCGGGGTTTCTGCGCTACGTGTTGGTGCTGGCGCGGCGCCAATGAGCGTGTCGTCGAGGAGCACGCGCGCTCGCTGCGCGACCCTTCGTCGCCGGGTGACGCGCCGGCGACGAGCCTGTCAGGCTGCCTGACGCTCGGCGGAGAGCTCCGCGGCGATCTCCTCCGACCTCTGCCAGAGGCGGTCCTGCAGGTCGGTGTCGTCGGCGATCTTGCGGCAGCGGGCCGCATTGACGTCGGACAGATACTTCCCCGACATCTCCGCGGCGTCGGGGTGCGCCGCGGCCCAGACCTGCGTGGCGGCGCCCTGTGGGACGTTCTTGAAGGCGACCAGGGTGCCGAGGCCGTAGAACGCGTTCAGGAACGCGCCCATGTGACGGCCGAGCTGGGTCTGGATGACGCCGGGATGCACCGCGCACGCGACGCGCTCGCTGCCCTCGAATCGCCGCGCGAGCGCCTTCGCGAACAGCAGGTTCGCGAGCTTCGATTGTCCGTACGCGCGCCAGCCGGAGTAGCCGCGCTCCCCCGAGAGGTTGTCGAGCTCGATGCCCACCGACGGCGCCATTCGGTGCGCGTCACTGCTCAACATGACCACGCGGCCGTTCGTCGCCAAGCTGTCGACGAGCCCGGTGACGAGGGAGAAGTGACCCATGTGGTTCGTGAAGAACTGCAGCTCATACCCGCACGCCTGCTGCAGCTTCGGCAGCGCCATGATGCCGGCGTTGGCGATGATGCCATCGAGCACGACGCCCAGCGCCTTCACCTCGGCGACACAAGCGAGCACCGACGCCGGGTCCGCGAGCTCACAAGGGATCGGCGTGCTCTGCCCGGAGACCGAGGCGCACGCCTTGGCGGCCTTCTCCCGCGAGCGAGCCGTGGCGATGACGTGCGCGCCCCTCGAGGTCAGCACGCGGAGCGTCTCGAGCCCGAGCCCGGAGCTGCAGCCGGTGAGCAGGAACGTCTTGCCGCTCAGATCGACACCCGCGACGACGTCCTCGGCGGTGGAGCCGTAGCCGAAGCCGCTCGGACCAGGGCGCTTGAGCATGGCGTACAGGGACATGGCGGGGCCTCCGGATGGCGCGGATGACGAGGTGCGGCGCAGCGAGAGTTCAGACGAGCGGTTCGAAGAGGGCGGCTTTGAGGGCTCTGGTCTCTTCTTCGTCGAGCGTGAGGTGGGCGGTGGGCTGCTCCGGGACCGCGAAGCGTAGCGTCCAACGGGGGCCGTTCCCTTGGATCCAGAGCGCGCCGTCGCTGGTGCGGAACTGCATGATGGCGCGGCTCGCTTGTCGCTTGAGCTTCTCGACGTTCTTGGGGGCGATGCGGATCTCGGACATGTGGACCTCGCCGCTCGCGTCGGTGACGTCGACGAGGAGGACGCGCGAGCTGGGATCTTCGTCGGTGGAGACGGCGAGCTTGAGGTCTTCCTGGGCGTGGATGGTGATCTCAGGGAGGTCCATGGGCGGGAGCGTAGTGCGGGAGGGCGCCTGCGTCTGTGTCTTCGTCCGGGCCGACGTTCACGCGGACGTTCACGCGGACAGAGGCGCGGACGCCCACGCCGACGCTCACGCTCCCTGCGGAGGCGTCATCGGCCCCCCTCTCGCGAGCGCCCTCTGATACGTCTCGCGCGAATGAATCCGCTCCAAGAACCCCTGCAGATTCGGATAGCGAGAATCCAACCCACCACGCGCCGCGGCCGCCTCGAGCGGGTAGCTCATTTGAATGTCCGCCGCCGTGAGCTCGTCTCCGGCAAGATACGGCCGCTCCCGCAGCTCCTCCTCGAGAAACGGCAGCAGGCGAGAGAGCTCGGGCGTCGTGTAGTTCTCGTCGATCTTGTCGGCGATGCTGCGCGCGATGGGCTTGATGAAGAAGGGCACCTTCGCGCGCCGCACCTGACTCGTGAGGAGCGAGACGAGCAGGGGCGTCATCATCGACCCCTCGGCGAAGTGCAGGAAATACAGATAGCGCCGAAACGCCTCGCCGCCGGGCTCGGGGCGCAGGCGTCCCTGGCCGAGCTGCAAGAGCAACAGCTCGAGGATGGCGGCCGACTCGGCCAGCACGACGCCGTCCACCTCGACGACGGGCGACTTCCCGAGCGGGTGGACGGCCTTGAGCGCCGGGGGAGCGCGCAGGCGCTTGTCCCGCTTGTACTCCTTGACGGTGTACTCGACGCCGAGCTCCTCGAGGAGCCAGAGGACGCGGAGCGAGCGGGAATTCTCGAGGTGATGGACCGTGATGCTGGTCATGGGGGCGGTCCTAGCAGAACCGCGGCAGCGACGCCCCACCCGCTCCGGCCGGTACCTCCGTCACACCCGACAGAAACCCGCTGGCCTCCCCACCGCCAGTGCCTAGATTGGTCGTTGACCCGCCGCGTGCCCGCAACCCTTACACCTGGAGCCCACGTTGATCGGACTCGCCCTCGTCGCTCTGCTGGTCCTCATCGGCCTCGCTGCCGTCCTGTTCGGCCTCACGCTCTCGCTGCTCTGGCACCTCGCTGCCGGCCTCGTGGTGGGCGCGCTCGCGCGGCTCGTGTTGCCCGGTGAAGAGCGCATCGGCCTCCTCGGGACGGCCCTCATCGGCATGGGCGGCAGCATGATCGGGCACCTCTTCGGCAACGCGCTGCACCTCGGCGGGGCGCTGCAGTTGGCGCTCGGCGTCGCGGCGGCGGCGGTGTTGCTCATGGCGTTCGGCTTCCGCTCGCGCTGACGGCGCCGGAGGAGGAGCGCAGCAGCGCCGCCGAGAGCGCTCGCGGGCGCGCCTGACGGATCAGTCCCGAAAGCCTCGCGCCATCGACTCGCGGAAGGCCTTCATCTCCGCCTGGCAGGTCGGCACGTCGACGAACCCCTCCGGTCCACAATCGGGCCGCTCGCGATCGGCGCAGCGGTCCCAGTCGTCCTGCTTCGACTCGAGCTCGCGCGCGCGCTCCCTTCGCGCCTGCTTCACTTCGTAGCAGTACGATTCACAGCCCTCGGGAGGCGCCGTGTAGTCGCTGCTGCACATGCCGCAGCAGCGATCGTCGACGGGGCAGACGGTCAGCCCCAACGAGCGCGACGGCCGCGATCCGCACGCGTCGTAGATGCATTGGCTCACCTTCGAGCTCACCTCGTCACACCATTTGTCGCTGGTGCGCCGCTCGAGCTCGCGCTGCTTGGCCGCGATGAGCTCCTGCTGGCGTCGCTGATCGGCTTCGTGAGACGCGGCCGCCGCGGAGATCTCGCTCTGCGTCGCCTGGAACTGCAGGTCCTCTTTGCGCTCCTCGACGGTCAGCGGGTCGTCGGGGGCCGACCAGAAGTCCGTCGCCTCCGTCTTCGCTTGCGTGTGCGGCGTCGACCAGAAGTCGCCGCTGCCTTCGCGCGCGGGTGGGCTCGGCGTCGATGAGGAGTCGCCTGTGCCGTACGCTTGCCGCCGTCGCTCCTGCCGCTCGGCCTCGACGCGCTTGCGCTCCTCGGCCAGCCGCGCCGAGCGCTGCTCGGATCTCCAGAGGCCGAGCGCCCAGGCGAGGAGCTTCGCCTTCACGACCGCCTTGCCCCAGCCCGGGACTTCATAGAGGCGTAGGCCGTGCTGCTTGAGGATGCTCTTCGCGCGCCCGGCCGGCACATTCGAATTGCCGACCTTGAACAGCGTGCCCCACGACGGAGACTCGGGGGCGTTGTAGCTGAAATAGGGCTCCTTCTCTCGCTCGGGGAGCGCCTGGAATTGCTTCACGCTGCCGAGGAAGACCTTGGTCATGGCGCCGACGTCGCACGGCATCCACACGGACTGCTGTTCCCAGAGGAAGCCGGGCTTCTCTTGCGTCATCACGGAGGTCGCCACGTACACGCTCACCAGCGAGGCGCGCCTCAGCACCTCGTCCGGCGCCTCCGGCTCGTCGAGGCGCGCGCGCAGGATCTCCGGCTCCGCGATCCAGGCCGCCTGGCAATACACGACGGGCTCCCCCATCAGCGACCACACGCGCCAGCGCAGCATCAGGTGCGTGTCGCCGATGAAGCGCGTCTCGTCGGACAGGGGGATGAAGATCTCGGTCTCGCCACGAAAGGCCTTGGCGTGCGCGCGCCCGGGGAGCGCGCACGAGCCGAGCAGCGCGAGCGCCACGGCGAACACGAACGAGCGAGTCATCGCGCGGAACCGGAGATGAGCGCGTCCTCCTCGGCGGCCTTCGCGCGCAGGGTGTCCGCCTTGATGTCGTGCACGTCGGCGCCGGAGAATTCATCAGGGGCCACGCCGAAGCCGAGCCAGCCCGCGAACGAGAGCGCGGCGATCCCGCCGCCGAGGGCGCCGAGGGCGATGAGCCCCTCGTCGTCGCTGACGTCGACCTCGGAGAGCACGCTGATGCCATAGATTCCGGCGCCGAGGCCCGCGGCACCGGCGGCGAGCGCGACGGTGATGAGGCCCACGCCGTACAGCCGTTGGCCAAACGCGGCCCACGACTCCTCCTCGGCCTCTGCCAGATAGCCAGCGCGTCGCGCGGGCGCGCCGGCGACGTGGGCGGCACGCTCACGCTCGGCTCGTTCGAACGCCAACTGCTGCGCTCGCTGTTGGCGCCGCTGCTCGGCGAGCTGCGCCGCTTCGAGGTCGCGCTGCTTCTTCTCTTCTGCCTGGCGCAGGCGGCGGTCGGCCTCTACGCGCTCCGCTTCGGCGGCGCGCGCGCTCTCCACGTGCTTCTCCGCCTCGACGAGCATGGCGCCGACCTCCTGGTACTCCACCAAGCTCGGGTCGGCGCCGTCGAGGCTGAAATAGACCTTCGCCGCTGCCACCACGTCGGCCCACGCCTGCTGCTCGTAATGGCAACGGACGAGCGGCGCTTGCAACCGAAGCGCGCTGCGGCCGAGCGCCTTTTGCGCGCGCTCGAGGGAGTCGACGCATTCGGGCCAGTCTTGTCTCTCGATGGCGCGGTTCGCGGCCTCGTACAAGAAGCGGGCGCGCTCTTCGCTCGTCTGTGCGCTCGCGCTGGCGGAGTGCAGGAGCAGGGCGACGAGGGGGAGGAACGGCAGGGGGGCCGGTAGGTGGGTCCGCATGAGGTCCTCGAGGAAGCGCGGGAAGGTAGCAAGCGCCGATCGAGGCTGACAACGGTGCGCGCGAGGTCTGCAGCAGGGCGGCCATGGGTCGAACGCACCCCGAGCCGTGGACCGCCGCCCTTGACGGCGCTATCGCGCTGTCCCCGAGGTGTCCCTGGGGCGGTCCACCCGAGCAACGGAGCCACGCGATGCAACTGACGACGTACCTGACCTTCAACGGCAACTGCGCAGAGGCGTTCAAGTTCTACGAGAAGGCGCTCGGCGGGAAGATCGAGGTGATGCAGACGCACGGCGAGACGCCCATGGCCGACGAGGTCCCGCCCGACTGGAAGGACGCGATCATGCACGCGCGCCTCCTCGTCGGTGACGCGGTCCTGATGGGCTCGGACATGCCTCCCGGCAAGCAGGAGGAGCACAGCGGCTTCTCCATCTCGGCCCATCTCGACACCGCGGCCGAGGCCGATCGCGTCTTCGCCGCGCTCTCCGAAGGCGGGCGGGTGAACATGCCGCTGACCGAGACCTTCTGGGCCGCGCGCTTTGGCATGCTCACCGACAAGTTCGGCGTGGACTGGATGGTCAACGTCGAGAAGCCGGCGTAACCGCGGCTTCGGCTTCGGCTTCGGCTTCGGCTTCGGCTTCGGCTTCTTGCGCCTCGCGCTCAGGCGTCGTGCGCGTCGTTACGCACTACGACAGCTTCTTCGAGCTCGGCCTCAGCGACGACGAGCACGCGGACCTGGTGGAGTACCTGAAGTCCCTGTGACCGGGACGGGCTGTGCGGCGGGTCGCGCCTCCTCGTGCTGCGGCGAGGAGGCGCGGCTCTCGAAGAAGATCGCACGGCGCCCGCGTCGAGAGCCGCCGCCGAACGCGACGACCTGCTCCTGCGCGCCGCGCGCCTAGGGGACGCCTCAGGCGGGCGCTGGCGTGCTCGTCGGCCCGACGCTGCGTCGCTGCGCGCCGGTGCCGGCGATCGCCGCGGCCAGCAGCCCGCTGCCGATGACGAGGAGGTGCACGGCGGTGATGACGCCGATGGCGAACAGGCCCGTGATCGGCCAACCGATCAAGACGATGGCGCCGAGCACGAGCGCCGCCAGGCCACCGACGAGCAGCCAGCCCCACGGCTCGGTGCGGCGCCGCCACTTGAGGGCGGCGTAGCTCTCGAGCGCGCCGTGCACCACGAGGTAGCCGCCGAACACCAGCGTGAGCGCGAGCAGGCCGACGAGCGGCAGGACCAGCAGGAGCACGCCCGCGACGAGCGAGAGCACGCCGAGGAGCGCGGAGATGCCGGCGCGGGGAGCGCCACGGGCGCGGGCGGCGTAGACGAAGCGCAGCACGCCGGCCGCGACGAGCACACCGCCGACCGCCAGGTTCGTGGCCAGCCCCGCGACCACGGGGGCCGCGAAGGCGAACAGGCCGAGCAGCAAGAGCAGGCCGCCGATGACCCCGGCGGCGACGCGGGCGGATCCGTTCTGGTCCATAGGCACTCTCCTCGGGTGGCGCCGGTGACGGCCCTCCCTTTGACGTACGCGCTCGCCCCCCTGTCGGCAGGAGCGCTCGCGCAGAGGAGAATTGCCTCACGATCTGCAAAGGCTGCTGCCCGTGCGCGTCCTTCCTGATAGGCGGACCTCATGTTGACGGTCCACGAGGTCTCTCAGAGTTACGGCGGCAAGACGTTGTTCGACAACGTCAGCGTCGTGTTCGCGCCCGGTCACCGCTACGGCCTCACGGGGCCGAACGGCGCGGGCAAGTCCACCTTCATGAAGTTCCTCGCCGGTGACGCCGAGCCCATGAAGGGACACGTCTCGCGGCCGGAGAAGACGTCCATCCTGCGTCAGGATCAGTTCGCCTTCGACGAGCACGCCGTCATCGAGACGGTCATCATGGGCAACAAGCGCCTGTGGGGGGCCACCGCGAAGAAGAACGAGATCCTGAAGCGCTGTGAAGAGGGCGCCGAGTTCACCGAAGAGATGGGCATGGAGCTCGGCGAGCTCGAGACCGTCATCGCCGAGGAGGACGGCTACGTCGCCGAGGTGGAGGCGGCCAAGCTGCTCGACGGCCTCGGCATCCCCGAGGAGCACCACGGCGCCAAGATGAAGGCCCTCTCGGGCGGCCTCAAGCTGCGCGTGCTGCTCGCCCAGGCGCTGTTCGGCAAGCCCGAGTGCCTCTTGCTCGACGAGCCTACCAACCACCTCGATCTCGACAGCATCCGTTGGCTCGAGCGCTTCTTGCTCGCCTACGAGGGCTCGCTCGTCGTCATCAGCCACGATCGGCACTTCTTGAACGAGGTGACGACGCACATCGCCGACATCGACTACGAGACCATCATCGTCTACACCGGCAACTACGACGACATGGTGCTGCAGAAGTCGCAGATCCGCGGCCGGCTCGAGGCCGAGAACGCGGACAAGGCCAAGAAGGTCGAGCAGCTCAAGGACTTCATCGCGCGCTTCTCGGCGGGCACGCGCGCCTCGCAGGTGCAGAGCCGCAAGAAGGAGATCGCGCGCCTACAGGGCAACGAGCTCAAGAAGTCGAACATCCAGCGGCCGTTCATCCGCTTCGAGATCGCGGGCAAGCCCTCCGGCAAGCACGTGCTGCAGGTGAAGGGCCTCTCGAAGACGTTCCACGTCGAGCCGTCGCCGTCGAACCCCCGGCCGGACATCCCCATCGTCGACAACCTCGACCTGCTGCTCATGCGCGGCGACAAGATGGCCGTCATCGGCCCGTCCGGCATCGGCAAGACGACGCTCGTGCGCCTGTTGCTCGGCGAGGTCGAGAAGGACGCCGGCGACATCACCTGGGGCCACGAGACGCGCGTCGGCTACTTCGCGCAGGAGCACAGCGAGGGCATCCCGCCGAACGTGAAGCTGTGGGAGTGGCTGCTCTCCCTCGACGAGGCCATCGGCGGCGAGCGCGCCAACAAGGAGGACATCCGAAACCTCCTCGGGCGCATGCTGTTCTCGGGCGAGGAGGGCGAGAAGCAGACGCAGGTGCTCTCCGGCGGTGAGACCGCGCGGCTGTTGTTCGCCAAGCTCATGCTCTTGAAGCACAACGTGCTCGTGTTCGACGAGCCGACGAACCACCTCGACCTCGAGTCCATCTCCGCCCTGCGCGACGCCATCGTGCGCTACGAGGGCACCGTCATCTTCGTCACGCACGACAGAGACCTCGTCTCCGAGGCGGCCACGCGCGTGCTCGCCATGAGCAAGCACGGCATCGACGACTACAACGGACCGTACGAAGAGTTCCTGCGCCGCGTCGGCGACGTGCGTCTGGATCGCTAACGAACGCAGGCGCTGGAGCCAGCCAAGACAGGGGGGCGACCCCTCAGCGCGAACCGTCGTGCACGGTCTCGCGCGGCACGGGCTGGAGCGCGCCGTGACCGCCCGGTCCGTCCTCGACGCGCCGGTAGGTGCGGTAGGCCCAGCGGATGTCGTCGTGGTGCGCGAAGGCGTCGAGCACGTCCTCCCAGATGGCCGAGAAGGTCGGCGTGCGCCGGCGCGGGTCGACGGCGTAGCGCAGCATCAGCCGCACGCCGCTGTGCCGCACCGACGTGAACACCTCACACTCCCGCGAGCCGCCGAGCAGGAAGAAGCCCGTGTCGCCCATGCGCTCGTCGCCGAGGCGGCGTGATGGATCGGGCAACGCGTGACGACGCCCACACTCTTTCAGGATGTCCTTCGCCTTCTTCCAGTCGCTCTCGAAGGTGAGGTTCACGAACAGGTTGTCGAAGATGCACGGCAGCCCGCGGTGGTAGTTGAGCTGCGGCTGCGTGAACACGCGCGCGTTCGGCACGTAGATGACGCGGCCGGTGGCCTGATCGGCGTCGATCCAGGCGCCGATCTCGTGCAGCTGGAACTGGAACAGCCCGATGTCGACGACGTCCCCGATGTGCTCGCCGATGAGGATGCGGTCGCCGATGCGAAAGGGCGTGCGCACGACGAGGAAGACCCAGCCGGCCAGGTTCGTCAGCGGGTCCTTGAGCGCGATGGCGATGCCGGCGCCGAGCAGACCGAAGAGCGTGGCGACCGACTGAAAGCCCGAGTACCAGATGCGCCCGATGATGAAGACGCCGGTGAACACGCCGACATAACGCACGGCGCGGCGCACGTTGAAGCGCGCCTCCGGGCTCTTGATGAAGCGCGAGACCAGGAAGCGCTGCACGAGGCTGTGCAGCGCCCACACCAGCACCACGGCGATGATCGAGGCGACGATGTTCGTCTGCAGCTCGCCGTTGATGCCGGCCTCGTGGAGCCAGTCGGTCAGTCTGCCGTTGGGCATGGCTGGCTTTTCTAGCAGGGTTGCCGACCCGGGCGGAACCCTGCCTCACCCGTGCCGGGCCGCTACTTGACGGCGACGAGGTACGCGAGCCAGGTGAGGTCGGCCGGAGCGTTCTCGGTGCGGTAGAAGCGCCCGCTGCCTTCGCCGTCCTTGTCCTCGGCCTCCCAGTAGACGCGCGTCTCGGAGAAGCCCGCCTCGGCGAGGATCTCGCGGATCTCCGGCATGGTCCAAAGGCGCCACTCGTACGAGAACGCCTTCTTGAG
>CAYLZW010000173.1:0-12373 GCA_964388085.1 uncultured Myxococcales bacterium | reverse complement strand
AGGTGCTGAGCATCGACCGCGACGGCAAGATCCGCCTCTCGCGCCGCCAGGCCGTCGGCCACGAGGCGGGCGAGATCGTCGCCGCGGGCTGATCCCGTTCGGCTCCTGGTTGACGACGAGGCCGGAGTGATGAGCTCCGGCCTCGTCCAATTGAAGATCACGCAAAGCCGCAGAGCCGCAAAGAATTTCGCAAAGAATTCAGTGATCTTTGCGGCTTTGCGGCTTTGCGTGAAATTTTCTCGATCAGCGCTCCGCACACGTTGCGGTCGCCGGGGACGCAAGGGACGGGACGAGACGTAGGACTGTCGGCTACTCTGTGGGGGCATGCGTCGCTTGGGAGCCGGAATGACCGCACGTCCCCGCCAGGATTCGTCTCGCCCACGGTTGATTCCTCGCGCGGGGCTGTTGGCGTTGCTCTCGCTCGGCCTGTACGGCTGCACCGGCGGGCTCTCGTGCGGCGGTGACAGCGGCGGCTGCATCAACGCCTACGACTACCCGCAGTCGGACCTTCCGAACGGCGTCGCCACCGTCGACGACGGCGCCCGCCTGCGCATGACGCAGGGCGCGCTCGACTTCCTCTCGGTGCACCTGCAGGACGTGTTGCTCTCGCAGTTCGAGACCGCGCCGGGCAACCCGAACCTCATCCGCTTCGACGCCGGCCCCATCGAGCTCGCGAACTCGAGCTACGCCAACGCGCGCATCGGGCAGCGCAAGGACGGAACGCTGCACCCGACCTACGTCCTCATCGACGCGGGCGAGCTGGCCGATCGCCTGGAGTTCGAATTCCTCGACGGTGCGCGGGACGGCGTGCGCGTGCGCATCGCGGACCTCCCGGTGGGCGTCGACGCGCGCGCGTACGCGGACTGGGTCGGTGGCGGCACGGCCTCCTGCGACCTCGACGGCACGCGCTGTCCGGCCGGTGACCCCGAGTGCGGCATGGTCACGGACCTCACCTTCGAGATCATGGTCTACCCCGACGTGGGGCAGGGCGCGCAGTGTGACACGGGCGCGGGCGAGTGCATGCTCATCGACGTGGAGCTCGGCGACTTCAGCCTCGGCGGCATCAGCAACAGCGACTTCGAGATCTCGGTCCCGCCGTTCCAGAACGCGACCTGCGGCATCACCGGCTGCGATCCGAACGGCTGCTCGCAGGCGAACGCTCCGCCGCTGTGCGAGCGCGAGTGCAGCGACCCGTTCGCGTTTCAGGACGCGGACTGGGAGTGCCGTCAGCTCTGCGGGGCGACGGACTTCCTCGCCGACGCCGTGCTCGCCATCGCCGGCGCGCTGTCGACCTTCCTCGAGCCGATCCTCGCGAACACGCTCGAGAACGCCATCCGCGACGCGCTGGCCGACTTCGACGGCGCGCCGCTCTCGCTGGCCGACAAGCTCGACCTCGCCGAGCGCTCGCCCGACCTCATCAACGAGACGGCGCACCCGCTCGGCTTCTTGCTCGGGCCCACGGGCAGCGCCTTCGAGGTCAATTGCCCGGCCGGGGTCAACTGCCTGCAGACCAAGGGCATGGACCTCAACATGAAGATGGGCATGGAGGCCGCGCCGCCCGACGACAGCGAGGTCGATCCCGTGCAGGTGCCGCACCCCTGCGTCGTGCCGCTGACGGGCTCCGCCTTCGCCTCGCTCTACGACGGCAACGGCGAGTTCATCGCGCCCGACGCCCTGGCGCTCACGGGCGAGTACGACGGCGCGCCCTATCACCTCGGCATGTCGCTCGCGCGCGCGGCCGTGAACCAGGCGCTGTTCGCGACGTACAACGCCGGCGTGCTCTGCATCCAGCTCGACTCCGAGCAGGTGCACGTGCTCGCGAACGGCGCCTTCCCGCTGAGCGCGGGTACGCTCGATCTGCTCACCGAGGGCAAGCTGCGCCAGTTCGCCGCCCCCACCGCGCCCGCGCTGCTCACCGTGGTGCCGAGCAAGCCGCCGAAGCTCACCCTCGGCGCCGGGGACGACACCGAAGGGCACCTCATCGCCGACTGGGACGACGTCGAGATCTCGTTCTACGTGCTCGTGTACGAGCGCTTCTCACGCGTGTTCGCCGTCGACGTCGACATCTCCGCGTCGCTGACGGTGTTCGTCGATCCCGCGGACCAGACCCTGCGCATCGCCATCAGCGACGGGCCGACCATCGACGGCTTCGTCGCCAAGTACAACGAGCTCTTGCCGGGCGTGGCCTTCGACGAGGTGCTCGAGTCGCTCGTGTCGCTGGCCTTCGACTCCCTGCTCGGCGACGATCTCGGCTTCGGCTACGACATCTCGGGCGCGCTCGAGGACGCGCTCGGCGTGCCGCTGTACATCGACTTCCGCGGCCTCGAGACGGTGCCGGCGACGGGGACGCGCGAGTTCTTGAACGCCTACCTGTCGCTCACGGACACCCCCGTCACGCCGCTCATGGCGGCCCTGCCTTCCGGGCTCCGCGTCGCCCGCGAGCCGGGCGTGTACCGACGCGCGGGCGACGACGAGGCGAGCGTCGTGTCGCGTCGCGGGGAGCTTGCGCTCCTCGGCATCTCGCGCGCGCTCAGGCCCGAGCACGAGGTGTTCGTGCAGGTGGACTTCGGCACCTGGCGTGGACCTTTCCGCCCCGGTGACGACGGCGTGGTGACGGTGCGCGATCCGAAGCTCGCGCTCGTGGGCGAGCACGCGCTCCGCTTCCGCGCCAGGCACGAGGGCGACCTGACCTCGCTGACCGATCTCGAGGGCACGCTGCAGCTGTGGGTCGACGAGCAGGCGCCGTGGGCGACGCTCGAGGCCGCGAACGGCGTGCTGCTCGCGAGCGGGCAGGACGTCGGCACCCACCCGAGCGATCTGTCGTTCTCCTGGCGCGTCGACGACGAGGAGTGGAGCGAGTTCGGCGCTGAGCGCACGCGCAGCCACGACGAGGTCGAGGGTGTCCGCCGCGTCTCCGTGCGCGCGCGCGACCTGGCCGGCAACGTCTCGAGCCCGGTGACGCTCGACCTCCGCACCGCTCGCGTCGTGCGCGGGCTGCAAGAGCCCCGGGTCAGCTCCCCGGAGGGTGTCGCGCCGCCGCCGTATGGTTGCAGCAGCAGCGCGCCGTCCACGCTCGGCCTGCTCGGCTTGCTGCTCGGCGCGATCTCGTTGCGCCGCCGTCGACGTTCGCGCCCTTGAGGCAAAGGGCCTCGCCGACGCATCCCTGCCCCGAAGCGACGACCGACGGCTGCGGTCGCGGCGCTGGCTCGTGCGTTGCATTTCCGCTGCACTGACAGCGCGTTCTTTCACGTGGCGCTCGCGCTCCGCGAAGGGAAGCTTCCGTGTCCGACGAGCGGTCACGGGGGACGCGCAGCACCTCTTACGACGCCAACGGGAGGCGCAACCATGCAACCGCCCCCTCGTGAAGGGAAGCTCACGACGCCTGCTGCCGCGGGCGCGAGCTGGCTCGACATCGCACGCGAGGTCGAGATGGAGATGGCGCGAGAGCGCCGAGACCTCGCCGAACGCGTGGTGCAGAACGCGGCCTATCTCCTGGTCGTCGTGCCCGCGCTGGTCGTGCTCGGCCTCGTCACCGTCATGCTGGGGCTCGTGGCCCTCGGCGCGGTGGTCGCCGTGCTCGTGCAGCTGCCTTGGACCGTGACCGCTTTTTTCGCCCTCGTGGTCGCGGGCTTGCTCGCGGCCTACCGGGGGAGCGAGCCGCGGATCGTGGACCCCTTTGGGCAGCCCGGGACCGGCAAGCAGTGTGGGTGTGGGCGGCGCCTCTGACGCCTCTGGCGCTGACGCCTCTGACGCTGACGCCTCTGACGGCTGTGAACGGCTCCGCCGGCGCGGATCGACCTGCCGCTGCATTGGCAAGGGTAGGGGCAGGGGCCGGGGCATGGGGCACGGGTAGGGCGCGTCCTTTGCGGACACGCGCTAAGCAACCCCTCGGGCAGGTGACCGATAACCGGTGTGGGACAGCGGCCCACCCGGTGACGCCGCGCACGCCCCCGAGGGAGACGCCATGCGCCGGCAGCGAACCCGCCCGACCCCGCGACCCGCGCCGCTCGCGCTCGTGGGTGTGCTGGCGGTGCTCGCGTTCGCGGCCTGCGAGAACCGCCTCGGCGCGCCATCGTGCAAGAGCGTGTCGGACTGCGCGCCCGCGGAGACCTGCGTCGACGGCCTCTGCAGCGCGGGCGTCAGGGAGTGCGCCCTCGACATCGACTGCGGGCTCGGCGGGCTCTGCCGCGACGGACGCTGCCTCGACGACCTCGATCCGAACGCGGACGACGGCGACGGGGGCACGCCAGGGCCGACCGGCAGCGGCACGGTAGCCCTGACGCCGCAGGGCGAGATCGACTTCGGCAGCCCCGCGCTCGGCGTCGGCGTCGAGCAGGTCATCAGCCTGTCGAACCTCGGCGGCGGCACCTTCGACGTGGTCGGCCTCTCTCGCGAGGCCGGAACCAGCGAGGAGTTCACCTGGACGAGCGAGCGCCCGTTCCCGGTGACGCTCGCGCCCGGCGACCGCGTCGAGATCACGCTCCTCTATACGCTCGCCGACGGACAGGACGACATCGGCCGCCTCTTCGTCGAGACCACGGCGGCCGGGTGCGAGCCCACGTGTGCCGATCCCGGCGCCATCCCGGTCGACGTCGTCAGCGAGTTCAAGGGCAGCCGCAACCTGCTCGTCACGCCCGAGCAGCACGACTTCGGCTACGTGCCGCCCGCGCAGGCGAGCGCGCCGCGCAGCGTGCTCATCACCAACGAGGGCACCATCGACAAGGTGCTGACGGTGACGAGCATCGACGTCAGCGGCGACGTCGCCGCGTTCGACTTCGAGCTGCCGGCGCTGCCGCTCTACCTCTCGCCCGGCGAGAGCGAAGAGATCCCCGTCGTGTACGTGCCCACCGAGGCCGCGAGCGCGCACGCGATCACCTTCGTCGCCTCGGCCAACAGCGACACGCCGGCGCGCCTCTCGGACCAGGCGCAGCTCGTGGCGACGTCACAGCCGCCGAACGCGCTCGTGTTCGATCCGCCCGAGCTGATCTTCCCGCAGCTCGCCGTCGGGCAGACCGCGCAGCGCTCGAGCGTGCTCCGGAACGTCGGCGGCGTGCCCATCAGCGTGACCAGCCTCGTCCTCGCGCAGCAGATCCCGCAGCCGTACAGCGTCGTGGCGAGCGTGCAGCTCCCCTACACGCTGCTGCCGGACGCGAGCATGGACGTGTACGTGGACTTCGAGGCCGAGAGCGGCGGCTCGTCGCTGAGCGACGTGCGCGCGCTGAACGACCAGGCGAGCGGCGACGTGCCGGTGCTGTCCCTGCGCGGCGAGGGTTACGTGCCTCCCGGTGGACCGAACGTCAGCGTGTCGATGGGGCCCGACGGCGGCGGCGCCGACGGCTGCATCTTCTTCCCGGGCGCCAACGTGCCGGCCGCCAACGTCGACATCGCCTACCGCGCTCCCTCGGGCGCCATCTGCAGCAAGCCGCAGAACCCGGCCTGTGGGCTGAACGGCGGCAGCTGTCCGTGCCCCGCGCTCGACAGCTACGGCGACGTGAGCTGGGGCGCGTCCCGCGTCGAGACGGTGGGCGGGAGCCAGTGGATCATCGACGAGGAGGTCGAGCACACGGGCACGGGACCGGACGGCCTCTTCTCGGTGAGCGCGAACCTGCTCGATGACTGCCAGGCGGCGACGACGGAGATGAGCTACAGCCTCGCCTACAACCTCTGCCTGCAGGACTGTGACTTCGACGGCCCGCAGGCGTGCTTCGACTACTCCGAGTTCCCCTACTGCTCCTCCGAGTGCCAGTTCCACGCGAACCGGGCGGCCGGCGGATGCCTGCGTCGCGGCCCCGCGGCCGTGAAGACGTCGGTGCGCATCTGGGGCGGCGCGACCGACGAGACCCGCTACTTCTGCACGACGCTGCAGCAGAGCGGCGCCTCCAGCGACGTCGTCACGCTCAACCGGCAGGGCGGCTACTTCACCATCGCCGCGGTCGCGGCCGGCGTCGTCGAGGTCAGCGCCGCGGAGCCGTGCCCGTGAGCGTCCGGTTGCGCTAGCGTCCGCCTCATGCACCGCGACGATCTCCACGCGCTCCTCGATCGCTGGCTCGAGCCCGCGCGCTTTCGCGACGCCGGCGAGAACGGCCTGCAGGTCGAGGGCAAGGACGACGTGCGCAAGGTGATCTGCGGCGTGACCGCGAACGCCGCGCTCATCGAGGCCGCCATCGCGCGCGGCGCGGACGCGATCTTCGTGCACCATGGCCTCGTGTGGGGGGGCGGCATCCGGCGGCTCACGGGGTGGCTCGGCGCGCGCGTGCGGCGCCTCGTCGAGGGCGAGCTCTCGCTGTTCGCCTACCACTTGCCGCTCGACGCGCACCCGACGCTCGGGAACAACGCCGGCCTCGCGGACGCGCTCGGCATGTCGACGGAGCGCGTGCCGTTCGGCGAGTACCGCGGGCAGCTCATCGGCGCCAAAGGCGCGCTGGCGGACGGCCCCACGCCCCTCGGCGACGTCGTCGCGCGCGTGCGCAGCGAGGTCGGGGAGCCGCCCTTCGTGTTCGGTGACCCGACGCGCGTCGTCCGGCAGGTGGGGCTCTGCACCGGCGGCGCGCCCGAGCTCCTGCAGGCGGCCGTCGACGAGCGACTCGACCTCTATGTCACCGGCGAGGTGACCGAGTGGTCGAAGGCGGTCGCGCAGGAGACCGGGGTCGCGTTCATCGCCGCCGGGCACCACAACACCGAGCGCTTCGGTCCGCGCCGCGTCGCGGACGCGCTAAGCGCCGAGGGCATCGACGCCAGCTTCGTCGACGTGGAGAACCCGGCGTGAGGGCTGTTTACCCGCGTACCCGTTCGCTGCCGTTCCTCGCCTCCTCCCTGCTCGGGGCGGTCTGGCTTTCGGCGTCGTGCGCGCCGCCGCCGGAGCCGCCGGACGAGGAGAACCTTGCGCCCACCGCGGCGCTCCTCTGGCCCCAGCGCTGGAGCACGGAGGCCGCCGCGCCCTTCGACGCCAGCGCCAGCCACGACGCGGACGGCGTGCTCGATCGCGTCACGCTCAGCTTCGGCGATGGCACACCGGACCAGGATCGCGCGGACGGTGTCTTCGAGCACCTCTACACGGCGCCCGGCTCGTACGACGTCCGGCTCGAGGTGGAGGACGAGGACGGCGCGCGCGCGGAGGTGCTCGGCACCGTGGTCGTCGTGGATCGCATCGACGATCCGCCGTGCAGCTGTGATCTGCCATGCTTCGACGACGCCGTGTGCACCGCGCGAGGCTGCTTCCTGTCGGACGCGAGCGCCGACGAGGCCACGGACGGCGGCGTGGACGCTCGCCCGCCGGTACCCGACCCGCTGTGTCCGTAGGAGGGCCTCGCGCGCTCAGCGCCAGCCGAGGTGATCCGACTCGGGCGTCAGCGCTCGCACGACGACGCGGCCGCCTTCCTCGACGACCTCGCCGCGCGCGATGGCCCGCAGCACGCGCGGCAGCAGCCGATGCTCTTGCTGCTGGATGCGCCTCTGCAGGGTGGGCTCGTCGTCGCCGTCGAGGATGGGCACGGCGGCCTGGGCCAGGATCGGGCCGGTGTCGACGCCGGTGTCGACGAGGTGCACGGTGCAGCCGGTGATGCGCGCGCCGGCGTCGAGCGCCTGCCGAGCGGCGTGGAGGCCCGGGAACGCCGGACAGAGCGCCGGGTGCACGTTCACGATGCGACGCGGGAACGCGCTCACGAAGGTCTCGCTGAGCACCCGCATGAAGCCGGCGAGCACGACGGTCTCGGCGTCGTAAGGCGACAGCCGCGCGAGCAAGGCCCGCTCGAACGCCTCGCGTCCATCGTGGAGCCTGTGGTCCTCGACGAGCGCGGGCACACCCGCGGTCTCGGCGCGCGCGAGCGCATGCGCACCCGGCCGGTTCGAGAGCACGCAGGCGACGCGAAAGGGGCTGCCGCCGGCGTGGCTGTCGTCGAGCAGCGCCTGCAGGTTGGTGCCGCTGCCGGAGACGAGCACGGCCACGCGCAACGGATCCTCGGGCGGGCAGGGGGCGCGCGCGATCAGCGGGCGCGCGCTCATGAAGCGGGCTCGTCGGAGGCGAAGAGCACGCCGTCACCCTCGACGACCTCGCCGATGAGCTGCGCCGGTACACCCTCGCGTACGAAGTGCTCGACGACGCTCGCGGCGTCGCTGGCGCGCACGGTCAAGCAGTAGCCGATGCCGAGGTTGAACGCGCTGCGCATCTCGCGCTCGTCGACGGGGCCGCCCTCGCGCAGGAGCGAGAACACGCGCGGCTCCTGCCAGGCGCCCTGGTCGATGACGGCGCCGAGCCCCGCCGGAAAGCCGCGCGTGAGGTTGCCGGGCAGGCCGCCGCCGGTGATGTGCGCCATGGCGCCGATGAGCACGTCCTCGTCGAGCAGCGCGCGCACGGGGTTCACGTACAGCCGGGTCGGCTCGAGCAGCACGTCGGCCACGCTCTTGCCGTCGTACAGCTCGTCGTGGACGCCCTTGCCGAGCTTCTCGAGCACCGCGCGCGCGAGCGAGTAGCCGTTCGAGTGCAGCCCGGAGGAGGACAGGCCGATGACGACGTCACCCACCTCGAGCGCGCTGCCGTCGACGATGCGCGAGCGCTCGACCACGCCGACGGTGAAGCCCGCGAGGTCGTAGTCGCCCTGCTTGTACATGCCGGGGAGCTCGGCGGTCTCGCCGCCGATGAGCGCGCAGCCGATTTGCTCGCAGGCGCGCGCGACGCCGCCGACGACGTCCGCCATCTCGGCCGGATCGAGCTTGCCGGTGCCGAAGTAGTCGAGGAAGAACAGCGGCCGGGCGCCGACGGTGAGCACGTCGTTGACGCACATGGCGACGAGATCCTGGCCCACGCTGCCGTGCCGCTGGGCGGCGATGGCGACGAGCAGCTTCGTGCCCACGCCGTCGGTGCCGGAGACGAGGACGGGATCGTTCAGCTCACCGAGCGCGTCCTTCAGGGCGAACAGCGCGCCAAAGCCGCCGATGCCGCCGAGCACGCCTTTGCCGTGCGTCCTCGAGGCTGCCTGCTGGATGCGTTCGACCGCCTCGTCGCCGGCCTGGATGTCGACGCCGGAGTCCCGATAGGTGATGCCACGGCTCGTCATGGAGTGGCTGTGCCTCAAGGACCGGCCGGCGACAAGGCCATCGGCGACGGGAAGTGCGCCGGGACGCGCCGAGCGCGCCAGCCTTGCGCGGTCTCCTCGACGAGCGCGAGCCCGCCCCGCCGCCGCGCCAGCGGGCCGCCGGCGGCCTCGTCGTCGCCGACCTGCAACGCGTGCACGAGGGCGCGCCCGCCGCGTCCGTCCTCGATGACGTCGAGGATCTCGACCTGCAGGCCGTCGTCGTAGTCGGGCTCGATGCCGGTCGAGGGGATGAGCCCCGGAGACAGCAGCGCGCGCTCGACCACGCCCGTCTCCGGCCGGTCGATCAGCGCGCGCTCGCTGCCGCGCACGACGTAGAGCACCTCGGCATCGCCCTCGAGCGGACGCGCGTGCAGGAGCGCGTCCTCGTTGTCCAAAAACAGCAGGCCGAGCGCGCGCCGGATGATCTCGTCGCGCTCCGCGGAGACGGCAGCGTCGCCTCGCGAGCCCGGGACGAGGCTCCGCGCGCCTTCGAGCTTGGCGCGGTGCGCGGCACAGCGCGCTCCGCCGCCGAGGCGCTCACAGGTCCCGAGGGTGGCCGCCAGGTGCTGCTCGAGGAGACCGTGGGCGGACGCGGCCGTGAACGCGCGCTCGCGCACCTCGGCCGGCGCCTGCAACGACGCCAGCAGGGCGGAGAAGGTGTCCCCCTCGTCGAGATAGAGGCTCGTGACCTCGGCGAAGCAGCCCCCCGCGCGATACACGCGCAGCGCGTCCGTTCGCTCGCCTGCCTCCTCGTGAGAGCGGCCCGCCGCGCACAAGAGCGGCGCCGACGACGGCGCCGGCAGGAGCCGGAGCGCTAACGCATCCGGCCCGTTCGGCGCGGTGTCCGGGAGGCCGTCGCGAGCGACGCGCTCGAGCAGCGCGGAGGCTTGATGTCGCTCCCCTCGCGCCAGGAGCGCGGCGGCGCTGATGACGGCGTGCAGGTCCGGCCGCATGTCGTCGGGGGTCTTGTCGCGCAGCGCCTCGGCCTCGGCGGCACCCCCTTGCTCGACGAGCACGAGCGCGAGAGCGAGGGACGCGGCCGGGTTGTCCGGGTTCAGCTCGAGCGCGCGCCGCAGCTCGGCCGCTTGCGCCGCGAGCGGAGTGCCCGGCAGCCGTGCGCGCCAGAGTCGCGCTACGTCCGCCGGCACGCCGCTGTCGTGCTCCAGCCACGCGAGGCGCGTCCTGATCTCGTCGCGCGGGAGTCGGGAGCCGACGAGGGCCGCCCCGTAGCCGTTCGCCAGAGAGCGGAGCGCGGCGTCCGGCCAGGCGCTCGACCAGCGTTCGGCGCTGGCTGCGTTCGCGCGCTCGAGGCAGTCGACGAGCGGCGCCAGCGACTCCTCGTCCGCCGTCATGCGCGGAGAGCGCGCGGCCTCCGCGATCACCTGGCGCGTCGCGGTCGCGCCGTAGAGCGCCTCACCGAGCGTGAGGCAGGCCACGATGCGCTCGCGATCGTCGTCGTCACGCGCGGGTTCTGGATCGGGCGCACGCGCGGGCGCGGGCTGCGGCGCGTGGGCGCACGCGAGCGCGAGCCCAAAGGCGAGGAGCGCAGCGCCGCGAAAGCTCAAGGGCGCCGAACGACGAACGCGAGGGGCGGGCATCGGTACAGCATAGAATGACCGCGTGGACGTGGCGGTGGTGATCCCGGCGCTCGACGAGGAGGCCTCCATCGGCAGGGTCGTGCGCGAGCTGCGCGAGGCCCTCGAGGGGAGCGAGGTGCTCCCGGGACACACGCTCCGCTGCACCGTCGTCCTCGGCGACAACGGCTCGCGCGATCGCACGGCCGAGCTCGCGCGCGCGGCGGGTGCCGTCGTGGTGCACGCGCCGCGCCGCGGCTACGGCAGCGCGTGCCTGGCGGCGCTCTCGGGGCTGCCGGCGGGGATCGACGCCGTGTTGTTCGCGGACGGGGATGGCGCCGATCACCCGGGCGACGCGCTCTCACTATTGCGGCCGCTCGCCCGCGGCGAGGCGGATCTCGTCATCGGCTCGCGCGCCCTCGGAGAGCGCCTCGGCCTCGTCGAGCCCGGGGCGCTGACGCCACCCCAACGCTTCGGCAACGCGCTCGCGACGACGCTGCTGCGTGCCACCTTCGGGACGCACTTCAGCGACCTCGGCCCCTACCGCGCCATCACGCTGGCCGCGCTGCGCTCGCTCGAGATGGACGACCAGGACTTCGGCTGGACGGTGCAGATGCAGGCCCGGGCCGCCGCCCGCCGGCTGCGCGTCCTCGACGTGCCCGTTCGCTACCGCCGCCGCCGCGCGGGGCGCTCGAAGGTGTCCGGCGACCTGCGCGGCTCGGCCCTGGCGGGCACCGTCATCCTGCGCACGCTGCTCCTCGAGGCCGTTCGCGCCGCGGCCGCGGGACGAAACGCACGCTAGGGCATGGGGGCGTTGTCCCCTTTGGGGACACGCCCTAGCCTCGCGCGATGGAGTCGTTGGTCCTGTTCGCGAAGGCGCCCGTCGCCGGCCGGGTGAAGACGCGCCTCGCCGAGGAGCGCGGGGAGCGTGACGCCGTCATCCTCTACAGCGCCTTCTTGCGCGACACCGTCACCGCCTGCGGCAAGTGGCAGAGCCAGTCCGTCGCCGTCGATCCGAACCGGCGCTTCGTGCTCTACGTCGATCCCGACGAGAACGATCCGATCTTCGCGGAGGCCGCGCGGCTCTCGGGCGCGCGCTTCGTGACGCAGCCCGCCGGTGATCTCGGCACCAAGCTGCGCCACGTCTTCGAGGCCGAATTCGCGCGTGGCGCTCGCGCGGTGTGCGCGCTCGGCAGCGACAGCCCAACGGTGACGTCGCACCAGCTCGACCACGCCTTCCGCGCGCTCGCGTGGGAGCGCGTCGTCATCGGGCCCACCTTCGACGGCGGCTACTGGCTCATCGGCGCGCAGCGGCCGGCGCCGGATCTGTTCAGCGACATCCCGTGGTCGACGCCGAGCGTGGTGAACCGAACGCTGGCGAGCTTGAAGGCACAGGGCGTGACGCCGCACCTCCTGCCCTTCTGGTACGACATCGACGAGGCGCGCGACCTCGAGACGCTGGTGTGGCACGTGCGCAACCTGCGCGAGCGCGACCCGAGCGCCTGCTCGGCGACCTGGGAGGCGCTCGCGCGCATCGGCCTCGTGCGCGCGGAGCGAGCGGCATGAGGGGGCTCGTCGCGCGGCTCCGCCCCTGGCACATCTCCGTCGTCATCGGCCTGCTCACGGCCGTGTGGACGTTCTTCACCTTCGAGCGGCGCGATCTGTTCGAGGCGACGCTGCCCTACAAGGCCGAGCTGAAGGTGCTCGACTCGAAGTTCATCGTGCGCG
>CAYLZW010000172.1:0-12376 GCA_964388085.1 uncultured Myxococcales bacterium | reverse complement strand
TGGTTCCGGCACCAGCGGCTCTGACGGCGGTGCTCAAACGAGGGGATCCCTCAGGAGGTAGCCCCCAGCTGACGTCTCGGTGTAACGGAAGTGGATTGAGCTGGCGACGTGCTCACCCGCTTGGTCCACCAGCAGTGACTCTACTTTGACGAGCAGGCCGCGCCCTGGGTCGCAGCCACTGATGCTGTCGACGAGTTGGGGACAAGCGTTCGCCTCCGTGACCTCATCTTCGTAGGTGAGTTCGATTCGATGGCTCCCGTACCCGTTCGGAAGTATCTCATCCAGCCGCAGGCTGTTGAGTTGATCCCGTGACGGATCATCGTACGCCGAATAGCAATCATGTCTCGCACATCCGTATGGATGGAGGTCGCTCCCCTGATCGCCGTTCGCAGAGCGGAAGACCATACGGCCGCGCCCCGGCACCGCAAGTGTCGCATTTGCGGTGTTGTCGCTCGTCGAACGGCCAACACCTTCAAGTTTCAAGGCGGTCCCTGAGTTGGCACGGTAGCCGGCACCGGAACCAGTTGCCTCCCAGCGAAACCTCTGCGTCTCAGTGAGTCCTCGATACGTGACCGTGAGCTCGTGTAAGATACATTGATCGTCGCTCACGCTGCAATCGAGCTCGACTCTCTCATCGAAACTGTGTCGCCATCCCGGCCCCAAAACACGCAGCGGGAGTTGGTTCGGCTGGGTCTGCGCGTCCTCGTCCGTTGAATGACTGAACTCGAGGGCATCGACGCGTGCCCAGCGACTGTCGTAGATTCGGGAGAATTCGATGCCAGCCGCGCCATCGAATGCCGGAGCGATACTGATATCGACATGCGGGCCGACGTACATGTCTCTCGTGCGCAAGTGAACTGGTTGGCCAGCGCATGCGCCGCACTTATCATCGCATTCTTGCGACGTCGGTGCCCCGTCATCGTAGCCCTCGGGATCACTCGGGTCCGGACTGCCGTCATCGTCGTTGTCGATGTTGTCACCGGGAAGTTCGATTTCACACGGCAGCTCATCCTTGCGCCCATCGCAGTCGTCGTCGATGCCATTGCCACACTCCTCGGCCACAGGCTGGCCCGGCTCGCAACTCCAAATCCCGTCGGCATCACACTCCCCGCCAACTCGGTGACAAGCGCCCACGCCACACTCGCGTTCTTGATACTCAGGTGGATCTACACAGAGATCGTGGTGGCATCGAAGCACTTTCCGCCAGCTTCACACTTCGATGGCGGGCTAAAGAGTCCACATTCCACATCCTTGCAGTACATCCAGTACTCATCAACGAGCACTTTCTCGACCGAGTGAGAGCTGCTGGACATACACCTCCACTGCTGGGTGTTGCGTTTAGCGACAGACACCTGTGTCCAGCTCGTCCCGCCAAGGGGTGGGTCCTGGTCCTCGCACCAAGTGTCATTGTCATCGTGCCAGCTCTGCGCCTCCTGAAGTAGGCAGTCGGGAGCACCAGATGAGCTCCAACCATCTGGGACAGATCCACATATACTGCACTCGTCTTGCGCTAGAATTGGATGAGAAATCGCACCCATAATCAGAAGTAGACAAGCCGCTGAGCGAGGCGCTCGTTCGCGAGCAACCGCGCTAAGAATGCGGCGGCTCATCAACTCGGTTCTGATGTCGCTCATCTCACCCGATCCATGATCATAGTAGCGAGCAGTCACCACGGCTCATTCAGCACGAATGTAGCGAGTGCACGCGGGTCGGGTCAATGTTGACCGACAGCCCCGCGTGACGCTTCGCCTTCAGACGACCGGCCTGAGTGGTTCTCCTTGTGCCGCGACCGGGCATCACAGTCGCGATGCGCCGAGGGCGCGCTGTGTGGTCGCGGCGCGACCGATGCGGACATTTAGGCGCGTTCGCTGCCTCACATGGGCAGCGCTACACATTCTCGAGCGCTTCGAGCTCCGCCAGCAGGGGACCGACCTGCTGCTTGAACTCCTGCAGGTAGCGCTGCGGCACCGGGTTCGCCGCCGGGAACACCTGCTTGCCAGGGTCCACGTAGTTGCCCTTCTTCTTCATGCCGAAGTGAAGGTGCGGGCCGGTGCTGCGGCCGGTGCTGCCGACGTAGCCGATGACCTGCCGCTGCTTGACCTTGAGGCCGGGGCGCATGCCCTCGGCGAAGCGCGAGGCGTGGAAGTACTCGGTCGTGTAGCCGTTGATGTGGCGGATCACGATCATATTGCCCGCCGACTTGCTGTAGTGCGCCTCCTGCACGACGCCATCGGCCACGGCCCAGAAGGCCGTGCCCTTGCTCGCGCCGTAGTCGACGCCGTGGTGCGAGCGCTGCCGGCGCAGGATCGGGTGGAAGCGCTGCCCGTAGCTCGAGGTGATGAGCGCGATCTCGAGCGGGTTTTTCAGGAAGGTCTTCTCGCGCGCGCGGCCGTTCTCGTCGAAGTAGCCGGCGACCTTGTCGTCCTTCGAGGCGAAGGCGAAGCCGCGGTGCGCCTCGCCGGCGTTTACGTATTCGGCGGCGAGCACCTTGCCGTAGCCGACGAAGCGACCGTCGGCGAACTGCTTCTCGACGATGACCTTGAAGGTGTCGCCTTTCTTCGGCTGCCGGTAGAAGTCGATGTCCCAGGCGAACACGTCGACGAAGCGGTTGACCAGCGCGCCGCCTTCGCCGAGGCCGCGCAGGGCGACGTAGAGGCTCGAGCTCACCTCGCCGCCGAGCGCGACCACCTTCGTCGTGATGGGCGTGACCTTCTTCTCGACCTGCCAGCCGTCACCTTCTTTGGCGACGCGCCAGCGCACGGGGGCGCCGATGGCGCGGCGGGGGCTGTACTCGAAGGCGGTCAGCACCAGCGCGGCGGCGTTCGTGTCGCTCGGCGTCGTCGAGCCGGCCGTCGTCGTCGTGGCCGAGGGGGCCGTGGGCGCGAGCGCCGCCGCGGCGACCTCTTGTGACTCGAGGCGGAAGACGTCACCCGCGCGCAGGCCGCGCAGATCGACCTTGCCGCGCAGGGCAGCGACGAGCGCGTTGATGTCGTCGATGCCGATGCTGTGCCGGGAGAGCGCGAGGGAGAGCGACTCGTGCTCGCGCAGGCGATCGGTGATGACCTCTCGCACCGGCTCGTCGGCCAGCGCGACGCTCGCGCCCGCTCCGGCTCGGGCGGGGCTCGTCGAGGGAGACATCGAGGAGAGCGCGCTCGGCTCACGGGGCTCTCGTGCAGCGGCGGCGCTCCTGGCCGTCACGTCCTTGCCGGCGCTCTTCGCACCTTTGACGTCGGTGTGGCCGCTCGTCGTCGTGGCGGGCTGCCTCGAAGCGCTGGCGAGCCGGGGCGAAGCGCCGCGGATCTCGTCGTCGAGGGCGGGCATGAGCTCGAGCGTGCCGGGCTCCGCAGCGGCTGCGCGAGGCTCTTCGCCGCCGTGGGCGCGCAGGAAGCCGACGCCGAGGCCCGCGGCGCCGCCGAGCAACATCGCCGCCATGACGGCGTACGAGGCCCGCGAGCGCCGAGGCGGGTCGATGATGGTGGTCGCGTACTCGAGCGAGCGGCTCGGGCACGGCGGTTCTTCGCGCACCGGCGCGCTGCGCTTCTTCGCCGAGCGCGAGGGCGGCTTTCGGCGCTGAGAGCGGGACAGCCCGCCGCGTGACGGGGAGCTCGTGCTCCCGCTGGTGCGGCTCTGGCCGTGGGAGCTTCGTGCGTAGCGGAGCAGTGTCACCCGGTTCCTCGCCCGCCGCGGCGTCGGTCCATCCTCCCGCAGCACGTGAGGTATCGAACGCGATCGGCGCAGAGTCAAAAAATCTTGCGCCTTTTTACGACACGTTCCGACTCGTGCACCCACGTGGTCTCCCTCTGTCGCATGTTGTCTCTGTACGGTGTCTCTGTGTGCCCCGAGGTGAAACAGCGACGGACCCGCTGGGACAGCATCAGGCGCTCGGCTTGACCTCCGCTTCTCGCTGTTGATCCCGCCCGCTCTCGCGAATGATCTCGAGCAGCGCCATGGCCTCCTCCTCGAGCTCGAGCACGAGCGAGTCGACGCGCCCGAGCGTGAAGCGGTGCGCGAGCAGCGCGGGGATGCCGACGACGAGGCCGAACGCCGTGGTGAGCAGCGCCTCCCAGATACCCGCCGCCATGTCGAGCGGGCTGCCGACGCCCGACTGGGCGACGCGGTGGAACACCGAGATCATGCCGGTCACCGTGCCGAGCAGACCGAGCAGCGGCGCGACGTTGGCCACGGTGCCGAGCGCGCCGACGAAGCGCTCGAGGCGCGCGGCCTCATGTCTGCCGCGCTCTTCGGCGGCCTCTTTGACGACGGGCAGGGGCTCGTGCGCGTGCTTCAACACCGCGCGGTACACGGCGCCGATGCTGGTGCGCGACTGCTCACAAAGGAGCCGCGCGTCGCGTTGCTTGTTCTCGAGCAACAGCTCTTGCACCTTCGCCATCAGCCCGCGCGGCAACACCTTCACGCGCTGCAGCGCCCACATGCGCTCGAGGAAGACCGCCATGCCGACCACGCTCGCGAGCGCGATCACGTACATGACGATGCCGCCGCGTTGAAAGAGCTCGACCACTTCCATCGTTCGCCTCGAGGTCAGCCCACGGAATGCGCGCGGGGGTCGGGGAGTTCGTGTCTAGCAAAGTCCGTGCTGCCCGGCTGCGGGACCGCGATCACAGCTCCGCACGCACACCTACCGTCGCCGTGGTGCGTGAAAACTTTACGCCGCCGCGCGCGAGCTCGTTGCCGTACCAGGCGAGCTGTCCCTCGAGGTGCAGGCCGCCGAGGAAGGGGCGCGTGACGAGGAGCGAGAGGCTGTTCTGGCTCTCGTCGTCCTCTTGCAGGAAGTACTGCCGCGAGAGCGAGAGCCCCTCGTCGTACTGCGTCACCTGTACCGCCCCGCGCGTGCTCACGGTGACGTCGGCGGGCAGGCGGAAGCCGAGGATGCCGAACAGCCGGTGCCGCGTGTAGCTCTCCGCGAACGCGTTCGAATTGTTCCGCACGACGACGTAGCCGAGCGAGACGAAGACGCGCCGCGCGCTCGTGAACACGAGGGAGCCGTGCAGCGGCAGATCGAGTCGCCGGATGACGTCGTCCTCCGGCTGCGCGCGCGCGAAGGGATACGCGAGCTGCAGGGCGCCGAGCGAGAGAGTGAAGCGCTCGCGCGCGCTCGGCCGCCACGAGAGTCCGGCGGAGGCGCCGCCGCCGAACGACGAGAAGGTCGGCAGGTCGAGGGAGTGAAACACCTGGCCCGCGATGCCGCCGTGCAGGACGAGCCCTGCCGGCAGCTCGCGCGAGAGCAGGAGATCCGTGCGCTCATAGCCATAGGTGCGAGCGCCGGACGCCTGCGCGCGCAGCTTGCCTTGCGTCTCGAGGCGCACGTCGATGTCGTAGGGCAGCGTGCCCGCGAGCAAGGCGCCGGCCTCGGCGACCAGCATGCGCTCGCGGTCGGTGCGCGTCGCCTCCCGCAGCGGTAGATGGCTCGCGTCGTCGCTGCGCGCGGGACGCTGCAGGTCGCTGAAGAGCTTGGCGCCGAGCGCGCCGTCGAGCCGCAGGAACACGCCGCGGACGCGCGTCGTAGCCGACAGGCCGCCGCTCGCCTGCAGGTAGGCGTCCCCCACGACGGCCGGCAAGAGCGTGCCAGTCTCCGTCGCGTCCGCCGCCAGCTCGCTCGAGACCGCGTAGGGCACGCGCTTGGCGTTCGAGTCGTAGCCCGTGAGCACGCTGACCTGTTGGCGCAGCTCCAGCGTCGGCTCCTCGGCGGACGACGACGTCACGCGCGCCGCGACGCCCGCCTCCGTCGGCAAGAGCAGGAGCGCGAGGGCGACGACGCTGAGCGACACGAAGCGCGTGCTCGGAGTCTAGAGCCGGCGCGCGTCCGGCAGCGGCAAGAGGTGCGCTTCGAGCACCTCGAGCGCCTCCGTGAGCGCGTCGAGGACGGTCTGCGCGGCGTACGCCTGGTCAGGCACCTTGCTGAGGCTGCGCGGGTGGTAGCGGCGCGCGAGCGTGCGGTAGGCCGCGCGCACCTCGTCGAGCGTGCAGCCCTGCTCGATCTCGAGCACGCGCCAGGCGCTGGCGACGTCGGTGACCGCGCGGCGCGAGGCCTTGGCGCGCGCGAGCTCGGCCCGTTGGCTTGGGCGCGAATCGGTGCCGCGCAGCGCCGCGTCCGCCTCCCGCAGGGCCTGCTCGCTCGCGCCGCGCTCCTCGTCGTCGTCGCCGTCGCCGAAGCGGTGACTCCACTCGGCCTTGACGACGTTGCCGAGGCGATCGAACAGGCTCATACGCGCTCCTCTCCGCTACGCAGTCCACATAGGGAGTAGCACGGTAACGGTGGCGCGCTCCACGCGCTGATCCGCGCGAAACCCCGGTCGAAAATTTCGGGTTCGTGTCGCCGGCTTCTACCCTTGTCGGTGCCCATGACACCGAAGGCGCACAAGCGAACCCTGAAGACCACCCGCCCGCGGCGCAGCGCCGCGCGCATCGCGCAGGGCCGCGCCCCAAAGCGCGCGTCCGCCGGCCGTGACGACGACAGCACCGGCAACAAAAAGCGCGTCAAGGGCAACGCGAAGAGCAGCGCGAGCAGCACCTCCCGCGGCCGAAGCGGCAACAAGAAGAAGGCGCCCGGCCGCGCGACGCGCGTCAAGCGGCGCGAACAGCGCACGGAGGTGCGGCGCGGGCGCTTCCTGCTGCTCGTCGGCTTCATGTCCGCGCTCGGCTTCGCGACCGTGTACCTCGGCGACGCCGCGCTCGGCACCATCGAGAGCCTCGGCAAGGAGGGGCAGACGACGTCCCTGTGGGAGAAGATCGTCGATCGCTTGCTCGACCGCGATATCCCCGTCGTCGAAAAGCCGACCCCGAAGAAGCAGGTCAAGAAGGTGCCTGCGGCAGCGAGGCCCAAGGCGCTCGAGAAGCGCCCGGCCCTGCCGCAGAAGACCGCGCCCGTGATCAAGGTTGAGCACCTGCCGAGAGCGCCCGTCCCGAGCACGCCGCGCGCGGAGCTCCCGGCGCCGTCTCCCGTCGAGTACGCGAGGAAAGCCAGCGCCGACCCTCGCCCGAGCCAACCCGACGCCAAGGCTGTCGCCGCCGAACGAGCCGCCCGCATCGAGGCCCTGCTCGAGAGCGTCGGCGTCGAGCGCTAAGGGCCCGCCGCTGGGCCCGGGCCCCCTCGACGCCCCCACGCCCCAAACGCTATCCACCCCCGCATGCCCGCCGTGGAGCTCACCTCCTCCTCCCCCGCTCGCTCCCCGTGGTTGGTGCTGCTCACCCCGAGCGCATCCTTCCGGCGGGTCGCTCACCACCCGCACCCGTGGCTCACGCTCGTCGTCGTCGGCGCCATCGCCGCGCTCCCCGTGCTCGTCTTCGTCTCCCTCGTCGACATGCACGCCTTCCTGCTCGCCGAGCTCAAGGCGAGCGGCCGCCTCGAGGAGATGCCGCCCGAGGCCCTCGCGCTGATGAAGGAGCGCATCGCCCCCGCCATGACGTGGGGCCTGCCGCTCGCGGCAGCGCTCAAGCGCGCGGCCACGATCCTGCTCGTCGGCGCGCTCGGCTTCGCGTTCCTGCGCGGCATGACGTCAAGGCGCGGGGAGAGCGATCTCCGCTTCACCACCTGCCTCGCCGCCGTCGCGCTCGGGGCCGCGCCGCTGCTCCTGCACGACGTCGGGAGCGCGCTCATCCTGGCGAGTCGCGACCTCTCGCACGTCGACGTGCGCAACCCCGTGCTCTCGAACCCGTCCGCCTGGCTCGGCCTGCACGTCGAGAAGGACCCGCTCGGCGCGCTGCTCTACAGCGTGGACCTGTTCAAGCTGTGGAGCGCCTGGTTGTCCGCGTACGGGCTGAACGTCGTCGCCGGCACGCGCAGCCTCCTGCCCTACGCGCTCACCTACGGAGGCCAGACCCTCGCGACGCTGGCCGCCGTCGTCGGGGCCGCGGCTCAATAACCGTCTGGCACCGCGCCGTGCAGGCAGGTGATCGTGTTCGGCGCCGTGCGCTTCGACCACAGCGCCTTGGTCGGCTTCGCGGCGGACCCCTCGGCGATCCCCTCGCCGCTGGACCAGCCCGGCTTTTCTCCGGGAGCGAGCCGGTGCAGCCCGCTCTGCCACGGCCCGATGATGTAGGTGTGCCCGGCGGCGTCACAGCCGAGAAAGTCCGTGAACGCGCGCGCGAAGGAGTGCCCCTTCTCGGCGCCGAAGGTCTCGCAGGTGCGGAACCAGAAGAGCCCGTCCGCGGCCCGCAGGCGGGCTCTCAGCCTGCGCAGCAGCGGCTCGAGCGGGCTCTCGCGGGACAGCGCGCGCTCGTCGAGGACGTCACCCGCGACGCGCGCCTCGCCCCACTTGCCGTGCCCCCAAAACTGCACCTCGGCCACCGGCCGCTCGAGCGCGGCGTCGGCGAGGAACGACAGGCCCTCCTCCCATGAGGACACCCCGCGGAAGAGGTCGATGCGGCCGAGCGAGCGGTACAAGAGCGCGCCCGCGATCCAGCTGTGCGTGAGCCCCGGCAGCGCCCGGCGTCCGGTGCAGGTGCGGTCGTAGATCATCAAGCGCACGGGGGTCGTCGTCATGAGGGCCGCGGTTCAAGCGTGGTCTGACAGCCAAAGAGCCGAAGGCCCTCGAGCGTAACGACGCCGAGGGCCTTCGGACAGCCGGAGCGAGGCTCGTGTCAGCCCGCGTCGACCGCGCCGGCGTCGTCGTCGTCGCCGGCGCCCGCGTCGTCGTCGGCGCCCGCGTCGGGGGTGCCCGCGTCCGCCGGCGTCAGCGCCACGCACTCGCCGACCTGGCAGTCGAGCCCGTCGGCGCACACGAGCAGGGCATCGTCGCAGAGGGAGCCCACGGGCAAGCCGACGCAGGCCTCGTCGTCCGCGTCACAGGTGCCGCCGTAGCTGGCGCAGTCCGTGAGCTGAGGCTGGCTGGCGTTGCAGGCCCAGGTCAGCGTGTCGCCGTCGCAGGTGCCGACGTCTTCTTCGGCGCAGGTGCCGACGTTCTCGACGCAAGCGAACGTCTCGTTGGACTCGAGGCAGCCCGGCTCGGTGCCGCGGCAGAGGTCCGCCTCGAACCCCTCGTCCGTGAAGTAGGCGCACGTTCCGGACGGCGCCACCGTGCAGTCCACGCCCCACTCGGCGTTGACGAGGCTGCACTCCGTGGTGGCGTCGGGGAACTGGCTGCGATCGGCGCAGTCGTACTCGATGATGGTGTCCGTGTTCGTGTCGCAGAAGGTCACCACGCTGCCGACGCACTCGCCCTGCAGCGTGAGATCCCCGCAGCCCTGGTCCTGCGGCCCGGAGTCGACCTGCCCCGCGTCTTCCTCTTCGTCACCGGCATCGACGACGGTGCCGGCGTCGCCGGTCTGCTCGGGCGGGCAGCCGAGCAGCACGAGTGAGGTGGTGAGCAGAGCGGTCGAGAGCGAAAGTCCACGCAGCATGAGAGCCTCCGAAAAAACACCGTCAGGTAGCTGGGTCCTTAGCACCCGTCTCACGACGTCGAAAGGGCTCACTTTCTCGCCCCACCGCGCTCGGCTACGCAAGCCTGGCGCGCCCGCGGTAGGTTCCGTCGAGACTCCAGCGAGCGAGAGGCCCCCCGATGCAGCGCCTGTCCGATGGACACTTTTGCGTGCTCCTCCCTGGCGCGGCCGTCGCCGTGCGCGGCGCGTCCGTGCTCGATCTGCCGGCGCCGGACGCCGCCGAGCGTGACCCGCAGAGAACAGCCCTCGCCCTCGCCCGCGGCAACGCGGAGACGCTGTCCTCGACGTTGCCGACCGTGCACAGCGACGAGCCCGACCGCGTCGTGCTCGAGCGGCTCGCCGGCATCGGGCGCGGCTTCGCCTGGCACCTCGCGGGCCTCGACGGCGCCGCCGCGCTCACGAGCGATCTCCGGCGCCTGGCCGCGCGCGCGCGCGCGTTCGGCGGGCTCGCCTCCCTGCCGCTTTTGCCCGAGAGCGCCGCCGGCGTCGCCCTCCGCTTGCTCGCGCGCACGAGCGACGACGACGAGGTGCTGGTGCACGGCGGGCAGCTCTTCGTGGGCCTCGCGCTCGCGCTGCGCGGACGGCGCGTGACCGTGTGGAGTGACGACGAGGCGGACCTCGACCTCACGCGCGCGCTCGCCGCCGAGGGGCTCTTGCTCGAGGCCCGCGCCGCGGACGTGCTCGCGCCCCTCGACGACGACCTGCGCGGCCGCTTCAAGCTCGTGCTGGTGGACACGCTCGCGGCGCACCAGCGGGAGTCGGCGCTGCTCTCGCGCGCGCTCGCCGCCGCGACGTCGGGCGAGGGCCGAGAGGCCGGTCGCGTGCTCGCGCTCGTGCACTCCATGCGGCGGCCGCTGACGCGCCGGCTGATCGCCGAGCTGCCCGTCACCCTCGAGGACGCGCTGCACGAGGTCGCTGTGCGGCTTCACCCCGGCTGGGCGCCGGCCGAGTTCTCGTGGGACGAGTGGGTGCTGATCCCGACGGGGCCGCCCGCGCTTCGGCCCGATCAGGCCATCAGCCGGATCAGCGCGCGCGACCACGACCCGAGCGAACAAGCGCACGGCTGCGTCGAGGTGCAGCACCTCGCGCGCGAACGGCTCACGCCCGAGCACCTCGATCGAGCGCTGGCCCTGTTCGCCGGCGCCCTCGCGGAGCCGCCCACGGGCGGAGGCGGCCACGACGACGAGCAGCACCTGCTGCGCTACCGCGCGCTGCCGCACGGGGGGCAAGCGGCCATCAGCGTCGACAAGGCCGAAGGCGTGGCGGCCATCGATCTCTTCCCCTGGTCGCCCTTCTTGCTGGCGGCCCTCGTGAGCGCGCTGCTCGTCGAGCTCGGCGGCGCGCTGCCCGCGGACGCGCCGAGGGACCGCGCGCCAAGCACCGTGGAGGTCTCGTCATGAGCGCGCGAGAGAGCGGCGACGGCGCGCACAAGCGACAGACGCGCGTCAAGCTCGTCGACGTCGACGCCGACAACGAGGCGCATATGGGCCGCATCGTCGAGGGGCTGCAGCGCCAGGACGTGTGGCGCAACCTCGACATGAAGGGCCCCATGGATCGGCCGGGCAAGCTCCGCGGCCAGTTCCTCTCGGGCTACTACCGGGCGCACTTCATCGTCGACGCCGACAGCGACGAAGAGTACGGCTTCTTCCTGCTGCACTGCGGGCGCTGGAAGAGCGCCGGCCTCGTCGAGGTGGACGTCGCGCTGCCGAACCCGAACGTGCGCGGCAAGGGCATCTCGCAGCTCGCCTTCATCGCGCTCTTCGATCACTGGCTCGCGGGCGATCGCTGTGCGGAGATGTGGGGCTGGATCGATGCCAACAACAAGGCCAGCGTGCAGATGATCACCTCGCTGCAGATCCCGATCTACAACCGCACCCGCCGCGCCATCTCCACCGACGGCGTCGTCGACGTCATCGAGGTGCACATGCCCGCCAAGCTGTGGCAGGACGTGCGCCCGACGCTGTTCGCGAAGTGGGGCCTTTAGCATGCGGCGCCTCTCGGACGGCGTGCTCGCGCTCTTCCGCGCGCCGCCCAAAGACAGCGAGGTGCGGCGGCTCGACGACCCGAGCGTCCAGCGGGTGCCGGCGTCGCAGCGAGGGGCGCTGCAGGAGCTCGCGCACGGGCTCGACGACGGCGAAGGCGGCCCGGCGGTGGAGTCCCTCCTCGGCGAGCTCAGGGCGCTCGGCCTGGCCGACGACGGGCTGCCCGCGATCGATCCCATCGTCGAAGGCAAGCTGCGCGAGCTCGGGCGCGGCTTCGCCTGGCGGCTGCCCGAGGGCGACGGAGAGGATCCACGCGGGACAGACGCCATCGTCGCGTACCTGCGCCGCGTGCACGGCCGCCGCAAGGGCTCCTTCCTCGACTTCTGGCAGGGCCCGTGCGTGCCCGAGCACGCCGCCGCGCGCGTGCTCGCGGTGCAGCGCGCGCTGCCGAGCGGCGCGCGCATCTTCCTCGTCGGCGACGACGACCTGCTCTCGCTCGCGCTCGCGTTCGCGGGCTTCGCCGTCACCACCATCGACATCGACGAGACGCTCATCGCGCTCATCAGGCGGCTCGCGCGCGAGGAGGGCCTCGCCATCGACGCGCGCGTCCACGACCTGACCGAGCCGCTGCCGGCCGACGTGGTCGCCTCCTTCGACGGCGCCATGACCGATCCGCAGTCCGGCCCCGGCACCATGCGCGGCTTCCTCGTGCGCGCGCTCGCCAGCGTGCGCGAGGGAGCCCCCGTGTGGGTGAGCGTGCACGACCGCTTCCGCCGCGGCTTCGAGGACGTGCTGCGCGAGCTGCCGGCGCGGGTCATGAGCGCGCGGCTGCAAGCGTCGGCCTACTACACGCACGGCTACTTCCCGGATCCCTATCGCTCGGACTTCCTGCGGCTCGAGCGCACGACGGGCGCGCTGCCGGTGGCGCCCGACGAGGCCATCGCGCTCGACGAGTTCCTGCGCGAGCACACGCCCGGCGCGCACCACGCGCTCTGCGT
>CAYLZW010000171.1:0-12380 GCA_964388085.1 uncultured Myxococcales bacterium | reverse complement strand
CGCCGTAGGTGTCGACGATGATCTTGCGGCCGGTGACGCCGGCGTCGCCCATGGGTCCGCCCACGACGAAGCGGCCGGTCGGGTTGATGTGCACCTTGAGCTTCTTGCTCATCATCTTCTCGGGCACGGCCTTGCGGATGACCTCCTCGAGGATGCCCTCGCGCAGCTCTTTGATCTTCACGTCGGGCGCGTGCTGCGTCGAGATGACGACGGTGTCGACGTAGGCGGGCTCGCCGTTCTCGTAGGCGATGGTCACCTGGCTCTTGCCGTCGGGACGGACCCAGGGCAAGACGCCCTTCTTGCGCACGTCGGCGAGGCGCTTGGTCAGCCGATGCGCGTAGGCGATCGGCATGGGCATGAGCTCCTTGGTGTCGTCGCAGGCGTAGCCGAACATGAGGCCCTGATCGCCGGCGCCCATGTCCTTCGACTTCTTCTTGCCCTCGGCGTTGTCGACGCCGCGCGCGATGTCCTGCGACTGCTCCTCGATGGCGCTCATGACGCCGCAGGTGGTGCCGTCGAAGCCCATGTCGCTCGACGTGTAGCCGATCTGGTTGATGGTGCGGCGCACGATGGCGGGCACGTCGATCCAGCCGCTCGTGCGGATCTCGCCGGCGACGATGCACAGGCCCGTCTTGAACAGCGTCTCGACGGCGCAGCGCACCTCGCTCGGATCCTCGTCGACCTGCAGCAGGGCGTCGAGGATGGCGTCGGAGACCTGATCCGACATCTTGTCGGGGTGCCCCTCGGTGACGGACTCGCTCGTGAACAAGTAGGTCTGGCTCATGGTTCGGGTCTTTCCCTTGCGTTCAGAAACGGCTGCGGTCAAGCACGCAGCGTCGGTGACGTCGTCGAGAGCGGAGCACGCAGCGACGTGCGGGGGTAGGCCGCCGCCTGTACCGTGTCAACGCAGGCGATGCGCGCCGTCGTCATGAAGCCGCGCGAGCGCTCTCGGGCTCACGGGGGTCCGGCGGGAGACGTGCCGTTCGGAGCGCCGCCGCGCCAGTCGAAAAGCATCAGGCTGCGGATCGAGCCGGCCGCGCCCGGGGAGCGCTTCCCACCCTGCGCCTTTGCGCCCCCTGCCTTTGCGCCCCCTGCCTTTCCGCCCCCTGCCTTTGCGCCCCCCGCGCCCTTCGCCGCCGTGGCCGCGCCGGGGAGCGCTTGACCCTCGACGAGGAGCGCCTCCGCCACGCGCTTGCTCGTGTCCCCGCGCGAGAGCAGCAAGAGCGCCCGCCGCCCGTCGCTGAGCTTGGCGCCGACGAGCAGCCAGTCGCCGCCCTGCGAGAGCGTGGGCCGAAAGAGCTCGTTCGCCTCGCCGAGGGAGGCCACCTGCCCGCCCGAGCCCTGATAGACCCGCACCCCCGGCGCCAGCAGCGTGGCCTCGAGCGGGCGGTCGAGCTCGGCCAGCACGATGCCCGCGCCCGGCTTCACGAACGCGAAGCGGCCGTCGGGCTCGGCGAACAGCTCAGGTGCCGCCGGCGCCGTGAGCGGCCAGGGCGTCTTGCCGTCGCGCACCGCCTCGGCCGCGAGCGCTCGCGGCGGCTGTCCGGCGCGTCCGCTCAAGAGCGTCGCGCCGGCGCCCTCCTCGAGGAAGCCGGCGCCGAACAGCACGCGCCCGTCGGCGAGCACGCTCGCCTCCCCGAAGCGAGCCAGCGCGCGCTGCGGCAGGCCATCCACCGCGTCGCCCGTCCGCGCGACCTCCTGCAAGAGGTTCCCCTCGTCGACGCGCCCGGCGAACAGGCGCTCATCGCTGTTCGCGCCGGAGCCGCCCTCGAGGAACGACTCCACGAGCGCCACGCGGCCGGCCGGGCCTGCTCGGCGCAGCGCGAAGCCCGACGACACCGAGCCCTCGGCGGCGTCCGGCACCGCTTGTCCGCTCACGCGCAGCACGACGACGGGCGCCGGCTTGCCGGGGTCGTAGCCGAGCAGGGCGCTGTGCAGCTGCACGGGCGCGGCCGCGTCGTTGAAGCTCTTGACGACGATGTCGGCCACCGCGAGCAGGGCGCCGCCGGGAGCGATGGCGACGTCCCGCACGGCGCGGAGCGAGCGCGTGTCCCGAGAGCCGGCGGCCAGCGGCAGCTTTGCCCCGCGGGAGAGCGCCGGCAGCGCGCGCGGCGACTCGCCCGGGCCCGCGTACACGACGCTGCCGCCGCCGGTGACGAACGCGGCGCCGCCGTCCTTGGAGGCGTCCGCCGCCACCGGCCCGCCCTCGGACGCAAAGCGCGTGAGGTCGAGCGTGCGCTTCGCCGTGGCGCCGCCGGCGTCGAGCGTGATGACGACGGCGGCGTAGCCCCCGCGGTCCGTGCGCACGAGGGAGACGAGGCCCGACACCGCTCGGTTCACGTCGCTGCGCGCCGTCAGCGGCGAGGGGCTCGTGGGCGTCACGCCGCCATCCCCGCCGGGGGCCGCCTCGCCCGCGAGACCGCCATCCGAAGGCGAAGGGCCGCCGTCCGTCGCGGCCGGGCCGCCGTCCCCCGCAGGGCGCGGCGCTCCCTCGCGCGTCAGCGTCGCCTCCTCGGCCCCCCGCTTCAGGATGCCGGACAACAGCGGCACCTCGCCCACGGTGCGCTCCACGAGCGTGTTCGCGACCAAGAACACATCACCGGCCGAGCGCCCCACCCAGTCGAGGCACACGCCGAACAGCGCCGCGTGCGTCGCGAGCGCGAGCAGCAGCGAGGCGATGTTCTGCACGAGCGCCGGCAGCCGGCGCCGCTTGAGCGTGCGGCCGAGGCGCAGCACCAGGAACAGCGGCAGGCCCACGGCGACGAGCAGGCCGAGCGCGAGCGCGGGCCAGAGGCCGAGGAAGAACAGCGCGGCGGCCAGCGCCAGGGTCGCCAGGGTGGCGCCGCCGACGAACGCGAGCGCGAGGAGCGCGAAGGAGGCCGGCGATCTCGACGACGACGAGCCGCGCGGAGCGGGTGCAGGCGCGTCAGCGAGTCCCTCGACCATCTCGCACTTCCTCTCTCCGGCGCAGGTGCCGGAAACCTACCGTCCACCCGCTAAACCGGCCCGTAGGCGTTGACGAGTGGGGGTCTGAAACCTTAGATCCCCCCTCGCGTGTGGACAGCTGGCCGAGCTGGTTGAAGGCGCCTGACTCGAAATCAGGTTTGGGGCAACCCAACGGGGGTTCGAATCCCTCGCTGTCCGCCACTTCTTTTTGTCCGGCTCCTGCTCTTGCTCTTTGAACCGATAAGCGCCAACGCCGAGGAGAAGCGACCGAGAACAGACAAGAGGACGAGCTCAGCCTTTGGAGCGATGACCGAGTGGCTGAAGGTGCACGATTGGAAATCGTGTTTCGGTTAACCCCGAACGAGGGTTCGAATCCCTCTCGCTCCGCCAGCCGCCGTACAACCGCAACGCCCGAACTCCGCCAGGCCCGGAAGGGAGCAACGGTAGGGTCCCCTGCGGTGTGTACGGCGGCCTTTTTCTTGTCCGTCTGTTGGTGAGTCGAGGTGGGTCGGCCGGGACGGGGTTCCTCTCCGCGGGCCTGGAGCTCGCATGGGGGGGGGTTGGGCCGGAGGGTGTTCGCTCGCAGTGCCAGGCCCGCTCCGAGGACCCGCCCTCGGGGGATCGACGGACGCGGCCCGGCATGCGCTGCCGACACTATTCGACCGCGAAATGGAACGAATCGCTCCCGACGACGACGCCGGGGGTCAGCGTGGTCAAGGCGGCGAACACGAGCAGCGGGCCGACGATATGGGTGCCGGGGAGGGGGCCCAACGAGGGGACGATGCGACCGGGATCGATCCCGGGCAGGAAACCGGCGACGACGACGCCCCCGAGCAGCGCGAGCACGGCGCCCACCGGGACCGCCGTCGACAGGCTCATGGCGGTGGCCACGATGGGGACCACGGGCACCACGGCGCTTCGCGCAAGCACGTGCAATCGACTCGACTCGACGAAGCAGAGGGCGAACGCCGTGATGAGCGCGCTGCCGACGAGCGGCACCCCGACGCCGATCGCGACCGCCTCGGGCACGCGCTCGGGAGCGTCATGCAGGAGCGTCAAAGCGTAACCGACGCTGCCGAGCACGAGCGCCCCGCTCACGACGCTGGCTCCGACGGCGAGGTGTATCCGCGGCGTGGGAGCGCGGTGGGCTGCCGTGTGTGGCTCGTGTGCGGCGCCCCGCGCCTCCGCCTCCGGCAGGGGCATAGACGCGAGCGCGACGACGACGAGGAGCGGAAGTTGCGAGAGCACGTGTGAGGCATTGCACCCCCCGCGCCACGCACCCGCCGCGCCACGCACCCGCCGCGCCACGCACCGAAGCCACGGATGGGAGGAGATACTTGCTCGCGCTAGCGCCCTGCTCGTCGAGGGGTGCAAGCGCGCGGCCGGAGATGCGACTCTCGCCGGAGAGGCCCTCGGGGCCTCAGGAAGGGGACGCGGTGGCGAGCCAGAACTTCGGGTTCCTGAGGTCCCATGATCCGCTGTTTCTGAAGCTCGCCGACGACGCTGAGCGGCTGTTCGTAGCCGATCCGTCCGCTTGCATCATGAAGCTGCGACAGCTCGGCGAGGCCTTCGCGAAGGAGGCCGCGGCCGCCGTCGGCGTGTACGCCGGCCCCGAGGTCGCCCAGGTCGACGTGCTGCGCGCCCTCGAGCAGCGGCAGATCGCCTTCGGCAAGACGGCGCTGCTCTTTCACCAACTGCGGCGGGCGGGGAACCGCGTCACGCACGCTGTGTTCGAACAAGACCGCGTCGCCAGCCATCAGGTCGCGCTCGACCAACTGAAGGTCGCTCGCCACCTCGCCATCTGGTTCCATCGCACCTTCGGTGGCGTCGAATCGAAGACCTTCCGGCCGGGTCCGTTCGTCGCGCCGGAGGACCCCACCGCCGAGCAGCGTAAGCTCGACGAGGAGGCGGCGGGCCTGCGCGCCACGCTCGCCGAGACGCAGCAAGCGGCCGAGCTCGCGCGCGAGCTGGCGGAGGTGGAGGCAAGAGCCCGCGCGGAGGCCGAGCGCGTCGCGAGCGCTCTCGCCGCGGACATTGAGATAGCCCTCGAGCTGGCCGCGGGAGACTTTCCAACCTGCCGCGCCCCCGCTGAGAGGCGCCAAAGAGCGGCTCAAGCGTCCGCGGCATGACTACGAGCGCCGAGCAGACTTCAAAGTCTCCCGCGCGCGCCGGTGGGGACGCGGGAGAGGTCGAATAGTCTCGCTGGCGGTCAAAAGAGGCCGCTGGCGAGACATTTCTGCCTGCTGGGGCGACGTAGAGGGTGGTAGCGGAGGCTTAAAAGCCTCCGAGGAGCGCATAGAGGAGGGCGCGGAGGCTTTAAAGTCTCGGTTCGGCGGCCGGGCACGTGCGATGAGGAAGGCCGTCGGCCATACTCGGCCCCTGTCACGAGCGCTGAGCAGCGGGTGGTGCATGGTCGAACTTCCACGGCACGAGCTGATGGCTCTGCTCGCGCACGGCTCCATGGTTGCGGTCCCGACGAGCCGCCGTGTGAGTGGGCAGGCTACCTGATGTCCCCGATCCCGGCCCTCGACGTCTCGCGCTGGGCGGCCACAGACGCCTCTGCCTGGACCGTTGTCGGCGAGGAGAAGCGCGGGCTTCGAGAGAAGCTCTGGGTGCAGTCGCCGGACGGCAGCTTGTGGCTTCGCAAGACGCCGAGGCACGGTCGCCCCTACGAGCCCGCCATTGAGCTCATCGGTCTGGAGGCGGGTCGCCTGGCAGGCCTCGACAGCGCTCGAGCGGTCCTGGCGACTTGGCGCGACGACGAAGGGCGTGACGTACGAGGTATCTGCGTGCTGCGCTTCCTCTCGGATGGGGACCACCTGGTGGCCGGGAACGAGCTCATGCGCGGCGCGGACCGGGGCTACGACGCCGAGCGAAGGCAGGACCACACGCTGAGCCGCGCCCGCGGTGCGCTGCGCTGGCTCGAGGACCGGGAGGGCATCGACCTCGTCCGTCCCTTCATGGACCTGCTGTTCTTCGACGCCTGGATCGGCAACGGCGACCGTCACCCGGGAAACTGGTCCATCATGAGGACCGTTGATCGCGGCACCGTGTTCGCGCCGATGTACGATCCCGCGTCGAGCCTCGGCGCGGTGCTGACCGACGACAAGCTCTTGCTTCGGCCGCCAGGCCAAGCCGCGTCGCACGGGGAGCGTCGGGATTACGAACTGGCTTTCCACCGGTTCGTGCAGAAGTGTCCCAGCGGGTTCGGGGACTCCCGCGGGCTGATCGGCATGGTACAGCTGGTGCGCGAGGCAGCAGGCACAAGGGAGTGGCAGGAGCGGGGAGGCAAGCACTTGGCCGTCATCGCGAGCATCCTGCCGGGAATTCAGGGGTTCGTAGACCAGCTGCAGGAGACGTGGATGCCGCGCCCGAGGAAGCTCCTCGCGAAGCGCCTCCTGGAGCAGCGGCTACGGTGGCTGCGGGAGATGTTGTGATGCGCTCGACCTACGACAAGCTCTGGGTGATCTGGAAGCAGCCGGCGGACGGCGGCCGACGTCACGTCGTGGGTGTGCTCTCTCGCGTCGAGAAACAGGGCTACGCGTTCCGCTACCTCGAAAGCCTCGACGCTGCAAAGGCGAGCGGCTTCCGGGCCCTCATCGAGCTGCCCGAGGAGACCGAGCACTACGAGAGCGGCTATTTGTTCTCGACGTTCGCCCAGCGCGTTCCCTCTCCCGCTCGTCCGGACTTCAAGCGCCTGATCGATCAGTGGGGCGTCGAGCGAAGCGACGACCCGATGGAGATCCTGGCGCGCAGCGGCGGCGTCCAGCTTACCGACCGCATCGAATTGGCGGAGTGGCGACCCGACGATGACGACCTGAGCGTCCCGCTCGAGATGCGTGTCGCAGGTGCCACGAAGCACGCGGGCGGCGCGCAGTTGCGGGAGGGCGATGCGTTGTCACTCGTGCGTCAGCCCGAGCTCACGGCGGACCCGCTCGCAGTGCGGCTCGACGTCATTGGCGGGCCGAGCGTCGGGTACGTCCAACGCCAGTACGCGCCGATGGTGTCGCGTCTCCTCGACGGCGGGGTGCGGCTCGAGGCGCGGGCGATGCGCCGCTTGCTGGAGCCAGGGTTGCCCGAGGGGCGCTGGGTCGTGCGCCTCGCGCGCGCCGCTTGATTGGCAGCCCGAGAAGTAGAACGCGGCGCCGAGCATGCACCCACCTGCGGTACAGAGTCAGCGGTTTTGCTCGTCGAGTATCGATCCAGCGATGCTCGAGGATGCGAAATGAGCATGGACAAGGGGCGAGATGATCATGCTCGGCCCGTCAACCCGATGCGCGCAGCGCGAGGAGTCAAAGCTCCTCGAATTCGGGGTTGTTTGAAGGGCCTCATGGCCTAGGGGGCCGGCAGCGGATCGAGCACCGCCGCGCTCTTCGGCGCCGGCTCGAGCGCCGCCGCCAAATGGCTCTTGATCGACTCCACCAGCACGTCGGTCACACGGCGGCGCAGCTGCGTGCGCGCCGTCACCAAGCCAATCTCCCGCACCGGAGTCGGACGCAGCAGCGGCCGCGTACGCGCGCGCTTGTGGGCCGGCAGGGTCTTCGCCACGAGGGCCGGTAGAATCGTCGCGCCGAGCCCCTCGTCGACCAGGCGAATGAGCGTCTCGAAGCTGCCGCTCTCGAATTGGATGCCGTGCGGCGGCCGTAGCGAGCCGCTCTTGCTGCAGTAGGCGAGCACCTGGCTCCGGAAGCAGTGGCCCTCGGGCATGACCCAGAGCTCACGGTCTTGCAGCTTGGCTTGCGTGACGCTGCTCGACTTCAGCAGCGGGTCGCCGGCGGGGAGGTAGGCGACCATGGTCTCGTGCGCGAGCGTGTGCTCTTGCAAGGAGGGGACGCCGAGGGGCGTCGAGGCGAGGCCGGCGTCGAGGGTGTCGGCGCTGAGGCGCGCGATGATCTCCTCGGTCTTGAGCTCTTCGATGACGAGCTCGACGCGCGGGTAGCGCTTCAGCAGATCGCCGAGGAAGAGCGGCAGCACCGTGGGCGCCAGCGTCGGGATGACGCCGAGGCGATAGCGGCCGGACGGCTCGTCGTCCTCGGCGACCACCTGGCCGAGGCGCTCGGTCTCGCGCAGCACCTCGCGCATCTGCGAGAGCGCGCGCGCGCCCTCCTGCGTGACGAGCACGGGCTTCTTGCTACGGTCGAAGAGCACGACGCCGAGCAGCTCCTCGAGCTTCTGCACCTGCATGCTGAGGCCCGACTGGGAGATGTGGCAGCGCGCCGAGGCGAGCCGGAAGCTGCCGCACTGCTCGACGGCGACGGCGTAGCGGAGCTGGCTGAGGGTGACCTGGTCGAGGTCCATGCGGGTGCTCATAGGGACCAGAGTATCAACAAACCTGAACCGTGCTTGAAAACGTTCGACTGGAAGGAACCTCTGTGATCCTTAGAGTGATGCTCGAACCGAACGCGTGGCGCGCTCCTGCGCCGCGCACACACAGGAGGAGCGAGCGCCCATGTCTCTCATCAACACCCGCATCAAGCCGTTCAAGGCCACCGCCTACCACCAGGGCAAGTTCGTGCCCGTGTCCGACGAGAGCGTGCGCGGCAAGTGGTCCGTGTTCGTGTTCTACCCGGCCGACTTCACCTTCGTGTGCCCGACCGAGCTCGAGGACCTCGCGCAGCACTACGCCGAGTTCCAGAAGCTGGGCGTGGACGTCTATAGCGTGTCGACGGACACGCACTTCGCGCACAAGGCCTGGCACGACAGCTCGGACGCCATCGGCAAGGTCACCTACCCGATGATCGGCGACCCCACCGCGACGCTGGCGCGCAACTTCGACGTGCTGATCGAGGAGGAGGGCCTGGCGCTGCGCGGCACCTTCGTCGTGAACCCCGAGGGCGAGATCAAGCTGTGCGAGATCCACGACAACGGCATCGGCCGGAACGCGTCCGAGCTCTTGCGCAAGGTGAAGGCCGCGCAGTACGTCGCCACGCACCCGAACGAGGTGTGCCCGGCGAACTGGGAGGAGGGCCAGAAGACCCTCAAGCCCTCGCTCGATCTCGTCGGCAAGATCTGACGCATCCACCGGTAGGGCGCGTCGCCGTTCGTACGCGGCGGCGCGCCTCGGCCCCTTCTCCCCCACCTGACTCGAACCCCCGCCGGAGGACCCATGCTCGACGAAGCCGTGAAAGACCAACTGCGCAGCACCCTCGCCCGCTTGCAAAAGCCGCTCGCCATCACCGCCTTCGTCGACGACAGCGAGGCCTCGGCCGAGATGCGCCAGCTGCTGAAAGAGCTCGCCGGCACCTCTTCGCTGCTCGAGATCCAGGAGCGCCGCGAGGGCGGAGAGCGGACGCCGTCTTTTGGCATCCACCTGCCGGGCGAGGAGCCGCGCGTGCGCTTCGCGGGGCTGCCGCTCGGGCACGAGCTCACCTCGCTGGTGCTCGCGCTGCTGCACGTCGGCGGACATCCGCCCAGGGTCAGCGACGAGTCGCTCGAGCGCATCGCCGGCCTCGGGCGCGAGCTGCGCTTCGAGACCTACTTCTCCACCTCGTGCGTGAACTGCCCCGACGTCGTGCAGGCGCTGAACCTGATGGCCGCGAAGAACCCGCACGTCACGCACGTCGCCATCGACGGCGCGCTCTACAGGGGCGAGGTCGAGGCGCGGCAGGTCATGGCGGTGCCGAGCGTGTTCCTGAACGGCGAGCCCTTCGCGCAGGGCCGCATGGAGCTCGACGAGATCCTCGCCAAGATCGATGACGGCTCGCACGCGCAGCGTCGGGCGGAGGCGCTGAGCCAGCGTGATCCCTTCGACGTGCTCGTCATCGGCGGCGGCCCCGCGGGCGCGGCGGCGGCGGTCTATAGCGCGCGCAAGGGCATCGACACCGGCCTCGTGGCCGAGCGCTTCGGCGGGCAGGTGCTCGACACGCTCGCCATCGAGAACTTCATCTCCGTCGTGGAGACGGAGGGGCCGAACCTGGCGGCTGCGCTCGAGGCGCACGTGCGCGCTTATCCGGTGGAGGTCATCAAGAGCGAGCGCGTCGAGTCCCTCACCAAGGGCGAGCTGTTCGAGCTGCGCCTCACGAGCGGGGCCACGCTGAAGGCCCGCAGCGTCGTGCTCGCCACCGGCGCCGGCTGGCGCGACATGAACGTCCCCGGCGAGCAGGAGTACCGCACCAAGGGCGTCACCTACTGCCCGCACTGCGACGGCCCGCTGTTCAAGGGCAAGGCCGTGGCCGTCATCGGCGGCGGCAACTCGGGCGTCGAGGCCGCCATCGACCTCGCCGGCGTCGTGCAGCACGTGACCTTGCTCGAGCTCGCCCCCGAGCTGCGCGCGGACGCGGTGCTGCAGCGAAAGCTGCGCAGCCTGCCGAACGTCGACGTCGTCACGAGCGCGCTGACCAAGCAGGTGCTCGGCGACGGCACCAAGGTGAACGCGCTCGAGTACGAGGACCGCACGAGCGGTGAGCTCCGCCACGTGGAGGTGGAGGGCATCTTCGTGCAGATTGGCCTCGTGCCGAATACCGGCTGGCTGAAGGGCGTCGTCGAGCTCTCGCAGCACGGCGAGGTCATCGTGGACGCGCGCGGGGCGACGTCGGTGCCGGGCCTCTTCGCGGCGGGCGATATGACGACGACGCCGTACAAGCAGATCGTCTGCGCGACGGGCGACGGCGCGAAGGCGGCGCTTGGCTCCTTCGACTACCTGATCCGCGCGAGCGCGCCTTTGGCGGCTTGAGCCAGCACGGCTCGAGCCAGCAGAGGCTCCACACGGCCGCTACTCGGCAGCGTCGATGTCGGCCCGTAGCTCCCGGACCCCCTCGGACGTCCAGCGGCGGGCGCCCTCCACGCGCGCGATCACCCGATCGCCCCGAAGCACCAACGTCGTCGGCAGTCCACGCACGGGGAGCTGGCTCTCGTCGTCGAGGCGCCAGACCCCGCGCGGCACGTCGCCGTCAAAGTAGTGCTCGATGACGGGCCAGGTCTCGTCCGTGCTCGCGAACACGAGCGGCACCTCGTCGCCGAGCGCGAGCAGCGTCGGCAGCTCTTCGCGGCAGGGCTTGCACCAGGTGGCCCAGACGTGCAGCAGCGTGAGGTTGTCGTCGGTGTTCGCGGCGGGCAGCGTCAAGGTCTCGCTCGGACGCGAGAGCGTGAGCGCCGGCAGCGCGAGGCTCAGCGGCTCGAAGCCGAGGTCTTCCCGCAGCTCCGGTGTGCGCTCCCGCTCGACGATCAGATACATGACGACAGCCAACGCCTGGGCCGCCAGCAGCAGGGCGAGCACAAGCGGCCAGCGCCGCCGGGGAGCGTTCGGCTCAGGCGAGCTCATCGGCCGGGTCCTCGCGGAGAGCGCGCAGGCTCAGGTACAGCACCGGCAACACGAACAAGGTCAAAAGCGTCGACGTCACCATGCCGCCGATGACGACGGTGGCGAGCGGGCGCTGCACCTCGGCGCCGATGCCGGTGTTGAGCGCCATGGGGAGGAAGCCCACGCTCGCGACGAGGGCGGTCATGAGCACCGGCCGCAGCCGGCGATCGGCTGCCTCGCGCACCGCCTGGGCCAGCGGGACGCCACGGTCCGTCAGTTGCCGAAGGGTGGAGACGAGCACCATATCGCCCAGCACCGCGACGCCCGAGAGCGCGATGAAGCCGACCGCCGCCGACACCGAGAAGGGGATGCCGCGCAGCCAGAGCGCGAACACGCCGCCGACGATGGCGAAGGGCACGCCGCAGAACACGCGCAGCGCGTCGGTCACGCGGCCGTAGGTGACGTAGAGCAGCGAGAACACCAGCAGCAGCGCGAGCGGGACGACGAGCAAGAGCCGCCGGCTGGCCTCCTCGAGGTGCTCGAACTGGCCGCCGTAGCGGATGAAGTAGCCCTCGGGCAGCGCCACCTCCCGCTCGACGCGCGCCTGCGCTTCAGCGACGAACGAGCCGACGTCCCGCCCGCGCACGTTCGCCTGCACGACGAGGCGCCGGCGGCCCCACTCGCGCTGCACCGTCGAGGGGCCGTCGACGACGCGCAGCTCGGCGAGGCGCGAGAGCGGGACCCGATCGCCCGCCTCCGAGCCGATGAGGATGCGGCCGACGCGCTCGGGGCTCTGCCGGTAGCGGTCGTCGACGCGCAGGGCGATCGGAAAGCGGCGCTCGCCCTCGAACAGCTCGCCGACCTCGAGCGCGCCGAGCGCGCGCACGGCGTCGAGCACCTCGCGCACGCTGACGCCGTGCCGGGCGATGGCGCGGCGGTCGACGTCGATCTCGAGCACCGGCAGGCCCGTCATCTGCTCCACGGCGACGTCGGCCGCGCCAGGGATGGACTTCAACACCCGCTCGATGGCCCGCCCCTTCTCGAGCAGCACGTCGAGGTCCGCGCCGAAGACCTTCACGCCGACGTCGGCGCGGATGCCGGCGACCATCTCGTTCACGCGCATCTCGATGGGCTGCGTGAACACGATCCTCATGCCGGGCAGCACCGAGAGGTGCTCTTGCATGGCGCTGACGAG
>CAYLZW010000170.1:0-12397 GCA_964388085.1 uncultured Myxococcales bacterium | reverse complement strand
GCATGCCATACTTCGCGGGGTCACCAGAAACGCGGGCTATTTCGCCTACGCGCTCTTTGCGGATGTAGACGTCGGCGCCGAGCGTGCTGAAGAGGAAGAGCCCGAGCGCGAGTGACTCGGCGAAATGGAGCTGCCCGAAACCGCTCGGGCCGAGCACGCGCGGCAGCCACAAGCGCACCGTCATGGCCACCACGAGCATGGCCACGAGGGACAACGACAACTTCACCGCGTTCGAGAGCGCGAGCGACCTCTCGCGCGCCGCCGAAGCCGAATGCCCATCCGACATGCGCCGGAGTATGGCACCGCTCATCGAGGGGGCGACGCGGCAAGTGAAGGTCCGCGAAGAATCGTCCGAGACGAAACACAGGCTGGTGACGCCAGTGCATCGCTTACGCGGCCCTCGCCCTGATGGGGTGTCAGACCAGCACGCCCCGCCGCAACGACTGCCTCACGCACCTCACCGGCTGCTTCAACGACGACGTCGACGAAGCGCGAACCCGAAGGCAAACAGGGCCAAGACGGCTCCCGCCGCGGAGGCACCCGGTCGCGTAGAGGTATGGCTGCACCCGCCGCTCTGCGCCGTGTCGCTGCCGCCGTCGCTGTCAACGGTACCTGCGTCCTCGCCCTCGCCCTCGCCCTCGCCTTCACCTTCACCTTCACCTTCACCTTCACCTTCACCTTCACCTTCACCTTCACCTTCGCCTTCGCCTTCGCCTTCGCCTTCGCCTTCACCTTCACCCTCGCCTTCACCTTCGCTCGGTCCGGCGTCGGGCTCCTCGACCGGCGGCGCCACGACGAGCGCCATGCTCTTCCAGTTCGTGATGCCGCCCTCCACCAGCTTGGTGTCGGTCGCGGTCGTGTAGCCGTCCTTCGTCGCGGTGACCGTAATCTCGCCGGGAGCGACGACGTTGAACGCGTAGTAGCCGTCGGCGTTCGTCGTCGTCGATTGGCCGTCCGAGAGCGCGATGGCCACGTCGGCCACGGGGGCGTCGGCGTTGTCGATGGCCCCTTCGCGTACGAAACCGACCAGCTTGCCGCTCGCGAGCGACTGGTCCCAGAGGATCGCGAGGTGGTTCGAGACCGTGCGCTCGTTCGGCTCGGCGTCGGGCCGTCCGCTGACACGTGAACCCGCGAGGACCATGGTGGAGCTGCCGCCGCCGTCGAGGTTGATCGCTCGGTGGGCGCCGAGGTCCTTCATGAGCGTGGCGAGGCGGTTCGTGGTCAGACCGGTGAGACCCGCCTGACGCCCCTCCACGACGACGAGGATGAGCGTCAAGCCGTCCTCGGAGAGGCCGGCGGCCGTGCGCGGATGCGACGTGATGCAGTGGGAGCCGCAGTTCTGGTCCATCGCGGCCGTCTGGACGACGTTGCCGTTGTTGACGAGCACGCGCCAACCGCTGACGGCCGAGCGCCAGGCGGCGTTGCCGTTGGTCACGGCGTTGGCCACCTCGATGAAGCAAGCGCCGTGCGCCGGACAGGCGAGGAAGTGCCGGCCGGTGGTGTCGTCACTCCACTTGTTGCCCTGGCCGATGGCGTAGCCGCGCGGGTAGTAGCTCCCGTCGAAGTAGTCCGCGTTCACGACCGCGACCGCGCCCACGGCGTCGGAAAAGTCGCTGGGCGTCTGTGCCTTCTCCGACGCCTTCGTGGCGCGAACGCGGATCTCCGGCCGCGAGAGGTCGATGATCAGCGCGTGGATCTCCTTCGGCTCCGCCGTCGAGCGATGAAGGTACTTCACGCCGAGGTAGGGCTCCGTCCACACGTCCGCGGCGAAGGCGGGCAGCGCGGTGAGCGCGACGAGAAGGACGGCGATCCAGCGGGGCACGTGAAGGCTATGCATGGGGCGAAGCGTCACGCGGGCAGCGGTCGGCACCATCGGTAGATCGTCCTAAGTCGCGGCTCTCGGAGACGCGCACAGCGGCGCTCGTGAGGACGACATGGCAGAGCGGGACGCACCCGGCAGGCTCGACTCCGGGAAGGACGACCTCGAGCGAACCGCGTCCGCCGACGCAGAGCTGCTGAACGGCGAAGGGAAGAAGCCCTACGAGCAGATGTTCCGCATCGAGCGCGCCCAGGGTCTCCTCGAGCTGCGACGGCCATTTCGCGGGCTCGCCCTCTCGGGTCTCTCGGCAGGGCTCGACATCGGCTTCAGCGCCTTCTTCATGGCCGTCATGTGGACGCTCACCCACGAGGACTACTCGCACGCGACCACCCGCTTGCTGGTCACCGCGGTGTATCCGGTGGGCTTCTTGTTCGTCGTCCTCGGACGCTCCGAGCTGTTCACCGAGCACACGACGCTGGCCGTCATTCCCGTGCTCGATCGCAAGGCACCGCTGCGCGCGCTCGCGCGTCTGTGGGCGACCATCTATGTCGCGAACCTGGTGGGCGCGGCGCTCGTCGCCAGCATCATCGCCTGGACCGGACCGCGCCTCGAGGTCATCAGCGACCGCGCGCTACACGAGATCGCGCATCCGCTCGTGAGCCAGGCCCCGATGGTGCTCTTCGTCGGTGCGGTCCTCGCCGGCTGGCTCATGGGACTGCTGTCGTGGCTCGTCGCGGCAGGCAAGGACACGACGAGCCACGTGCTCATCATCTTCATCATCACTGGCGGCATCGGCCTCGGCCACCTGCCCCACTGCGTCGCCGGCAGCGTGGAGGTGCTCGCGGCGGTGTTCGCTGACGCCGGCCCGAGCTTTCGCGGCTACCTGTACTTCTTGCTGTGGTCGACGCTGGGCAACGCGGTAGGCGGCAGCGTGTTCGTCGCCGGCCTCAAGTTCCTGCACGTGCGCTACCACAGCTGACGACGCTGCCGTCGTCAGAGGTTCAGACCTTCCAGTCCGTCGCTCCGCCGCAGGCCAGCATGCGTTGCCCCATGTACGGGTTCGAGAGCTGCTCGGACGTCTGCACCCACTTCTTGTAGCCGGTCGCCATGGGGCACTGAAAGACGAAGCGCCCCTCCGTCAACGAGGGGAAGGCGACGAGCAGGCCGATGACGTGCTTGCTCACCTCACCGTACGCCTTGCGCGCGGGCTCGATGCCCTCCTTGCTGGCCAGCCCGAGCTTCTGTGCAGCGTCGAGGATGCCCTGCAGGTGCGCCTTGGCCGCGGCGGGAGCGCCCTCTACGGCCTTGGTCGCGCTCGCCGCCAGCTTCTGGGCCGCGGGCTCGATTCCGCTGGCGTTGTCGGCGGCGAAGATCGCTCTGGCCTCCTCGTAAGCCGCGAGCGTCTCGTCGACGGACGCCTGCGCGGCCGCTGGGTACGCGGGGCCCTTCGCCGCGGGCGTTGCGTCGCTCGCCGCGGCGCTCGTCGCGCTCGCGGCCGCCTTGTCCGAGCAACCCGCGCCGAGCGACGACGTCACGGCGAGGAACACGATGACGAGGGTAGACAATGGCTGCTTCATCACTTCGCATCTCCAGTCGGTGGGGGCGTAACAGGGCCGACGGCTGCCGGCATGCGCGACGACGGTGTGTCTTCAACAGTCGGCAGCGCGGGGGAAGTGGGCTCTGCCTCGGGCGTCGCGGGACCGGTCGCCAGGCCGCGCGAGCGCCAGAGCGCGAAAACGGCCGGAAACACGGCGAGCTCGAGGAGGAATGAGGTCACGAGACCTCCTACCATCGGCGCGGCCAGGCGCTTCATGACGTCCGCGCCCGTGCCATCGCTCCAGAGCAGCGGCACGAGCCCGAGGATGGTGGTCGCCACGGTCATCAGCTTCGGCCGGATGCGGTGCGCGGCGCCCTCGACGATCACCTCTTCGAGATCTCCGGTGGTCGAGAAGAGCGAACGCTCGCGCCGCCGTCGCTCCGCGAGCCGCAGGTAGAGCAACATGACGACGCTGGTCTCGGCGTCGAGGCCAGCGAGCGCGATGAGCCCGACCCAGACGGCGACGCTCATGTCGTAGTCGAGAAAGAACAACAGCCACACCGCGCCCACCAGCGAGAACGGCAGCGCGCCGACGACGAGCAGCGTCTCGGCCCAGGAGCGTGTGTTCAGGTAGAGCAGCACGAGGACGAGGAACAACGTCAGCGGCAGCACCATCTTCAGCTTCGCCTGGGCGCGCTCGAGGTACTTGTATTGCCCGACCCACTCCACGCGCGTCCCCGCCGGGAGCGTCACCTCGTCGTGCACCACGCGCTTTGCGTCCTCGACGTAGTCGGCGATGGGACGGTCGGTGTCGACGAAGACAAAGCCAACCAGCCGGCCGTCTTCGGAGCGCACCATGGGCGGACCCATGCGGTGCCGCACGCTGGCCACCTGCGAGAGCGAGATCTGGGCGCCGCTCGGCGAGGTGACGAGGACGTCTCTCAGCAACGTGGGGTCATCGCGCAGCTCGCGCGCGTAGCGCACGTTGATGCCATAGCGCTCGCGGCCCTCGACGGTCTCGGAGACCTCGCTGCCGCCCATGGCGGTCGTGAGCACCGCGTTCACGTCCGCGACGTTCAGCCCATAGCGCGCGGCCTTCTCCCGATCGACCTCGACATCGACGAAGAAGCCCCCGGTGGCGCGCTCGGCAAAGGCGCTGCGCGTGCCGGGGACGTCTGCAAGCGCGCGCTCGATGGCGACCGCCGTCGCCTCGATGGTCTCGAGATCGTCCCCGAACACCTGGATGCCGAGCGGCCCGCGCACGCCGGTGGCGAGCATCTCGGTGCGGGTCTGGATGGGCATCCAGAAGATGTTCGGCATGCCCGGGTAGCGCAGCTTCTGGTCCATCTCGGCGATGAGCGCGTCCCAGGTGAGGCCTTCACGCCACTCCGCTCGTGGCTTCAGGAGGATCGTGGTCTCGGCCATGCCGATGGGCGCCGGATCGGTCGCCGTCTCCGCTCGCCCCATCTTGCCGAACACGCGCTCCACCTCGGGGATGGCGCGAAGCTCTTTGTCCATGGCGTGCAGCACGCGCTTCGCCTCGGTCATCGACATGCCGGGAGGAGCGCTCGGCATGTAGAGGATGGCGCCTTCGTTCAGCGGCGGCATGAATTCACTGCCGAGCGAGAGGAACGCGGGGACGGTGGCGCCCGTGACGACGACAGCCAGAATGATGACCGTGCGCTTGGCGCGCACCAGGCGTCGAACGATGGGCACGTAGACGGCGGTCAACCAGCGGGTCACGGGGTGCTCGCCTTCGCGCCGGATACGTCCGCGGATGACGAGCGCCGCGAGCGCGGGCGTGAGCGTCACGGCCAGCACGGCCGCGAACCCCATGGAGTAGGTCTTGGTGAACGCGAGCGGCTTGAACAGTCGCCCTTCGGTGCCCTCGAGCGTGAACACCGGCATGAACGACACGGTGATGACGAGCAGCGAGAAGAAGATCGAAGGGCCGACCTCCTGCATGGCGCGGATGACGACGGTCAGCCGCTCACCGGGGCGCCCCTCGTCCTCCCAGTCGGCGAGTCGCTTGTGCAGGTTCTCGACGAGGATGATGGAGGCGTCGACCATGGCGCCGACCGCGACCGCGATGCCGCCGAGCGACATGATGTTCGCCGTCAGGCCCTGGAAGTACATCGGGATGAAGGCCAGCAAGACGGCGATGGGCAGCGTGATGATGGGGACGAGCGCGCTGCGAACGTGCAGCAGGAACAGCAGGATGATGAGGCTGACGACGATCATCTCCTCGAGCAGCGTGCGCGTGAGCGTGTCGATGGAGGCCTCGATGAGCCCCGAGCGGTCGTAGGTGACGACCAGCTCGACGCCACCGGGCAGGCCGCGCTTGACCTCCTGAAGCCGCTCCTTCACGCCTTCGATGACGTCGAGCGCGTTCTCTCCGTAGCGCATGACGACAATGCCGCCGGCCACCTCCCCTTCGCCGTCGAGCTCCGCGAAGCCGCGGCGTGGCTCGGCGCCGATGCTGACGACCGCGACGTCGCGTACGCGCACGGGAGTCCCTGTGGTCGGGCTCGCCTTCAGGACGGCGGCCTCGATGTCGCGCACGGACCTCACGTAGCCTCGACCGCGCACGACGTGCTCGTGGCCGCCTATCTCGAGCGTCCGCCCACCTACGTCTTCGTTCGATGCGCGCACCGCGCGAGTGACGTCGTCGAGGGTGACGCCGAACGCGCGCAGCTTCGCCGGGTCCACCTGGACCTGGTACTCCTTCACGAAGCCGCCGATGGACGCCACCTCCGCGACGCCAGGCACGCTCGCGAGCGCGTAACGGATGTTCCAGTCCTGTAGCGAGCGGAGCTCTTGCAGGTCGTGCTCGCCGCTCTCGTCGACGAGCGCGTACTGGAACACCCAGCCGACTCCGGTGGCGTCCGGTCCGAGCGTGGGCGTGACGCCCTCGGGCAACTTCGCCTGCGCGGTGTTCAGGTACTCGAGCACGCGGCTGCGTGCCCAGTACATGTCGGTGTCGTCCTCGAAGATGACGTACACGAACGAGAGCCCGAAGAAGGACTGCCCGCGCACCGACTTCACCTTCGGCGCCCCGATCAACGCGGCCGAGATCGGGTACGTCAGCTGATCCTCGACGAGGTCCGGGCTCCTGCCGGGCCACTCGGTCAGCACGATGACCTGCACGTCCGAGAGGTCGGGGATGGCGTCGAGCGGCGCGTCGCGCATCGACATGTAGCCCCAGAGCGCCATGGCGCAGGCGACCAGCACGGTCAGCAGCGGGTTGCGCGCGCTGCTCTCGATGATGCGCGGCACGATTCCACGCGAGAGCTCATCGTCACCTCGCTCGGCGGAGGCGGTCATGGCGTGCCCCCGAGACCGGCCGGCTCCGGCGCGGGCGCGGGCGTCGAGCTCTCTGCAGCCGACGGAGTGGGTAGCGATTCCACGTCCTCATCGTCGTGCCAGAAGTCGGCGGCGTTCTTGATCCGGCTCTCGGCCGCGAGCAGGAAGTTTCCGGACGTCACGACGACGTCTCCCTCGGAGAGGCCGCTCAACACCTCGACGGCCTCGTTCGTCTCGCGTCCGATCGTGACCTCCTGCGGGCGCAGCCGTCCCTCGCCGAGGTCGATGAACACCAGGCGCCGCCGGCCGGTGTAGAGCACGGCCTCCCGCGGGATCTGCAGCGCTTCCTCGCCGTCGACGAGCAGGGTGACCTCGGTGAACATATTCGGCTTCAGCGCCAGCTCGTCGTTGTCGAGCTCGAGCCGGACGCGGCCGGTGCGCGTGCTCTCGTCGAGGACCGGCGCCACGAACGTGACCGCACCTTCGAAGACGCGACCGGGCAGGTAGGAGAGCGTGACGCGCGCTTTCTGACCGACGTGTACTCGCGGCAGGTCCTTCTCGTACACGTCCGCCTCGATCCACACGCGCCTGAGATCGGCGATGCGGTAGACGGTCTGTCCGACCTCGACGTGGCTGCCGTTGACGACGTTCTTCTCGATGACGTGGCCGCGCGCGGGCGAGAGGATCGGCATCGCTCGGCGCGCGACCTTCTCTTTGCGTAGCTGCTCGATCTGCGCAGCGCTGACGTCCCAGAGCGCGAGCTTCTTCGAGGCCGACGCGATGAGCGACTTCGAGATGCCGTCGCCCGCGGCGTCGATGGCGCGCTGCGCGCTGATGAGCTCTACCTGGGCCGCGTAGAGGTCGGGGCTGTAGAGCGTGAACAGCACCTGACCCTTGTTCACCTCTTCTCCGGTCTCGTCGACGTGGAGGCGATCGATCCAGCCGCTCAGCTTGAGGTTCACGTCATAGAGCCGTGCTTCATCGAAGGTCACACGGCCGACGGTGCGGAGCTCCGTCGAGAAGGTGCCTTTCGTTACGCGGGTGGTGCGCAAGCCGATCTCGCGCCGGCGGGATTCGTCGATGAGCAGCTGACCGCTCGCGAGCTGCGCCTTCGTGATCGGCGTGAGGTCCATGCCGCACAGCGGGCACTGCCCCGGACCGTCCTGCTTGACGGACGGATGCATCGGGCACGTGTAGTAGGCGATGCCGTCGTCGTGCACGTGCCCGTCGTGCGCTTGCACCGATGACGAGGGGGCTGACGACGCGCTGCTCGACGACGACCTTGCCGCGGGATGCCAGGCGCGCTCCGAGCCGCACGAGAGCATCTGCTGGCCCATGTAAGGGTTCGCGAGCTCACGGGTCGGCTGAACCCAGCTGTTGAAGCCCTGCACCATCGGGCACTCGAAGACGTGCAGACCCTTCTGCAGCGTCGGGTCCGCGGCGCCGAGGGCGATGACAATCTCGCTCGCCTCCTGAAAGCGCAGGCGTGCCTCGTCGAGAGTGGACGCCGACGCGATGGCCTCGACACGCTCGGCCGAAGCGAGCAGCCAGGTCGCGCTCACGTCGCCCTGCGGCAGAGCGTCCGCCGCCGCGCGAAGGTGACCTGCCATCGACGTCGCGTGGTCCTCGAGCCCCTCTCGTCGATCGCTCGCCAGCAGAGCACGTGCGCGCTCGTAGGCCGCGAAGGCTTCGCTGACCTCCGCCTTCGCGGCGCTCGGCAGCACAGCGAGCTTTGTTGTCGCGTCCTTCGCTGCCGCATGCGTTGGCGGCGGCGACTTCTCGGCGTCCGCGTCACAACCAGAGAGCGCCACCGACGCCAGTAGCCCAAGGAGCGGGAGGGCGAGGTCGCGACGCCCGAGCGGCCGCTTCAGGAGGTTCGTCGTCGTCATGACTGCTCTCCGCCCAGGGTGACCGAGGTACCGGTCGACGTGTCTTCCGCGAGACCGGGGATGCGCCCGAGCGCGCGCTCCAGCTCCGCGCTCCTCTTCAACAGGTCTGCGATCGCCTCTTCGCGCGAGAGCCGAATGCGGCGCAGATCCTCCTCGGCCTCCAGCACGTCGAAGAAGCCTCGCGTACCTGCCTCGAGGGACGCACGCGCGGCCTCGAGCTGGCCTCTCGCGGCAGGCAGCAAACGTCGCTCGAAGAGGGCCACGACGTGGTGCGCCTCCGCCACTCGCTCACGAGCGACCGCAAGCTCGGTCCGAAGCTCGTCGACGACGCGTGCGCGCTCGCTCTCGGCGCGCAGCACCCGCGCCTCTGCAGCGTCGTGCTCGGCTTGCCGGCGGTCGAATTGCAGCGGCAACGAGAGCGACGCGCCGACCATCCACTGGTGCTCGAGCATGGGGAACATCGACGTGTACTCCCCGCTCACGGACATGTCGGGGGCGTAGGCGAGGCTGGCCAGGTCGAGGCCCGCCTCGGCGTTCCGGATGCCAGCCTCCGCCGCGGCGAGCTCAGGTCGCTGCTCGAGCGCGCGCCTCATGAAGTCGTCATCGCTCTCGACGACGTCCGGCAGCGCGACCTCGTTTGGCGGCGGAGGCAACGGAGCGCGGGGCGGTCGATGCAGAAGCCCGTTCAAGCGCGCGACCAGCACACGACGACGGGACTGCAACACCACGCGATCGTGCTCGAGGTGGGCGAGCGCGACCTCGGCCTTGAGCGGATCGCGCAGCAGCGAGTGGCCGGTCTCGAGGTGCGCTTCGGCGCTCTCCCGCAGGGCGGCGAGCACTACGGACAGCTCATCGTTCACGGCCAACGAGCGCGACACGGCGAAGTAGTCGGCCCACAGCTGCGACGCGAGCAACCCGAGGGAGAGGCGGGCCGCCTTCAGCTCCTGCTCAGCGACGTCCGCCGACGACAGCGCCAGCGCGCCGCGCGCCTCGAGCTTGCCTGGAAATGGCAGCCGCTGGCTCAGCATGATCGAGTTTCCGAAGTGCGCGTCTCCGCCGATGAGAGAGGTCCCTGCTCCAGGCAGCGGCAGGCTCAGCGGCGCGATCTCGTACGCGAGCATCGGGTCCTCGAGCGCTATCGCCTGCGGCACGTCCTCGAGCGCGGCACGCCACGCTGCTTGCGCCGACGTGAGCGTCGGGCTTCGCGAGAGCACCGCGGTGACGAGCGCGCTCTGCTGGAGCGCCGCGTGCCCTTCGAAGAGAGCGGCACCTTCAGCGTCGTCGGCCGGCGATCGAATCGGCCGGATCACGTCCGCCTGCGCGCGCCACGACGCGAGCCGCTCCTCGTACCCCGAGCGCGCTCCCAGCGCACAGCCGCTGGCGATGAGGGGATGGGTCAGCAGCAGCGCGCCGAACGCGCCTGCCGCGATTCGTCTCGAGAACATGTTCGACTCCAGGGTGGCTCGTGTGGTTCACGAGGCCGCCGCACCACGCCAATGGCGCGCGTGCGTGTGCGTTCAGGCGACGTCTCGCTCGCAAAGCACGAGCGCGGGCCGCCACGACGACACCGAGGAGCTTCAGGTCAGAAAGCTACAGTGGAGGACCCGCAGCGGTGGACCTGTGGCATCAGGCACTCGCTCCGCGCGGGGAACATCATCGACGTCGGTTTCGACGTTCGCGAAAGTGACGAACGGAAGCCCGGAGACGGAAGGCAGCGCCAACGGTGCGAGCACGAGCTGCCCGTGCGGGGCTGGCGCCTCGGACGCGTAGGAGAGCGTGAAGCGCTCGCAGCAGCCCTGCTCGAGCTGCGGGTGCTCATCCACCGCGACCCGTATGGCAGGCGATGGACAGCAACAGCTCGAGCTGACCAGCCCCTGCGCGCGGCAGCTCATGAGATCGACGGCGAGCGACGACCCCGCGAACAACGCGAGCGGCAACAGCAGCAGCGCTGTGGCCTTCTTCAGGATGCCGGTTCCCGTGTTCATGCCTCGCCCAATCATAGACGAACCAGCCCCGTTCGCCAATACACGTGATCGCGGCGATTCTTTCTGGCCCTCGGCGCCCGTTCGCGGAACGCGGTGGATGGCCCGGGTGTTTCGGTACATCGGTGCCATGCTGGTGTGCCCGCTGGCGCGAGGCTAGGTCGAGAGAGGGAGCGCGCATGGATGCCGGTGACCCAACCCACTACTGGGTGCACAACATTGACCCGTTTCTCGTCGAGCTTTGGGAGAACGGCCCGATTCGCTGGTACGGGCTCGCCTACGTGGTCGGGTTCTTCTGCGCGTGGGGACTCATCCGTCACGTGCTGCACCGCGGCCGCTCCCCCATCGAGGCGACCAGCTCGGGCGATCTCGTCATGGCCCTGGCCGTCGGCGCTGTCGGCGGCGGTCGCGTCGGCTACGTGCTCTTCTACCAGCCGTCCTTGCTCTGGACCTTCGGCGGCGATCCGCCCTTCTGGGGTCTGTTGGCGCTGAACCAGGGAGGGATGTCGAGCCACGGCGGCATGATCGGCGTGTTGCTCGCGTCGGCCTGGTTCGCTCGACGGAAAGGCGCTCCGACGCTGCACGTGTTCGACCTCGCCGGCTTCGCGGCGCCGCTCGGCCTGTTCTTCGGACGCCTCGCGAACTTCGTGAACGGAGAGCTGTACGGCCGCGCCACCGACGTGCCCTGGGCCGTTCGCTTCCCCCAGGAGCTGTACACGTTCTCGGCGGACAAGCTCACGGCCGTCGCGCGTGCGATCGATCCCGTGCTCGGAGGCGCGCCCCTCGATGGCAGCAACATCCGCACGAGGCTGCCGGAGATCCTCGAGGTCATCCAGCAAGGGGACAAGGCTCTTGCGCTGGCGGTCGCGCCCTACCTGACCCCGCGTCACCCGTCGCAACTGTACGAGGCGGTGCTCGAGGGCCTGCTCGTCTTCGGGGTGCTGCTGTTTGCTTGGCGCAAGCCGCAAAAACCCGGCGTCATCATCGGCCTGTTCGGCATCGTCTACGCCGCCGCCCGCGTGGTGGCCGAATTCTTCCGCGAACCTGACGCGCACATCGCGCACCTCGAGTACGCCACGCTGCACATCACACGCGGACAGTGGCTGAGCGTAGGTCTCGCGCTCGTCGGCATCGCGCTCTTGGTGTTCGCCAAGCGAAGTGACGCGCCGGCGCTCGGCGGCTGGCGAGCGACGCCCTCGAGCAGCAGCGATCACGACGACAAGGCGGTCGCGGATCCCGTTTAGAAGAGCTGAACGGCCCCGGGTCACTCACGCTCGCGGATCGCCCAGCTCCACGAGCGTGCAGGCGTCGCCACCGTCGTCGGGGTGCGCCGGCCCGCTTCGTTCGACGTAGCGGCTCTGCGCTGCCGCGTCTCGTATGGCCCGCTTGAGCGCCCCCGTGCCGTGACCGTGCAGCACGAAGCCACGCGTCTTGCCGTCGCGCAGCAGGCGATCGAGGAAGGCCTCGAGCAGCTCCATCGCGTTCTCCACCCGCTCGCCGCGGACGTCCAAGGTGTTCTCCGAGGTGCGCGGCTCGGAAGACGACGGCGCCGACAGCGGCTTGGCGCCCGTCGCTTTCACCGCTGGCGCCGAAGTGAACACCGCTTTGGCCGCTCGCCCCTCTCGAGGCTCCCGGAGCGAAGCGCGATCGGTGCGCAGCTTCATCGGCCCGCGCGCGACCACGACCTCGTCGCCGTTCACCTCCACCACCTCCATGGGTGTGCCCGGCATCGTGACGACCTCGACGATGTCTCCCTTCTGCACCTGCGCGGGACCTCGCTCCGCCTGCACCGTCGCTGTCGGTGCTGTCGCAGCCGACGCCGCCTCTCTCTCGCCACGCCAGCCCGCGCTGTCCTTCGTGCCGCCGC
>CAYLZW010000169.1:4716-12549 GCA_964388085.1 uncultured Myxococcales bacterium | reverse complement strand
TTTTCGCGCGTTACTCCACGACGACCCGACGCCGCAGGCTCAAGACCGCAAAGGTGACGCTCGTGCCGGCGATGAGCAGCGCCAGCACGAGGAGGATCGGGTAGCGCCACATCTGCCCCGGCATCTCGGACACGACCAGCACGCGGGCGTCGTCGGGGATCCTCATGCCGAAGCGCTCCCAGAAATAGTTGCGCGCGGCGGCCAGCTCGCTCTCCGGCCCGAAGTCCGTCAGGCGGCCCTCGACCGTCACCTGCGTGAAGGCGGTGTACTGGTCGCCGAGCGCGTCCTGGTCGAACTCGACGAAGATCGGAGCGCCCAGCACCTGCCGCACCTGCACCGGACCGCGGCGATAGGAGCCGGGCCGAAAGGCCCCCGAGAGGACGGCGGCCTTGTTGCCGAGCACCCCCGTGAGGCGCACCGGCTGCTCGAGCGGGAGCGTCTTTTGGGGGTCGAGGCTGGCGGCGGCGCCGAGGTCCATGATCTGCGCCGACGAGAAGTGATAGGCGAGCTCGTCGCGCGTCGGCCACATGAGCCAGGCGAGCGCGAACAGGACGGCGCCCGTGAGGAAGAGGCGGTGCGGCTGCACCACGCGCACGCGCTTGCCCTCCTGGACCTCGGCTTGGAAGAACGCGTCGTCGTGGTTCATGGCGTGTTCTTAGCCCCGACCACGCCGGAGGTCAGGCGGTTCCTCGCCTCTCGCGGGCCCGGGCGCTCACAGCGGCGCGTCGGAGTCCTCGGCGGGCGCGGGCGCCATGCGCTGGGTCTCGTCGTGATCTTCGCGCTCGCCGCGCTGGTCGGGCAGCACCGAGCTCATCTCGAAGGTCTGCGTGGTGCCGCGCTCGTCGTCTGCGTCACCTTCCGCGCCGTCGTCGTCGAGGGCCGGCGCGGAGCTCGCCTCGCCCTGCTCGAGCGCCTTGCGCAGCGGGTCCTCCGGCAGCAGATCGCGCGGGTAGAGGAAGGCGTAGTCGATGGCGCGGCGGCTGAAGACCTCCACCGCGCGGGACACGTCGGCGTCGTCCTCGAGCAGCAGGTTGTCGCCGTCCCCGTCGACGAGGGTGACGGCGCCGCCGAGCTGGGCGACGAGCTCGGCCGCGTCGGTGCAGCCATCCGCCTGCTCGTCGAGGAGCGCGGCGCGAAGGCGCTCGACGGTGAACGCCTGCGGCCCCTGCAGCGCGCGCAGGCGCGGGCGGATCTCGAGCGGCATCAGGCCGCCGTCCTCGTCGGCCACGACGTTGCCCCGCACCGGGCCGGCGGGAGCAGCGGCGCCGTCCGACGACAGGGACGCGGCCACGCGGTCGGCGAGGCCCGAAGGCGAGAGCACCTGGGACGCGTTCTGCACGAGCACGCGCTCGATGTCGCTCGGCAGCGCCTCGAGGCCGGCGCGCAGGGCGCTGGCGAAGTCGGGCCCGCCCGCGACCACCTGCTCGACCTCGTCGAGGCGAAAGCGCTCGACGACCTCCTCGCGAACCCGCTCGACGAGATCGGCCGGCACCACGAGCACGGCGGTGACGGCGTCCTTGGTGGGCAGCGCGCCACCGATGGCGCGGCTCAGGAGGGGGACGCCGAGCAGCGGTTCGAGCAGGGCGTCGGGGCGCAGCCCGGGGCCATTGTCCGGCGCCACGACGATGAGTCCGAGCATGAGGACCTCCGATACGGTGCCGATACTGCGACAAGCGTCGTCAGGGACGCAAACTTGTGCGCTCGTGGTGAACGGGGACCGGGGGGTTCAAGCCTGGCCCGAAACACCAGGCCGCTCACACCTTGAAGATGCTCCGGAACTCGTTCTCCACCTCGTCCTCGGTCATCCCCTTGGCGATGGCGATCTCCTTCACGAGGAGCGAGCGGGCGGTGTCGAGCATCTTGCGCTCGCCGAAGCTGAGGTCCTTGTCGCCCTTCAGGAGGTACAGGTCACGAAGCACCTTCGCGACCTCGAAGACCGAGCCGGTCTTGATCTTCTCCATGTACTCCCGATAGCGGCGGTTCCACGTCGTGGACTCGACGACCTTCTCCTTCTTGCGCAGGATCTTGAAGACCTCGTCGGCCTCGTCCTCCGAGATGATCTCGCGCATGCCCACGGCCTTGACGTTGGACGTGGGGATCATCACCTTCATGCCGTTGTCGAGGATCTCCAGTACATAAAAGGTCATCTCGTGGCCGGAGATCTCCTTCTTCTCGATGCCGATCACCTCGGCGACACCATGTGCGGGATAAACCGCCTTGTCCCCGACCTTGAAAGTATCCATTTGCTAGCCCTCGTCTCGGCCCCGGGAACGCTTCGTCGCACCGCGTCGCGGCGCCGGCGGAGGGCGCTCATAGGCACAAACAGCCGAATACGTCATCGGGGTTCCGGCGGCCCGTCGAACGGCAGGGGCCAGAGGGCCTCGCGCACCGTGCGCGGTGCTCCTGCACGCTCGAGCGCTGGTCCTAACAACCTGGCGCCCAGCTCGCGAGCCGGGTGACGGTGGGGGCTGCGCAGCTGAAAACGCCCGCTCGACCCTTTCGCCGCGCGCGCATGGTGCACACTCTTGCGCGCACGACACGTCCGCGGCCGCCCGTGGCGGAAGACGTGCGCGAAAGGGAGCGATGATCGCCTTGCCTCGGAAGATCCGTCCGCGCCCGCTGCTGGCGGTGCTCCTCGTCGTGTCGTCGTCGTCGGCGACGGCGCAAGACATCCCCGGCGTAGGCGGCGGGCTCGGCGCGAGCGGCGCCGCGGGCGTCGGCGCGAGCGGCGCCGCGGGCGTCGGCGAGAGCGCTGACGCGCCGTGGGCCGAGGGCGTTCCCTCCGGCGCGAGCGCGCTCGGCCGCGGGGCGGTCCCCTCGTCGTCGCTCGCCCTGCCTTCCGCCTCACCCGACGCGCTCTTCGGGCTCGAGCCGAGCGACGCCCCGGTGCGCGTCACCCTCGACGACGCGCTGCGCGAGGCGGCGGCGCGGAGCTTCGACCTGCGCATCGCGCGCGAGAAGCTCGTGCAGCAGGAGGCGCAGGTCCGCAAGGCGTGGTCGTTCTTGCTGCCGCACGTCTCCCTCGGCGGGACGTACACCTTCAACTGCACCTTCGGCGGCCAGCTCGCCTTCGCCGACTGCAACGACCAGACGATCGAATTCATCAGCGAGGACCAGGTCGAGCAGCAGTCGCTGCTCTACGACTCCCTCGGCGAGATCATGAGCCAGGTCGCCGAGCTCGAGCAGGACCCGGGCAAGCAAGAGGAGCTGCGCGGACAGGCGCGCGGGCTGTTCGCCGTCGCCGACGAGCTCGAGAAGCAGAAGGGCGACATCCAGCCCATCGTGGTGCAGCCGGCGCACGTGCTCGGCGGCTCGCTGCAGGTGAGCATGCCGCTCTTCAACGGCCGCGCGCTGCCGCTCTTGCAGAACGCCTACAGCGCCGTGGACGCCGTCGAGCTCGCCACCACGCAGGCGCGCAACGCGCTGCTGCTCGCCGTCACGCGCGCCTACTACACCGCCGCCACCGCGAAGAAGATGCTGGGCATCGCCGAGCAGCAGCGTGACAGCGCGACCCGACATCGCGACGCGGTCCAGAGCCGCGTGGAGCTCGAGGCGCTGCCGCCGCTCTCGCTTCGCCGCGCCGAGCTCGACGTCATCCGCGCGCAGCAGGCCGTGCGCAACGCCGAGGCGGGCTATCGCGCGGCGCTCGCCGGCGTCGGACAGCTGACCGGCATCCAGAGCTATTTCGACGTCGTGGAGCCGCCCGCGGCGCCCATGGTGGACACGAGCGCGAGCGCCGAGGAGCTCATCGCGACGGCGGTTCAGCAGCGGCCCGACCTGCGCGCGCAGAAGGTCGCGTTGCAGGTCGCCGAGCGCTCGCGCCTCGACGCCTGGATGATGTTCATGCCGAGCGTGAACCTCATCGGGCAGGCGCGCGCGAGCTCGAACGTCAGCGGCTTTATCGCGTCGCCCGTGCAAGGCGCGCTGATGGTCACGGCCACGCTGCCGCTCTACGACGGCGGCGCGCGCTACGCGGCGCTCAGCGAGTCGTCCTCGAAGATCCGCGAAGAGCTCTTGAAGGTGCGGCAGATCGAGGAGCGCATCCAGGGGCAGGTGCGCGGCAACCTCGAGCAGCTCGTGTTGCGCGGCCAGGCGCTCGAGCTCGCGAAGGAGGCCGTGGCCGTCGCGCGCGAGGCGAGCGAGCAGGCGCGGGCCCTATACGACGTCGGCGCCGCCACCCCGCTCGACGTCAGCGACGCGAACCTGGCGCTGTTTCTGACCGAGGCCGAGCTCGCGCGCGCCGAGCTCGAGCTCGAGCAAGCGCACCTCGGGCTCGCGTACATCATCGGCGCGTTTCCGGCGCTCGAGCTGCCGGCGGAGCCCCTCTCCGACGAGGAGGCGAGCGCCGCTCGCGAGCGCGTGGAGTCGCTGAAAGCCGCGCCGGCCAGCTCGAGCACGCCCTGAGCGGCGGCTGAAAACGCCACGAAGGCGTCGCGTGTCTCGACGAGAGTCGCCGGATTCGCGGGTTCGTTAGCGGCGCTCGCGTCATGGGGCTTCGCAGCGCGCGGCGAGCAAGGCAGCGGCTTTCGGCGCCTCGTATCTCGAGGCAGCTAGGAGGCCACGATGCGCAGCGACGGGTGGCGCGCTCGCGTCGTCGACACGCCGCCGCGGTCACGCTCGTCGCCTTCCGAGCAGTAGGCCCACGGGTCGGAGGCGTTCACCGACAAGCCGGCGCCCACCGCCCGCGCGCGACAGCCGCCTCCACAGCGCGAGAAGTTGCCGCAAGCGCGGCAGCCGTCGTTCCCTGCGAACGAACGCCAGAGCGTGACGCCGGGCGCCTCCCGCCAGCTTCGCGCGAAGCCGTGCTCTCGTAGGCGCCAGTCATCGGCGGAGAGCACCGAGCCGCAGCCGACGACGCGGCCGTCGGGCAGGATGGACACGCTCGTGGTCCCGCCGACGCAGCCGAACGCGGGGATGATGCCGGTCCACGCAGGCGGCCGCTGCGGCATGCCGTCACCGAAGTCCGCCGGGACGCCGTCGTCGGGCCAGGCGCTGCGCGCGGCGTGGATGGCGCGCAAATAGGGCGAGCGCGCGAGGGTCAGGGTCTCCGCGCCCGAGGCGGCGCCCGACTGGCGGAACGGCTTGAAGACGACCTTGTGCACGCCGAGCTCGCGCGCGAGGGGAGCGAAGGCGGCGAGGCGCTCGGCGTTGTGCGGCGTCACCGTCACGCGGAGCTGGACGTCGTCCTGGCCCGCCGCGACGAGCGCCCGGATGCCGCGCAGCGCGTGCTCGAAGCGTCCCTTGCCGCGCAGCCGCTCGTGGCTCTCGGCGTCGGGGCCGTCGAGCGAGATGGACACGCCGCGCAGGGCCGAGCTCGCGAGCAGGCCCGCGACGTCGTCGTGCAAGAGCGTCGCGTTGGTACAGAGCCAGGCGTCGAGCGAGTACCGCGCGAGGCCCGCGAGGAGCTCCGGCAGGTCCCGCCTCAGCAGCGGCTCTCCCCCTGCCAGCACGAGCACGGGGCTGCCGCATCGCTCGAGCTCAGCGAACAGCGACAGCACCTCGGCGCTGCTGAGCTCGTCCGGCCCCGGCCTCGCCATGACGTCGACGTAGCAGTGCTCGCAGCGCAGGTTGCAGGCGATGGTGAGCTGCAGATGCGTGACGAGCGGACCCACCAGGCCGCCGTGCGCGCGATCCTCGTCGATGACGTGCGCGGGGCAACGGAAGCGCTCGTCGAGCATGCCCGCCTGTTGGAGGCGCACCACCAGCTCCGCGAAGCCGGCGTCGTCGAGCCCGAGCGCGTGCGGCGTGCGTGCGTGGACGTCGAGCGCGCTCTCGCCGGTGGACGCGACCAACAACGCGGCGAGCCCGGCCGGGAGCGCCTGGAACTGGCAGCTCGAGCGCTGGTAGTAGAGCGCGCCGAAGCGCTCCTTGCGCAGCAGATCCGGGCCCCTCCACGTCGACGACGGCGACGAAGGAGCGGGCGGCGAGCGGCTGCAAGCGTCGGTCATGCGTTCCTGCCGAGGGACTCAGCAGCCCGAGCTGGCGCGGTAGAAGTCCTTGTCCTCGAGCTGGTCGGCGCCGGGGATGTCTCTCCCCTGGACCCAGTCCGCGTAGGCCATGCCGAGCCGCTTCTCGACGCTGGCCTGCGCCTTCTGCGCGAAGCTCGCCAGATCATCCGCGCCCAGCAGGCGCTTCACCTCGGCGTCGTCGAGATGGGGCCCGTCGCCGCTCGCGAGGTCTCTGCCGAACAGCGGGATGAAGCGCAGCAGCGAGCGCTCGGCGTCGGCGAGGTTCATGTCCATGATCGTCCACACGTCGTCGGACGAGATGGCGTGACGCGTCGCCATCTCGCGGTAGGCCCACTGGACGGCGTCGCGTCCGAGCGCCGTCGCGCAGTGTCGCTCGGCCTGCCCCACGATGTTCAGCTCGAGGCCACGGCGGGGATCCACCTTGTCGGCGGCGCCCTGCAGCGCCAAGCGCCACGCGTCGAGCTGCTCGTGAAACGCCACGTGGACGTCACGGACCGCCTCACGCGCGAGGTGACCGGCGAGGCCGGGGCCGCCGTCCGGGTTCTGCGCCTCGGAGCGCTCGATGTGGCCGGAGCCGTCCTGGTCGGCGTGCTCGGCGACGCGGCGCTTTGCCTCCACGAGGGCGCTCATGACCGAGCGGACCTGCTCGCCGTCGAGGGTCGCCGGCGGCACGTCCACCGGCTCGTTCCAGGACCCGCCGCACCCGCCCGTGACGGTTCGCATCTCACGCGTCGAGAACTCGTCTTTGATCCAGCTCAGCTCCTTCTCGAGGCCGGGATCGCGCGCCTCGCGCACCGCCTCCTCGAGCTTCGCCATGTCGACGCTGCCGTCCGCGGCGCGCACGCTACCAAGCCGCTTCTCCATCGCCTCCAGACGGCGGGCGACGGTGTCCACGGAGGGGTTCGGGAAGACGGGCTTTTGGATGGGCATCGCTCGATCCTGTCGCAGGCAGACGGAGGCAACCAGCGAGGACAGTAGCGCCGAGCGCCGTGATTTGGCGCTCACCGCCCCGCCTGCGCACGAATGGCTGCCTGGTGCCCGGGCCCCAGCCGGACTACGTTGAGAGGGTGACGACGACGACAGAGCCGGTCCTCGCGTTCGACATCGGTGGCACGAACCTGCGCGGCGCCATCGTCGACGCGGACGGCGCGCTGCTGGCGGAGGCCCGCACGTCGTCGCTCGGGCTCGGCGCCGAAGAGGTCGCGCGCGAGGCGAGGCGGATCGCGGACGCGCTCGAGGCACGCGCGCACGTGAAGCCGCAGCGCGTCGCCGCCGGCATCGCCGCGATGCTGCCCGAGCCGGGTGACGTCATCGAGAACGCGCCGAACTTCGGCTGGCGCAACGTACCGCTGCGACGGATGCTGAGCGACGCGCTCGACGGGCGCCCGGTGCAGCTCTTCAACGACGTCGACGCCGTCGCGTTCGGAGAGGCCACGAGCGGCGCCGCGCGCGGGTCACGGCACGTGCTGTGCGTGTTCGTCGGCACGGGCGTCGGCGCCGGCATCATCGTCGACAACCGGCTCTTGCGCGGACACCGCGGCGTGGCGTCGGAGGTCGGCCACGTGCGCGTCGTGCCGAAGGGCGGCCGGCGCTGCGGTTGCGGCGCGTACGGTTGCCTCGAGGCGTACGTCGGCGGCGCCGCGCTGCTCGAGCGCATCGCGGAGGCCGTGCAAGCGGGCAAAGCCCCGCGCGTCGCCGAGCTCGCCGCCGGCGGCACCCCCACCGTCGCGCACGTGGATCACGCCTCCAACGAGGGCGAGCCCTTCTCGACGTCGCTGTGGGACGAGAGCGAGACGTTCCTCGCCGTCGCGCTCGCGAACCTCGTCACGGTGCTGAACCCCGACAAGCTCGTGCTCGGCGGCGG
>CAYLZW010000169.1:0-4616 GCA_964388085.1 uncultured Myxococcales bacterium | reverse complement strand
CGCTCGCGAACCTCGTCACGGTGCTGAACCCCGACAAGCTCGTGCTCGGCGGCGGCGTGCTCACGCGAGCGCCGCTCTTGTGGGGACGCGTCCGCAGGAGCGTGCCGCGCTACACGAACGCGGTCGCGCTCGAGGGCTTCTCCATCGTCGACGCGGGGCTCGGTGACGACGCCGGGCTCGTCGGGACCGCCGCGCTCTCGCGCGCGCTCGCTTGAGCGTCAGCTCTTCCGCTCGCCGAGCAGACAGGCGCGCAGCCCCTCGCGATAGGTCGGGTACTTGAGGCGTACGCCGAGGTACGGCCGCACCAGCGACATGCACGAGTGCCCTGACAGGCGCATCTCGAGGCCGATGTCGCTGAGCTGACCGGCCGCTTGCTCGGGCGTCAGCTCCTTCGGCGGAGGCAGGCTCAGAAGGCGCGCGGCCTCCACCGTGACCCGCCACGTGGGGCTCGGCAGGTCATCGCAGGCGAGCAGCATCGGCGGACCGCCCGGCTGCCCCATGCGGATGAGCAGCGACGCGAGGTCGTCGACGTGGACGCGGCTCGTCGGCGGCGCCGGACGCACCACCGTGGAGTCGCCGGTCAGCAGCTTGGCGCGGAAATCGCGGCCGGGGCCATAGATGGCCGGCGTGCGCACGACGCGAACGTCGTGCTTCGCTTCCTCGCGCAGGTAGAGCGCGGCGGCGTCCATGAGCGCCCAGCGGCGCTCACGGTCGGTGCGCGGCGCGGGGTGCGTGCGCTCGGTGATGGTGCCGCGCGTGTCACCGAAGATCGCGGTGCTGATGACCACGACGATGGGCGCCCCGTTCACCTGCTCGGCCACGCGCCGCAAGCGCTCCGCGGTGCCGTCGGCGTCCTCGGCGGGCGGCGGCGCCAGCACGATCACGGACTTCGGGTTCTTGTGCGGGACGGGCTCGTCCGCGTCGAGGTTGAAGCTGGCGAAGCTCGCGCCCGCGGCGGTGATCTCCGGCTTGCGCTCGTCGGTGCGCGAGGTGCCGATGACCCGCTCGCCGAGCGCCACGAGGCGACGCGCGGTCACGAGGCCCGTGTAGCCGCAGCCGATGATGAGGTGGGGAGCATCCGTTGCAGGCACTCGAGTCAGCTTAGGACAGGTCCGCCGGTAGCGTCACCAAAACGGCGCGGACCTGTGTCAAAACAGATAACGGAGCCGGCCCCTGTCTCGATTCAAAGCAATAGTACACCGCCCGCTGGGTGCGCTCGACCGGCCTCGGAGACGGCTCAAGGCCGCGGCACGCCCAGCTCCTCGGCCAGCGCTCGGACCTCCGCGCGGTTGTAGGCCTCGGGCGCCACATGGAGGTACAGCCGCAGGTCGGCCTGCCCCTCGACGTTGTCTCCGAGCTTGGCCCGCGCGCGGGCCCGCGCCAGCAGCGCGTCCGTGCTCGTCACACCGGCGTACTCGGACACCATGAGCGCGCGCGAGTACTCGCCGACGGCCAGCGTCAGGTCCAGCAGGCGGGTCTCGGCGACCTGCCCCGCGGCCATGGCCAGCGTCCGCGCCGAGGGATGCAGCGGGTACGCGCGCCCAAAGGCCTGACACGCCTCCACGGCGGGACGGTCTGCCCGCAGTCGCAACCCGAGCTCGCAGCGCAGCCGCAAGGCCTCGGCGCTCCCGGAAGCGTCCTCGTCGAGGCGCGCGAGCAGGGCGCTCTCGTCGACGAGGTCTTCCCGCGCCGCGCTCGACAGGCGCTCCGCCGCGGTCACGTCCGCCCGAGAGGCGAGGCCGCGAACCCACGCGTCGGCCGCGCGCTCGAGCGCGCCCGCCTGGGCGAACGCGTCCCCGAGCGCGATCCAGTCGGGCTCGCCCCGCCCCGCGATCGCCCTCTGCCAGGCCTGCTCGAGGGCGTCCTCGGGAGAGGGCGTGCCCGGCGCCACCGCGACGCGAACCGTCCCGCGCGCGGACGGCTCCACCTCGAGGATCGGGGGCGACGCCCGAGGCGCCGGCTCCCGCGCCTTGTGGCGCGCGGAGGTGAAGCGCGCGGAGGCGGACACAGACGCACGCGGCGCCGTCCGGTCAGGCTGGCGCCGCCGGGCGCCGGGTTCGACGGGGGCCTTCGGCGGCGGCTCGGCCAAGGGGCGGCCGAGCGACGAGAGCCGCGGCGCCACGCGCACCGGCTCGACCGTGGCGGCAGCGGGCAAGCGGACGATCGGCTCCGCGGAGCGCTCGTCGACGACGTCCGCGGCCCCGGTGAACGGCGGAAAGCTCGCCGTCATGGCGACCGCGGCGCCCGACAGCCCGGCCAGCGCGACCGCGGCCAGCGCGCGGCTCCGGCGAACGAGGCGAGGCGCCGGCCGCCCCCGCTCCGCCAACGCGACCCTGAGGGTGCGCTTCATCCGCGCCGAGGCGAAGGGGGACGGCTCGCGGCGGGCGTCCGAGAGCCCCGCGTACACGAGCCCGAAGGCCTCGAGCGCTCGCGTACACGACGAGCACGCCGACAGATGTGCCTTGGCCTCGGCGGCCCGCGCGAGCGGCAGGTCTCCCGCGTGCAGCGCCAGCAGGGTGGCGTCGTGGAGGTGAGGGGCGCGGCTCACGAACGCGCTCCGTCGGCGAACAGGTCTTCGAAGCCAGGGTGCTTGCGGATGACGCGGGCCAGCTCCTTGCGCGCGTGGAACAGCCGCGTGCGCACGGTGGCGTCGGGGATGTCGAGCACGCGCGCGATCTCGGGCGCGGTCATGCCCTCGAGGTCGGCGAGCACGAACACCACGCGCTTTTTCGGGCTGAGGCGCTGCAGCACGTCGTCGAGGGCCCGCTTGCGATCCCGCTCGGCGGCGCCGTCATCAGGCCGCACCGGCGCGCTGGCCCACGCGCTGCGCCCTTCGTCGGCGCCGAGCGTGCCGTCCACGGACAAGAACAGCCGCTTCAGCCGCCGTCGAAAACCGAGGCAGGTGTGGATGGCGATGCGCGTGATCCACGTCGAGAAGCGGCTCCGGCCCTCGAAGCGGTAGAGCGAGCGCCAGGCCTCGAGGAACGCTTGCTGCACGGCGTCCTCGACCTCGACGGGATCGCGCAAGAGGCGGCTGCACATGGCGTAGACGCGGCCGTGGTGCCGCTCGAACAGGCGCGTAAAGGCTGCCTGATCCCCTCGGCGGGCGGCGTCCACGAGCGCGGCGTCCTCGTCGACTACATCGACGCACACCGGCTGCCGGCGGGCGGCCGGCTGCGCGAGGGGGGTGGCGGCCGAGATCGACAACGTCGCGTCCTCCGCCGCAGGGGCCGGCTTGGGCTCGTTGGGCTTGGTGCGGTCAGCCATCGCGATCGTTCATGGGGTTCGAGGGCCGAACGCTAACGCTCCTTCCGCCGGCCACCAATCCCGCGTGGAGGGCCTCGGGTGTCCGCATCGGGGGAGCGAGTGGACAGCGACCGTGGTCCTACGTAAACGTGCAGCCGCACGGCGTTTGCACGGGTTTCCCGGACGCGCCGATGATCCGCTCCCGGTCCCGCACCGCCTCACAACGACTCGACACGACTCGACGCGACTCGACGCCCCATGGGTTCCGACAAGATCAGCCCCGTTGACCAGGAGCACCTCGAGCGGCTGCTCGAGCTCCACCCGGAGCTTGGCGCCGCCCTCGGGATCGAGGGCCACGACGAGCGGCTGCCCGATTTGTCCGCCGAAGGGCGCCAGGCGGCCGCCGGCGTCCTCGCCGCGTGGCGGGACGCGCGCGCGGCCCTCGACAAAGCGCCGAACGGCGAGACGCAGCGCGAGTTCGACCTCGACCAGCGGGTGTTCTCCGCGTCCGTGGAGCTGCATCGCTTCTGTGACGAGGAGCTGCGCTGGCGAGAGCGCGATCCCGACACGATCTTCGATCTCCGCGCGGTGCTCGCGCGCGATCTGTTCGAGGCGCGGGAGCGGCCGGAGCGCTTCGAGGCGCTCGCTCGTCGGCTCGCCGCCGTGCCGGCGTTCCTGCGCTCCGCGAAGGACGGCGTCACGTCCGCGGATCCGCTGCTGCAGCGCGGCGCGCTCGACGTCACCGGCGCCACCGGCGCGCTCGTGGAGGCCATCGCCAAAGAGGCGGCCGGCGCCGCGGAGCAAAAGCGCGTCGAGCCCTCGCTCGCGAGCGCCGTGGCCGACGCCGCCCACGCCGCCAAGGCCGGCCTCGACGAGCGTTGGGCCTGGCTCGAGGGCCTGCCGGCGAACCCAGACGGCTGGCGGCTCGGCCGCGAGCGCTTCGACACGCTGCTGCACCTGCGCGCGCTCGACATCACCGCGGCCGAGATGCGCGAGCTCTCGCGCAGCATGGTCGAGCAGATGCGCATCGAAGAGCGACGCGTGGCCACGCGCCTATTGCGCAAGAAAGACCTCGACAGCGCGGCCAAGCTCGCGCGCGCGCAGGCGCCGATGTCCTTCGATGAGGTGCTCGCGTGGGCGGGGGAGCTCGCGGAGCAGGCGCGCGGCTTCCTCGTCGAGGGCGAGGCGTTCCCCCTGCCGCACAACAGCGACCTCGTCGTCGGCACCGCGCCGGCCGGCGTGCTCGCGGAGCTCGATGGCGCCACCCTGCTGCCGGCCCCTCGCCTCGCGCCGACCGGCCGCGCCCGGCTCCTCTTCGAGCCGCCGGCCGAGGAGGAGCTCGCGCGCTTCAGCGTCGCCGACCTCGAGAA
>CAYLZW010000168.1:0-12623 GCA_964388085.1 uncultured Myxococcales bacterium | reverse complement strand
TCGAGGCCGGTGTTGTTCTTCTCGAGCGCGCCGTTCAGGCGCAGCACCTCGCCGCCCATGGTCACGGCGACGAGGCCGAGCACCCAGTGCCGCGTGGCGCCGTAGCGGATGACGCGCACTCCGCCCGCGTTGGTCGCGATGTTGCCGCCGATCTGGCTCGAGCCCTTGGCCGCCAGATCGATCGGCCAGGTCAGCCCGTGTGCGCTGCACGCCTCGTGGACCGCCTGGGTGACGGCGCCGGCCTCGACGTGGATGGTCTGTGCCAGCGTGTCGAGCTCGAGGATGCGGTTCATCTTCTCGAGCGAGAGCACGAGCTCACCGCGCGTCGCTACGGCGCCGCCCGCGAGGCCCGTACGCCCGCCCGAGGGCACCACCCACACGTCGTGCTCGTCGCACAGCCGCAACAGCGCTTGCACCTCCGCGGTGGAGCGCGGGAAGACGACGGCGCTCGCGCGGCGCTCGTGCACCGTCGTCCAGTCGCCGCCGTAGCGCGTCAGGACCTCCGCCGAGCGCGACACGCGGTCGGCCGGCAGCTCGGCGCCGAGGGCCGAGAAGAAGCGCTCGTCAGGGACACCCATGGTGCCCGAGCGTACTCCCGCCGACACGAAGCGGGTATGCAGCCGGGTCAGGCACGACGCCGGAGCACGCGGTCGAGGACACGGACGAGGGGTTCGCTATGTTCGGGCCATGAACGCTGTCGGCACGGTGCGCGAATACTGCCAGCGCCTGCTCGAGGACGGCTCGCTCGCCGGGAAGCTGGCCGCCCCCGAGCGGCCCGATGGCAGCCCGCTCGGCGACGACGAGCGGGGCGCGCCCCTCGTCATCGACCGGCCCGCGCGAGAAGCCGGCTTGCGCCTGCACGGCCGCGGCGAGCGTCTCCCCAAGCTGCACGAGCTGAAGGGGGCGAGCGAGCGGGCCGTCACCCTCGAGCGCTTCGCGCATCACGAGCTGTGCGCCATCGAGCTGTTCGCGTGGGCGCTGCTCGCGTTCCCAGACCTCCCGCGCGCGCTACGACGGGGGCTGCTCGCGGCGCTCAGCGAGGAGCAGCTCCACCTGCGGCTCTATCTCGAGCGGCTCGGGGCGCTCGGCGGCGGCCTCGAGGAGAGCGCCTGCTCGGACTATCTCTGGCGCGGCATGCGCGGCGTCTTGTCGAGCGCGCATCCGGAGGCGGCGTTCCTGTCCGCCGTCGGGCTCACCTTCGAGCAGGCCAACCTCGACTATTCGGCCCTCTACGCGGACGCGTTCGCGCGCGCCGGCGACGACGACACGGCCGCCGTGCTGCGGCGCGTGCACGATGACGAGATCGGACACGTCGCGCTCGCCGTGCGCTGGTTGCCGCGGCTCGTGGGTGGGAGCACCGATCTCGAGGCCTACGAGCGCACGGTGCCGTTCCCGCTCTCCGCCTACCGCGCCAAGGGCCGGCGCTTTCGGGTGGACGCTCGTCGACGAGCGGGTCTCAGCGAGGAATTCATCCGCCACGTCGAGCAGGCGCGGCCGACACACCAGACCCGCGCATGAGCGGCCGGCTGGTGCTCGAGCCAAACCTGGGCGCCGAGGACGGGCGGCCGCTGGCGTCCGTCGACGCCGCGTTGGCCGACGGGCTCGCGCGCACCTGGGCGCTGCTGTTCGAAGAGCGCGCCGAGCTCCCGCCGGGGAGCGCCGCCGCGAGGCCCGCGTGGTTGCGCGATGGCCTCGCGGCCTTCCCCTTCCTGAGCGACGTTACGGGCCTCGTGCCCTGGCTCTCCACCGCCGCCGCACGGGAGCGGGCGCGCGAGCTCCGCCTGCGCTTCGCGGCGCCGTCGCCCGAGCTGAGCGCTCGCATCGGGGACAAGGGCTGGGCGCTCGAGACAGCGCGCGCGCTCGGCTTGCTCCCCGCCCCGCTGCTGGACGTGTCGAGCCTGTTCGAGGGCGGCGAGCTCGAGCGACCGGACGCGCGCGCCCGCGTCGACGAGCGGCTCGCGTCATGGCCCGTGGCGCTACGCGAGAGCTTCACGCTGAAGCCCCGCTGGGGCTCGAGCGGACGCGGGCGCGTCAAGGGGCGCTCTGGCAGGCTCGACGACGCCGGCGCCGCGGGTCTTGCGCGTCTCGCTCGTCGAGGAGGCGCGGTGCTCGAGCCGTGGCTGCAGCGCAGCGAAGACCTCTCGGCGCAGTTGCTCATCCGCGCGGACGGCGCCGTCGAGCTCCTCGGCACGACGCGGCAGCTCACGTCCCCCTCCGGCGTCTGGCTCGGCAACGTGGTGCTTCTCGACGAGGACGGCGTCGTCCACTCGGGGTCCGCACGCGACGGCGAGCTGCGGCGCGCGGCGCGACTCGTCGGGGAGCGGGCCGCGGACGAGGGGTTCCGCGGGCCGCTCGGCATCGACGCGTTCGTCTACAGCACGCACGCTGGCGCCGAGCTCCGTCCGCTCGTCGAGGTGAACGCGCGCTTCACCATGGGGCTCGTCAGCGTAGGCCTCGCTCGGCGCGCGCAGGCAGCGGGCCTGCTCGAAGCGGGAGTGGTCTGCTGCTTCCGCGCGCGCCTCGACAACGACGCCTCTCCTGCGCCGCGAACGCTGGAGCTGCCCGTCGGGGGCTTGCAGCTCGGCGGCGACTACGCCGAGGTCTGTGCGCGGCCGTCCACGCGCGGCAGACCGAAGCGGCGGTGATCCGCGTACGTGCAGCGGTCCTGCACCACGTGGATGCCTTTGTCCTCGAGCGCGCGCGCGACCTCGTCGTTGACGATGCCGGACTGAAACCACACGACCTTGGGCCAGGGCTGCATGGCGAGGATGTCATCGATGTGAGCCGGTAAGTGCTCGCTGCGGCGGAACACGTCGACGATGTCCACCGGTCCCGGCACGTCGGCGAGCAGCCGCTTGACGCGCTCACCAAACAGCTCGTCGCCCTCGTGCTGCGGGTTTACCGGCAGCACTCGGTAGCCCTGCTCGGCGAGGTAGGCCGGCACGTAGTGCGCCGGACGGTAGGTGCGCGTGCTCGCGCCGAGCACCGCGATGGTGCGCGCCTCGCTCAGAAGGCGCTTCGCCTGGTCCGCGTCGGTAGCCATGCGTGAGCTTAGCGTTCGAGCGCCGCCGCGTCCGGCCCGAGGCGCTCCTTGGCGACGACGAGGCTGTCCACCGAGAGCCCGGCTGGCAAGGGCGGCGCGCCGTGTCGCGCGTCGCCGCCGAGCTCCCGTACGGCGCGGCTCACCACCCCGACCGCGAAGGGCGAAGACGACGTCACGAAGAAGAAGCGTTCGAAGCCGGGCGCGTCGTCGAGCGCATAGGCGTGCGACAGGCTCACGACGCCGCGCTGCTCGAGCGCCGCCGCGACGGCCGGGTCCTGCGCCGCCGGCAGGTGCACGGTGATCTCCCCTCTGCCGTCGACAGAGACGATCGCGCCGTAGCGAGCGCCGGCGGCGACGTACGCGAGCTGAAGCACGTCACCCGCGCGCACGAGGTCACCTTGCCGGAGCGCCCGAGGCTCTCCCTCGCCGCGCGCGAACACCCGTAGGCCCGGGTCGAGCCCCTTGGTGCGCACGCCGTCGTCGACGGTGACCGGCCCATCCGTCGGCAGCCCGGCAGACCCGTCGTCGGACGGGAGCGTGTTCGGCAGCACCACGAGCAGCGCGACCGCGGCGGCGGCGAGCGCGGGTACGCTGAGCCACCACGACGCTCGGTGCGCGCCGGCGCGGCCTCTCTCGTCGTCATGGCGCGCACGCGCTTGGCGGAGGCGATCCTCGATGTCGCGCGCCACCTCCGCGGGCGGATGGGCCACGAGCACCTCGTCGTTCGAAGCGCGCACGGCCGCCAGCCGTGCAGCGCCGTCCGGCTCCGCCGCGAGGCGCGCGTGCAGCGCCTTCGCCTCGTCGCTCGAGAGCTCTCCGAGGGCGAGCTTCTCGACGTAAAGGTCGGGAACGCGCGCGCCCGGCACCGCTCCTGCCGTGGCGCCCTTCGGGTCCTTCTCGTCGCTCATGGTGTCCCCTTCGCGGGCTCGCGCGCCCGGCGGGCTCCCTCTGGCTTGGCGCCCTGCTCCAGGATCTCTAGCTGACGCCGCAGCGCGCGCAGGCGCTTTCGCACGCCGGAGACGCTCATGCCGACCTCTTTGGCCACCTCTTCGAGCGTGAAGCCGTCGAGCAGGTGCAGCACGGCGATGGTGCGGGTGGACTCGCGCTGCTCGCGAAACAGCGCCCCGAGGAGCGCACGCGCGCCGAGCCCGCGCTCGGGATCGTCGAGGGACGCGATGCGCAGCAACAGCTCCTCGCTCGGGTCCTCGGGGTGGCGCCCTTCGCTGCGAATGCGATTCAGGCAGACATTGGTCGCGATGCGATAGAGCAGGCTCGAGGGCGCGGCGGGCTCGAGCCGATGGGCGTGGCGAAGCAGCTGCACGAAGACGTCCTGCATGGCGTCCTTCGCCTTATCCTCGTTGCGCAGCAGCGTCCGACAGCGACGAAGCACCATGGGGCCGTAGCGGCGGTAGTACGCCTCCACGTCGATGCCCACAGCCGCCGGTCCGTCGCTCGCCATCGATCCCCTACCTACCCGCCCCGGCGCTGACGCACGAGGGCCGGTACGCGCAAAATCGAGGGACGCGCCGGCGGCCGTGGACATCCGCGCCTCACTCGCAGCCGCAGGAGACGTCGCTGCCGCCGTCGCCGGCGTCGTCGCCGCCGCTCCCGTCCTCAATCGGGCAGGTCATGTAGGCGTCGAGGGGGGAGCTGCCGCAGGCGATCTCATCACCGTCGTTGTCGCCGTCGCCGTCGCTGTCAGGGTTCTGCGGGTCACAGCCGCGGCCGAGCTCGTCGCCGTCGTCAAAGCCGTCGTCGTCGCTGTCCGCATCGGTGGGCGCGGTGCCGCCAAGGACCTCGTCGCCGTCGCCGAGGCCGTCACCGTCGCTGTCGGGGTTGTGCGGATCACAGCCGTGCGCGGCCTCGTCACCGTTCGTGAGGCCGTCCCCGTCGCTGTCGCCGTTCGGGTCCTCGCCCTCGCCCTCGCCCTCGCCCTCGCCCTCGCCAGCGTCGGCCGGCGGGTGCGCGTCGTCCTCCTCGAGACAGGCGAGCACGCACTCGAGCACGCACTCGTCGTCGTCGTCGCCGCACTCCGCCTCGCACTGCGCTTCGATGACGTCGAGATCGCGCTCCCCGCCGCCGCGCGCGTCGCCGCCGACATAGATGCAGCCGCTCGCGCTCGCGGCCAGGAGGGCGCCGAGCGTCGCGCTGAACAGGAGCGTGCTCCGTCGCTCGCGACCGCTGCTCCGGGGCAAAGCCATGGACCTTTGCATGAGACTCTCCCTGCCCGCTCGGGGGCGTTGTCCGTTCGTGGAGAGTCAAACACCGGCGAGCGCGCGCGCTGTCACCGTCGCCGCGCCTCGACGTCGTGCCGCGGATCACAGGCGCGGTTTTCCGCCCTGCATCACAGCCCAAAGACGCGAACGAGCGGCCACCGGGGGCCGCTCGTTCGGAGCTCTCACACGCGAGAGACGGTGCTCGCGAATGCGTCAGCTCGCCGGGACCTCCTCGGGGTAGTCCGCCTCGGCGAAGGGACAGGCGCTCGCGTCACCGGTGAGCGGACGGACCGCGTCGCGCAGCTCCTCGGGGGCGGTGTCCGCGTAGCTGAGGCCGAAGTTGTCGTCCCAGCACTCGGTCGCCTTCACGGAGGTGGCGTCGGACTCGGGCAGGTAGGTCTCGAGGTCGCCGGGGACCTCGCCGCCGCTGATGACGACGTCGGAGCGGCCGGCGCCCGTGCCGATCCAGCGCGAGTTGATGGTGAAGGTCTCGATGAGCGGCTTCGGCTCGGGATCGTTCGCGTGCAGGTCGCCGTTGAAGGAGAACTCGAAGTCACCGGAGTCGTCGCCGTTCTCGCCGTAGTGGTAGGTGGCGATGGTGGGCTCGTCGTTGTTGTTGGTGTTCGCGAAGTTGTCGAAGGATACGTCCACCTCGCGGCGGCCGTCGGCGAGCGTCGTGTCGTAGAGCACGATGGCCGTGCCCACCAGCGGATCGCCGTTCAGCTCGTGCATGGTGTCGAAGTAGAGGTTGAGCGTGCCGTGGCCCTTGGTGCCCTCGACGGCGAAGGCCTCCCCATCGAAGACCACCTGCCAGTCGTCGTCGCTGGTGGCGTCCTTCGGACGCGCGTCGAGGCTGTAGAGGAAGTGTCCCTCTTCCACGCGCTCGGCCGTGAAGCGGAAGGAGTTCCGCTCGAGCCCGCGCGGCTCGCTCGGTCCCCAGACGCGGCGGTTCTCTTCGCTCACTGTCGCCGGGTAGGCGACGATGTGCTCGATGAGATCGAAGACGCCGAGGAGGCCGCCGTTGATGGTGCGAGAGACGTTGTAGGTGATCTCATAGAACTCGCTGGTCTCGCCGAGCGACAGCGCCTGGCCTTCGGCGGCCGGCACGTCGATGCTGACGTCTTCCTGGCTCGGCAGCCCGGCGAGCATCTCGTCGCGCAGACCGCCGCACGCGACGAGGGGAAGGCAGAGCGCGGCGGCGGCGAACATCGCGTAGGGCTTGGTCGAGCGGGCAGGCGAATGCAGGCGATGGCGGTTCATGGGTCCCGTCCTTTCTTTGGCGGCGGACTGCGTCGTTCGAGGCAGCGCCCGCGGCCGAGGTTCGCTCACATGGACCCGGCGCGCCGCTCAAACGGAAAGGTGCTCCCGATCGATCCGAGCTGTTCCGTGAGGAGGATCACGGCGGCGCGCTCCGCGCCAGGCGCGCGCCCGATGTGTGTGTGTGTAGACGTTGCAACCGCCCACGGACCGGCCGCTGTCTCGCTTCGGGCGTTCCGCCAACGCTTCGCCTACGCTGAGCGGGCGATCCGGGAGGCCCCATGTCTTCATCGACGGCAAAGCTCCGCTCCCTTCTCTTGTTGTCTTCATGCACGGCGCTCATCGCGCTGAATGGCTGTGAGGGCTGTACGCCGCCCGATGTCTCGGGAGGGGACGGCGGCAGCGTCGGCGTCGCGGACGGCGGCGAGGGAGAGGGTGAAGGCGAAGGCGAAGGCGAAGGGGAAGGGGAAGGGGAGGGAGACGGAGGCGTGCCCGTGGACGGCAGCACGGGCGAAGGCGAAGGCGAAGGTGAGGGTGAGGGAGAAGGTGAGGGAGAAGGCGACGCCGGCAACCCGCTCGAGCAGGACCTGGCGGACTTCTGCGCCGGCACCGGAGCCCCCGTGCTGGTGGGGGGTGGCGGCGACGTGTGCGCCGGCGACATCGCCGAGAACACGTTCAAGTTCGCGCTCTGCTCCTGCACGTCGACCTCTCTCGGTGGCAACCTGACAGTGGACTCCTTCGACTCGTCGCTCGGCGGTTATGGCGCCCCGCTCGTCGGCGGCGGCACCAACATCGGCACCGATGGCCAGTTCGGCACGAACGGCTCCTTCGCCGACGGCAAGAAGATGACCATCGCAGGATCGCTGTTCGTCGGCGGGGGCGACGTGCAGGGCGGCGCCTCGAGCACGGTCGGTGGCGCGCTCTACGTCAACGGCGACGCTACCTCCGGCGCCAACACCGCGGTCTCCGTGGGAGAGGACGCGCTCATCAGGGGCAAGTCTTCGAGCGCCTACACGGTCGCGGGCGACCTCTACACGACCACCCCGGGTGCGGGCGCGAACGCCGTCGTCGCGGGGGACACCTTCGCGCTCGATCCTTTCCCCGTCGTGTTGCCTTGCGCCTGCGGTGACGACGAGAAGCTCGACATCGCCGGCCTCGTGGGCTTTGGCCGCGACAACAACGACAACGAGATCTACGGCGCCGTCGACGGCGGCACGCTGACCTCGCCCGGTCCCGACGGCGGCGTCATCGAAGGCCTCGATCCCGACGCGTGGGTGGGCCCCGGCGGCCCGAACAGCATCTCGCTGCCCTGCGGCCGCTTCTACATCTCGCGGGTCACCACGGGCGAAGGCTTCTCGGTTCACGCCGAGGGCCGCGTGGTGCTGTTCATCGACGGTGACGTCGACGTCGGCTCCATCGGCTTCTCGGTCGCCGACGGCGCCGAGATGGACATCTTCATCGCCGGCGATCTGATCATCGCGGGCAACGCGACCTTCGGAAACGTCGACGCGCCGGCCAGCGTGCGCACCTACGTGCTCGGTGACATCGACGTTCAGGCCTCCAGCGACTTCTACGGCAACGTGTACGCGCCCAACGCGGACGTCAGCTTCGGCGGCAGCACGACCATCTATGGCTCGCTCTTCGTCGACATCGCCAACTTCGGCGCCTCGGCGACGCTCCACTACGACAGCGCCATTCGAAACGCGGGCGACGCCTGTGTCGAGCCTGGCGAGGGCGAGGGCGAGGGTGAGGGTGAAGGTGAAGGCGAAGGTGAGGGCGAAGGTGAGGGTGAAGGCGAAGGCGAAGGCGAAGGCGAAGGCGAGGGCGAAGGCGAGGGCGAAGGTGAGCCTCCGCCGGAGTGCAGCGGGCGCTGTGACACCGACGCCTGCGCGCAGGGCCAGGCTTGCCTGGCCGACGGGAACGGAGAGTTCGGCACCTGCGGCGCGTGCGCCACCAGCGCCGACTGCTGCTCACCGGAGATCTGCCTCAGCGGCCAGTGCATCATCTTCGGCGGCTGATCGGCTCCGACCCGCACCCCGACAACGACGACGACGAGGGCCTTCGCGGTCCTCGTCGTCGTTTGGCGGGCCACGCGCGGAGCGCGGCGACCCTCGTCAGCGCTGTTTCGCGGCGGGCGGCGGGACGCCGAGGTGCTCTTCGACGAGGCCCTCGAGGCCGCTCCGGTTGAGCGCCCCTGTCCCCGACCACCTGACGCGGTGCTCGGCGTCGAGCAGATACGTCGACGGCAGCGAGCGAGCGTTCCAGCGGGCAGAGGTCTTCCCGTCCACCTGGGCGATGGGGTACGGGATGCCGAAGCGCTCGATCACGTGGAACACGTCCTCGCGCGGGCTGTTGACGCTGGCGCCGATGAACACCACGTCGTCACCATACGCCTTGGCGGCGCGCGCGAAGTGCGGCATCTCCTGTAAGCAGGGCGGACACCAGGTGCCCCAGAAGTTGAGCACCACGGGCTTACCGGCGAAGCGCGAGAGATCCCACGCGGCGCCGTCGAACGACACGAGCGGCAAGGGCGGCGCCGGCTGACCCTCCTCGAGCGGGCGGTTTTGCCCACGCACGGCGAGCACGGCGAACACGAGCGCCGCGACGAACAGCGCGCCGCGCGCGACGACGCCGACGCGCTCGCCGACGGTGGCCTTGGCGCTGCGTGGGTCACGCGGCGGTTCACGGTCGCGATCTCTGTCGTCGGCCGGCGCGGGTTCACTCATGCACGCTCTCCTTGCCTCTCTGTAGCCTGCTATCGGTTCTAGACGGCGGCCGCCGCCCTTTTGTAACCGGCGTCCGCCCAAAGGCCAGGGAGGGCGCCGTTGCGGCTTCGTGCAGGCATGGCTACCCCCGCCGGATGGCTCGTGAAAACCGTGACGTCGTCGGCTTTCGGCGCATCTTCGTGCTGTTCTGCACGCTGGTGCTGCTGCCCGCGATGCTCATGAGCGGCTTCGCCATCGTCGCCATGCGCAACGAGGCAAACGCCGAGCGCCTGCGACAACGAGAGCGCGCCGATCGCTTGCTCTTTCGCGCCGAGACCGCGCTGCTCGGCATCCTCGAGATGACCGACCGCGCCGCGCGCACGGAGCTGTCGGCGGCGCCTTTCGAGCAGGCCTTGCGAGCGCTGCGCGCGAGCGGCTTCCCCGTCGGACCGGCCGTGCTGCTCGAGCCTAGCGGCGAGGTGCAGGAGGCGGAGCTGCCCTTCGCCGTCGCGCTCGCGGGGCCCTTCGAGCAGCACGGCGGGCGCGAGCTGCTCGCGCGCGTCACCGAGCTCGGAGCGCCGCTTTCGCCGGGCGAGAGCGCGCACCTCGAATCGCCGCTGCCCTTCGCCGGCGTGGTCAGCGTGCAGCACCTCGGCGAGGGGCGCGTGTTCGCTTACTTCCTGCACGATGAGGCGCTCGGCGAGCGGCTCACACGGGTGGTGCCGGACGACGGCAACCTGCGCGCGACCTTGGCCGTCGTCGAGCCGAGCACGCACGAGCCCGAGGTGGGCGCGGTCGATCGCTTGATGGCCGAGCTCGTCCGCAGCGCGGCGGCCGCGCAAGACGGCTGGCTCGGGGAGGGCAGCGGCGAGGCCCCCGTGCGACGGCTGGCGGCGCCCTTCGACCGCTACTCGCTGCAGGTCACGGGGGCGCCCGACGGCGCCGCGGCGCGCATCATGGCGGTGTACATCGCCCTGTTGTTCATCTTCTACGCGACGCTCATCACCGGCGTCGTCATCATCTCGCGCCTCGTGTGGCAGGAGGCGCGGCTGAGCGCGCTCAAGACAGACTTCGTCAGCCACGTCTCGCACGAGCTCCGGACACCCCTCACCTCGATCCGCATGTTCATCGAGACCCTCAAGATGGGCCGCGCCTCGCGCGACGAGCAGGAGGAGTGCATTCAGCTCCTCGCGCGCGAGACCGAGCGCCTGTCCGAAATGATCGAGCGCGTGCTCGGCTACGCGCGCCTCAAGAGCGGACGACGTCAGTTCTCGCTCACCCCCGTGGTGGTGCAGCGGGCGATAAAGGACGCGCTCGACGCGTTCAAGACGCACCTGCTCACCGAGAAGCACACCTCGCTCGAGCTCGCGAGCGACGTCGAGGACGATCTCCCCGCCGTGCGCGCGGATCACGAGGCGCTCGTCGAGGCGCTCTTGAACCTGCTCGGCAACGCCTACAAGTACACGGGCGAGGACAAGCGCATCCGCGTGTACGCGCGCTCGCAGCGGCGCCGCGTCCTCATCGGCGTGGAGGACAACGGCCCGGGCCTGCCAAAGAACGAGCAGCAGCGGGTGTTCGAGCGCTTCTACCAGGCCCGTAACCTGCTCACGCGCACGAGCCAGGGCTCGGGCCTCGGGCTCGCCATCACCAAGGGCATCGTCGAAGGCCAGGGCGGCCGGATCCACGTCGAGAGCGAGCCGGGCAAGGGCGCCACGTTCCTCATCGAGCTGCGCCTCGCCGACGAGGCCGAGGCGAGGGCCGAGCGCTGAGGCCGCCGCCCGCGTCGCTGCGTGGCTCGACACGGTCGACGCCGCCGTGTCGTCGTGAGAAGGTCGGCTCATGTCCCGCCCGCCCCACGAAGGTGGCGACGGTCGCCTCGTCACGGCCGTCGAGCACCCCATGCCCGAGCGCCTGCTCGTCGTCGGTGATCTGAACGGCGACGACGACGCGCTGGCGGTCATCCTGTGCGCCAACGGCGTGACGGACACGCGCGGTCGCTGGTGCGGGGCCGGCACGCACGTCGTTCAGCTCGGGGACATCGTGAACCGGGGGACCGCCGCGCGCTCGGCCATCGAGCGCCTGATGCGGTTGTCCCAGGAGGCCGAGGAGGGCGGCGGTCGCGTGACGGTGCTGCTCGGCAACCACGAGTGCATGGTCACGCTCGGCAACCTCGCGTGGTGCTCCCCCGAGGAGATGCTCGAATTCGCCACGCCCGCCGAGCGGGTCGCCTTCGAGGTGTCGCGCTCGAGCGCCATCTACGCGCTGCTCTCGCACGCGCGCAGCGACGGGCGCACGCTGCCCATCGTCGGCGCGCTGCGCGCTTGGGAGGAGCAGCACGCGCCAGGGCGGGCGGCCTACCAGAGCGCCATGGGCCGAGACGGCGAGCACGGCCGCTTCCTGCGCTCGCTGCCCGTGGCCGTGCGCGTCGGCCAGGTGCTGCTGACGCACGGAGGGCTCGCGCCACGCTACGCGCAACACGGGCTCGCCGCCTTGCACGACGAGCTGCTCAGCATCTGGTCGACGCTGCCCGAGCGCGAAGAGGACCTGAGCGGCGACAGCCTGCTGCTCGCCGACGACGGGCCGCTGTGGAACCGGCGCTTCGTGCTCGGCGAGAGCCCACGCCTCGAGGAGGAGCTGCGCGAGACCCTGCGCACCCTGCGCGCCTCGACCATGATCGTGGGGCACACGCGCACCGACCAGATCCCCGGCGGCGCCCGCGGCCAACCGGCGCTCCGCTACAACGGCAGGTTGATCTGCGCCGACGTGGGCATCGGCGCCAGCGGTGGCGCGCCGGCCGCCATCGTCATCGAAGACGGTCAGGTGTGGTCGTGGCGCGCCGAAGAGCCGAGGCGGCGCCTGTGCGCCCTGCCCGCGTTGCTCGACGACGAGCCGCGACCCGCCGAGCGCGTCTGAGCGGCCCGCTTCAGGAACGCTTGCGGATCGCCCAGGTGAGGCGAGCGAGATCCTTCATCACCCGCGGCACGCGCTTGACGAGCTGGATGGGCGGCGAGCGCTGCTCCTCGAGCTCGATGGGGATCTCCTGCACGCGAATGCCCTCGCGACCGGCGCGGATGACGAACTCGGAGGCGAACAGGTCCATGTCGACGACGCAGCGCTCGACGACAGGCATGAGCTTCTCGCGCCGAAACGCCTTCAAGCCGTGCGTGTCGGTGCCGCGGAAGTCGACCGCGACGGCGAGCATCTTGTTGATGACCTTCGTGGCCAGCCGGCGCGTGAACGGGCGTCGATCGCGGCTGCCCGGCAACGCCTTCGAGCCGACGACGAAGTCGCAGGTGTCGTGATCGAGGCGGCGCAGCGCGCGGCGGTAGAAGTCGACATCGCAGAGATCGATCTCGTCGCACAGCACGATGTCGCCGCGCGCGCTCTGGATGCCGAGCTTGA
>CAYLZW010000167.1:0-12633 GCA_964388085.1 uncultured Myxococcales bacterium | reverse complement strand
GCGCCGCCTGCTCCTCGCCCATGCTGCCGGAGCTGTCGACGACGAACAGCATGTCCACCATGCCGCCGCCCTGAAAGTGCACCTCGTTGACGGGCGTGATGATGGAGCCGAGGTCATCGTCGCCGCAGCTGATCAGCGAGAGCACGACCAGGATCAGGATGCTTGCACGCATAATCGCAGCGTAACCGACTCATCGGGATGGGTCGCAGAACTGTCTTCTACACCTTCATGGCTATCGTCGACGACGGCGCAGGAAGAACAACGACATCAGGCCGAGCGCGAAGCCGGCGCCATAGGGGGCGGCGTCGCTGCTCGTCCCGCTGGCATTGCAACCGGTGTCGCCCTCGCCCTCGCCTTCGCCCTCGCCCTCGCCTTCGCCTTCCCCTTCCCCTTCACCTTCCCCTTCGCCTTCGCCTTCGCCTTCGCCTTCGCCTTCGCCTTCCCCTTCACCTTCGCCTTCCCCTTCGCCTTCGCCTTCACCTTCGCCCGGGCCCGCGTCGCCCTCGTCGAGCGGCGCATAAGGCGCCTCTGGCGTGGGCTCGCCGAGCTCGACCGGACCGACCGTCGGTACGCCGCCCGTCACCGAGGTGGGGCCGACCGATTGTCCATCATCGGGAGACGGGCCGTCGTCGTGGTTGGTGTGCGCGAACGTGTTGATGGTGCCCCAGGTGAGGCAGTGGATCTTGGTGCCGGCGGTGCGCTCGAAGCAGGCCTGCCCGTTGGCCGGGAGCGTCTCCGTCAGCACCGCGCTGTTGTCGTAGGGGTTGCCCCCGTTGAAGGCGTCCTCGACCGCTTCCGTGGCGACGACAAAGTAGCCGCTGAAGTTGCCGCCGAGCGACGTCAGCGCGATGTCGGCGCCGACCTGCGCGCCGTCGGCGTCGTAGATCGCGAGCACGTAGCTGCTCGGGAACGCTTCGGTCACGGGATCGAACAGCTCGACGAACTGCGCGGCGCCGTCGCCGCCGTAGGAGAGCATGACCTCGTTGACCACCATGCGGTGATCGGCCGCGACCGCGACGCTCGAGGTCAACATCGTGAGCGCGACAATGACATTCGAAATCTTCATGGAGCCTCCCCAAGCCTACCCGGCCATAGATGAGTCAAGAGTGCCATGGGTGCAGCCCCAACGCGAAACGACGCTGCAAGGCTCGCAGCCACACCGGCAGGTACCTCCCTGTGCGCAGCGCGACGCGTCGACGGGAAGCGATGGGTGGTAGGCTGCGCGGTCATGCTGTCCCACCTCGAGCGCTTGAAGTCGAAGCTCGATCGAGATCGTCACGCCGGGCTGTCTCTCGGCCGCATCGCGCAGAAGAGCGTGCGCTACGCCGCCGAGCTGATGGCCGCGCCGGTCTATCTGCGCGACGTCGACAAGGTCGGCCAGGGCGTGCGCACGCTCGGGCGCCCGCGCATCGAGAACTTCGGTCGCATGGAGATAGGGGACGGCACTCTGCTCCGCTCGGTCAACGTGCCCGTCGAGCTCGCCGCGGCCGACGGCGCCGAGCTGCTCATCGGCCGGGACGTGCGCCTCAACTATGGTGTGTCCATCGGCGTGGTGCGCTCGGTGCGCATCGGCGATCGCGTGCGCGTCGGCCCCTACGTGATGATCATCGACAGCGAGTTCCATGATCTCTACGACCGCGACAAGCGCGCGCTGCCGCGTCCGGTGGTGATCGACGATGACGTCTGGATCGGCGCCAAGGCCTCGGTGCTGCCCGGCGTGCGCATCGGCAAGGGCAGCGTCGTCGGCACCGCCGCGGTCGTCACCAGCGACGTGCCGGCCTTCACCATCGTGGCCGGCGTGCCCGCGCGCGAGGTGAAGAAGCTCGACCCCGCCCGCTTCGTCGATCGCTCGCGCGCCCCCGCTTGATGGCGGGGGGGTAGGCAGGGGAGGCACGCTTTGCGGTAGCGTCGCGCCATGGATCCAGCGACGAAGCAACGCCTCGAAGGGATGCTCGCCCAGGCCGATCTCGCGGGCGCTGATCAGGTGGTCGCGAACGCGCTGCGAGCGAGCGCCAGCGACGCGGACGCGCTCGTCTTTCGCGCGCGCCTGACGGCGTTCAAGGGCGAGCTCGACGCTGCGCTGATGGTGAACGAGCGCGCGCTCAAGGGCGATCCCCGGCACCCCGATGGCCGGGCCACGAAGGCGGCGCTGTTGCTCGAGAAGGGCCGCGCTCAGGAGGCGAGGGCGATCCTGCAGACCCTCGTCGACGAGAGCGCTGCGCCGGCGAGCGCGCACCTGAACTTCGCCCGCTGCCTGCAGGACGAGGGCGACAACGCCGGGGCCAAGCGGCAGCTCGAGCAGGCGCTCTCGAAGGACGCCGACAACGGCTTCGCGCGCTTCGCCCTCGCGGAGGTGTGCGCGGCGCTCGGCGAGCACGACGACGCGCTCGCGCTGCTCGAGGCGCTGCTGCAACAGGATCCGGGCTTCGGCGACGCCTGGCTCGAGCTCGCGCGCGTGCAGATCGCCATGGGTCACGAGGGCGACGCCATCCGAAACCTCGACGAGGCCGTGAAGCACTGTCCGACGCACGCGGGCGTGCGCGATCTGCTCGGTACCGCGCTCTTGCTCGCGGGCGAGGCGGCCAGGGCGAGCGAGCACTTTCAAGAGCTGAGCGCGCTCGACCCCGACGACCCGGACGCCTTCGCGAACCTCGGGCTGTCCCTCGCGGCGCAGGATCGGCTCGAGGAGTCCGAGCGCGCCTACCGCCACGCCTTGCAGCTCGACCAGACGCAGCTCGACGTGAAGACACAGCTCGCCGCGCTGCTCGCCGCCAAGGACGACGCGCCGGCGCTGCTCGAGGCGGTGCGCTTGCTCAAGGAGGTCGTGCGCCAGCGCGACGCAGGCTGGGAGGCGTACAACGATCTCGGCCGCCTCTTGACGACGAGGAGCGAGGTGCTCGACCTCGGCCGCGGCATCGACATGCTCGAGCGCGCGCGCAAGCGGGCGGGGGGTGACCCCGAGCCGGAGCTGAACCTTGCGCTGGCCTACGCGCGCGCCGGTCTGCCGGAGCCGCTGTCCGAGATGTGCCGCGCGCTCTTGTCCAATCCCAGGGCTGACGACGACATGCGAGCCGAAGCTGAACGGCTGCTCGGAGAGGTGGGGGCATGAGCACGACGAGGCGCATCCTGATCGCGGACGACGCCGAGGTCTTCCGCCGGCTCGAGGAGGGCCTGCTGAAAGCCCACGGCTACGCCTTCCTGCACGCGAAGGACGGCGCCGAGGCGATCAAGATCGCCGTCGAACAGCAGCCGGATCTGATCCTGCTCGACGTGCAGATGCCGGTGATGGACGGGGTGCAGGCGCTTCAGGTGCTGAAGAGGGACGCGCGCACCAGCCGCATCCCCGTCGTGGTGGTGACGACCATCGGCCGCGCCCAGGACGAGGTGATCATGAAGAAGGGCGGCGCCGACGCGTTTTTGACCAAGCCCGTGAAGGGACCTGACCTCGTGAAGACCGTCAAAGAGCTGCTCGGCGAGCCGGTCTGAGCCGCCGCTGCACGACGGTATGTGTCACCTTTACGTACATGCTGTCGTCGCAGCGACAACCCTTGCAGCGACGGCAGCTTGCGGCCCCACAACTTGGGCTGCTGCAGCGCGAAGGATAGAGTCGCAGGCGTGAGTCCCGCGGGTCCGAACGACCGTACCGTCGTGCCCTCTAGCGAGGCGCCGCAGATTGGCGGCTACACGGTCCTGCGCCTGCTCGGCCATGGCGGCGCCGGTCGCGTGTTCGCCGCGCGCGACGAGCAGCTCGGCCGCACCGTCGCCATCAAGGTGCTGCACCCGCAGGTCGCCCACGATCCGAAGAACGTCGAGCGCTTCCTCCGCGAGGCGCGCGCCATGGCGACGATTTCCTCGCCGCACGTGGCCTCGGTGTTCCAGGTCGGCCAGCACCGCAAGGTCCCCTTCATCGTCATGGAGTACCTCGAGGGGCAGAACCTCGAGCAGCGCCTGCACAAGGACAAGCGCATCCCCGTCGAGGAGGCGCTCATCTACGCGCGCGACTGCGCGCTCGCGCTCAAGGCCGCGAACGCCGCCGGCATCGTGCACCGGGACGTGAAGCCCGCGAACATCCTCGTCATCGACGGGCGCGCCAAGCTCACCGACTTCGGCACCGCGCGCCCCATGGACGGCTCCGCCGACATGACCATCGAGGGCCAGATCGCGGGCACGGCGACGTTCATGGCGCCCGAGCGCATGATGGGCAAAGGCGACGATCGGCGCGCGGACATCTATTCGCTCGGCGCCACGCTCTATTGCCTCATCGAAGGTGACCCACCCTTCGTGCGCCAGAGCCCCATGGACGTCATCGCCGCGCACCTCAAGGAGGAGCCCGTCCCCCTCGAGCAGAAGGTGCCCGGCGTCTCTCCCATCGTCGGTGGCCTCGTCAAGCGCATGATGGCGAAGGACCCCGCGCGGCGCTTTCAGAGCTACGAGGAGCTCATTACCGCCATCGAGGCGCTCTTGAAGGGGGGCGCACAATCGTTCGGCGACGCGGGCGCGTTCGACGAGAACACCGAGGTGATGGGCGAGGGGCTGGCGACGCTGCCGCCGGCGCCGAGCTTCGAGGGCCCCGCTGACCTGAACGATCCCTTCGGCGCGCCCGCGTCGTCGCCGTTCGGCGGCGCGCCGCAGACGAGCTCCATGGTGGGAGAGCCGACCGGCGTCATGGGCACGCTCAAGCAGATGTCCATCGTCGACATCTGCCAGATGCTCGAGATGGGCAAGAAGGACGCGGAGATCGAGCTCACCGCCCTCGACGGCCAGAGCGGCGAGCTCTGCTTCCTCGGCGGACAGGTCGTGCAGTGCGTGTGGGGCCAGCAGCTCGCGGAGGAGGCGTTCTACACGCTCGTGCGTCGTAAGGAGGGCTTCTTCCGCATCCACTACGGGCGGCGCACGACGCGGCAGAACATCGACGTGCCGACGGCGTTCCTGCTGCTCGAGGCCATGCGTCGCCTCGACGAGCAGGAGCGCGGCGGCGCGGCGCCGCACCAGCCCATCGCGCACGACGACGATCCGGCGCCGTCGACGGTGAAGCGGCAGCCAGGAGGGCCGCGCGACACGACGCTGCCGAGCGGTCCGCCGGCCTCCCTCAGCGACGAGCCGCCGTCGCTGCCCGATGCGGCAGGCAACATCGACGCGCTCTTCGTGACGCCGCCGACGCCCTTTGGTCCGCCGCCTACGAGCGGCTCGACAAAGCCGCCGCGGACCCCTGCGGCACGTGAGCGCGTCCCGACAAGGCCACCTATGTCGGCGTCGCGGCGGACGCCGTCGTCCCCGTCCATGACACCGGCCCCCGTCGAGGGCGCGCCGCCCGTGCACGCCGCCGCACGCCCGCCGCCGAGCGCGCCGTCGTCGTCACCCGCGTTCGATCGCAGCGACACACTCCGGCTCACGCCCGAGGACGAAGCCGCTCTGCGCGACCTCGAGGGCCGCGGCGTCCCGTTGTCTCAGCGGCTCGAGCGCGCCTTCGCCCCGGTGGCGGGCGCCGCGCGCAGCGTCCGTGACGCCGTGTGGAGCCAGGGGATCTCGCCGGCGCTGTCGGGCGCCAATCGTCAGCTCGCCGACGCGACCGCGCGCGTCCTCGAGCGCGCGCCCTCGTTCGCTCCCCTCGCGCGCCAGATCCGGGCGCGACCGTGGCTGCCGCTGCTGGCGCTGTGCGCGAGCTGCTTCGGGCTCGCCTTCGCCGCTGTCGCGCTGCTCTCGATGGCGCCGCCCGCGGAGCTCAGCGTCGCGCGCATCGAGCGAGGGGAGGCCGCCCTCGTCTTGCAGGAGATCGAGAGCGTGCCGTTGCTCGAGCGCACGGCAAAGCAGGAGCTGTACCGCGGGCACGCGCTCGCCGCCCTCGCTCGTGTTCCGGAGGCGCTGCGCGCGTATCGCTCGGCGGCCAAGCTCGGCGTCACCGACGAGCGCGGGCTGGATCTCGCCCTCCGCCAGCTGCCCGAGGCGAACCCCGTCGAGGCCATGGACCTGCTGGTCGAGTCGCCCGCGGACGACGTCACCGACGCGCTGCTCGAACGCGTGGCGGACGACTCGTGGCTCGTGCGGCACAACGCGCTGATCGTGCTCGACGAGCGCGGCGCCAAGGATCGCGTGGACCTCGAGGCGCTGGCCATCCAGGACCTGCTCTCGGGCCCGACCTGCAAGCAGCGGCGTCTCGGCCTGCTCGATCTCCAGCAGCACGGCAAGACGCAGAAGGCGCGCGACGCGTTCAAGAAGGCGTACGCGCTGAAGGACGCCGACAACGCGTGTATGCGCGCGGACCTCGAGGACATGCTCCCCGGGTGAACGCGCCGGTGCGCTCGCTCAGGCACGCGGCAAGAAGGCGAACGCCTCCTCGAGCCGACGGCCGCCATCGTGCGCGATGACGCCGCCGTGCGCGACCACGACGCGCTCGGGGCGCCAGGCGATCAGCTCGTCGACGGAGCGACGCAGCGCGCGCCGGTCCTTGATCTGGCTCTTCATGAGACGCGACGGCGCGAAGCGCCCGTAGGCGCCGTTCAGGCGCATCATCACCCTCGTCGGCCAGTGCTCGATCTCGTTCAGGTGAAAGCACAGATCGGTCAGCACGAGGGTGCGTGAGCTCCTGTGAAAGAACGCGAGCTCCCGCAGCCCTGGCTTGAGGCCGGCGAGCTCGAGCTGCTCGACCTCTCCCTTCCACAGCATGTCCGCCTCGTCGCCGAGCGTGCCGGCGAGGGGCAAACCCGGCGTCTTCTGCTCGATGCCGCTCGGGCCGAACACCGGCGCGGCGAACGCGGCCTCGGCCTCGGCGAGCCCGAGGTGATGCCACGTGCTCGGCGAGAGCACGGCCTTCACCGGCCCTCGACGGAGGAGCTCGTCCTTGTAGGCGGCGATGCCGGGCAGCGGCGAGAGCAGCAGCCAGCCGCCGTCCTCGAGCTGCAGCAGCGTCGTGCGCGAGGGGATACGCAGGCCGGGCGGCAAGCGGATGATGGAGTCCAGGGTGACGAGGCCATCGCCGTGATCGATGAGCTGCAAGCTTGCCTCCTTGCGCGCCGAAGGGTGCAGGCTTGTAGCACCCGCCACCGTGATCTGGCCCGGGTCGTGCTGTCTTTGCGGGGAACGCGCCGCCCCGCGCGCAAAAGGAGTCGTCATGGGCATGGAGTCGTTTCTCATCTGGCTGGTCGTCGGGCTGGTCGCGGGCCTGCTCGCCTCATACGTCGTGGGTGGTGGCTTCGGGCTGCTCGGCGACATCGTGGTCGGCATGCTCGGCGCGATCATCGGCGGCTGGATCTTTGGCGCCATCGGCGTCGAGAGCCCCGTCGGCGGCATCGTCGGCGCCATCATCGTGGCCTTCATCGGCGCGGTGGTGTTGCTCGCGGTGCTGAGAGCGATCCGTTCCGCCACACACCGAGGCGGGACACCTCATCGCGTGTAGGAAGACCCGCACGCGCGGGTTTCGCTTCAACACGTGGCGGTAAGTTACAGTATGGGCGCTGCGGCGCGCCGATGCGCATCTTCGCTCGCTACGCGGACTTCGCTGGCGGCGCTCGGGGCGCCGCCGGCGAGGATGTGTTGCCGATCGCGTGGCGCAGTCATGAGTGCCAGCGTCGGTCGGCTCTCGCGTCCTCGATCCTGGAGCAGACGGCAGTCAGCCGCACGCGGCATGTCGTCGCGTGCCCGGCCTTTGTCGCCGCCCTTTCTGCCCGTCCTCTGCGCCCTTGCAAATCAGCCGTAAACCCTGGAGAGGCAAAATTGCGGGACAAGCGACGTTGTTAGCTCGTGTGGCGAACATTCCGCGTCCAGAAGCGCTATGCCTGACCGACCCTGCGTTTCGATTCCCGGATACCAGCCGTGCAGGACTCATAAAGACTTGTCCGCGAGTCTATGATCGTCTACTCTCCGGTCTGAGTCGAAGAGCGCGGGGGGATCAGTTCCAACGCAGACGGCCACGGTGCGCGCGGCGTGGGCTTGCCTCCGGAGCAAAGACGGCCGCCCGCCAGCCGTTCCTCCGGTGGTCACTCAACGGCCTCAGGCTGTGGGCCGGCTCAGCCAGCCGGCACGGCCTCTGCGCACAGCGGAGAACGCTTCACCCTGCAGGCGGCCTGCGGTCAGGAACGGCTTGCCCAGCGAACCGCCGGTCGTACGACCGCGTCCTAGCGTAACCCGGGGCGGCGTTCACTGTCTCGCCGTCTTTGTAGGCCTCTTGCTGACACCGACAGTACCGCTAGCTGCAAACATAAACCATTTCGGGCCGGGGCGGGCCGGACCAGCGCTGTTCTCTCTGGACGCGCCCGAGCTTCTACCTGCAGGCGGCTATGCGGTCCGCACCACTTACTCCATCGCAAATCAACCGCTGGCTTGCGTCGCGCCCGTCCTGCCCGGAGGTCCGCGCGACCTCGTGGTGCAGAACGACACCAATCCCGGACCGGGCCGACGGGCTGCAGTGGTTCAGAACATGCACCTCGCGAGCGTCGCGCTGGCATATAGCCCTGTCGACGTACTGGAGGTCTCCATCGGCTTGCCAGCGCTGGTTATTGATGCACGGAACGGTCTAAGGGATCCTCCGTGCCGGGGCACCGTCACCGGTACGCACCTCGGGTGGAGCGATCCGCAGCTGCGCGTTCGCTGGCGCGTGTTGGACTTGTACGGGGTAGTCGTATCCTTGCGCGGAGGGCTCCACCCGCCTCTCGCGACGTTGCAGACCGAGATCGGCGCCCTATTGGGCGACCAGTGGGGGAGCGCCACTCTCGGGGCCACGCTCGGAGCTCGCCACGGGCGCCTTCAGGGCATTGTGGACGTGGGGATGGTTGTTCGCCCGTTTCCGGACGCGATCCCGATAGGCTTGTATGATACGACGCTCCAAGACGAAGTGACCTTCGGGGGCGGGCTTCAGGCGAATGTTGCCTGGGGATTCGCGGTCGCCGCCGAGCTCAGTGGACGCTATGTGGAAGTTGTGTACCAGCGGAGCGGCCAGCGCCAGACGCATCTGCCGCTCGAGGTCATCGGGGGGCTGAAGTATAAAGCGGGTGACTTCGAAGTGACGCTCGGCGCTGGCGCAGGACTCTCCACCGGGTACGGGACTCCACGCGCGCGCATCGTCTCGAGCGTTTCGTACACGGGGGAAGGCCTTTTACCCTTAGACTGGCTGCGCCGACTGCCGAAGTGGACACCGGACTTCGATGTCAATCTGCGAGGCGTGGACGACGAGATCGGCAAGCTGCGCGCGACGCGGCTACGCTGGGATCCACCGCCGCCACCAGAGCCTCGTCCCGATAGTCAATGCCCGGAACCTGAGAGTCTTGAGGCACGCCTCGTCATCGTGCCTGGGTGCCCGCGCCCGCCCGAACACGTTCCCCCTGCTGGCGATGACGAGAATCGTAATGATCCGACGGTTGAAGTACTCGAAGATCCCACAATGAAACCGTCCGCGCCGGGTGACGAACCTTCGACCACGCGCGAGATCGTGCTCGTGATACATCTTCTGTTCGGTCATGATGCAGACTCCCTAGCTCCGGGAGAGCGCGAGCGCCTAATTCGCGAGGTCACCGACCCTCCCCCCGGCGCCGAACTGGTGGCCGTCTCGGTGCGCGCCCACGCGGATGCGTCGGGGGATTCGGACTACAACGACTCCCTCTCAATGCGCCGCGCAGCGAACGTGGCCGCGGTGCTTGAGCACGCGGGGGTCCCGGCCAGGATCATCCGTCAAGAGGCGAGGGGCGCCCGGGATCCGCTGCTGAGGGACACAATGCACGACGCTAATCGCCGGGTTCGAGTCGGGCTCCACTACAGGATTCAAGCGGAGGAGCCTTGATCGACAAGATCAGCATACTTACGCCGCTCATTTCAACACTATTGATCGTTGGCACGGTGGCGCGTGCCCAAGAATGTGATGTCGACGCCCAGCTGGGCCTCGATCGCGATGACGACGGGATTCCCGATATAGTTGAGCTATACCTTGGCTCGGATCCCGAGGTCGCCGACAGCGATGGAGACGGAATAGTCGATGGCCTGGAGATTAACGTGCTTGGGACGAGCCCCCGCAATCCAGATAGTGATGGCGATGGCTTGTGTGATGGCGGTCGTGATGTGGACGGCTCTTGCCGCGCCGGCGAGGATATGAATGAGGATGGCGTCGTCGATCGAACGATGAGCGAGACGGATCCAGTTTGTACCCTCGATGAGGGAGGCACAAGATCTTTGCACCCGACTATCAGCGGGACCTCGGTCTTCACGTGCGCAGGGTCGACGGATCCGCTGGCGTATGGTGTGCTATTCTCGCCCGTCTTCGTACTGGCCAGCCGCACAAAAGGTCGCCGGCGATGCCAGCGCCGGAGCCCCGCCGCTCGCCGCTAATCAGGTTCGACAGACTTCGCCCGGCTGGCCAACGGTGGCCGCGGGAGCTGTCAGGACAGCTTGCGCACCAGCTCAGCGTCGCCAAAGACCTGAGCACAATAGAGCTGGGTCGTCTTGCGTAACGCGAGCGGAGCGCCGGCGAGCGCGCGGATGTGCGCCTCGTCGGTGCCCCTCGTCATGGCGTGGCAGAGGTCGCGCGCGACGAGGCCGATGAACGAAGGAGGATCCGCGAGCTGCTCGGCGTACACGCGCGCGAGGCCGTGAACGCGCGCCAGCTCCGCGCCCGCGACGACGCGAAAGAGCTCGGCCGCAAAGCGATCGAGCGCGTCCCCCGCGAGGTAGCCGCGCGACTCGATGCTCGCCGTGGCGAGGCAGAGCTGCGCGCCTTTGTAGACGAGCGTGACGACGTTCGGTGGCGCCTCCGGCCAACGCGCGGGCGGCAGCGCCTTGCGCGCGATCTGGACCGCGTTGCCCCAATGCAGCATTCGCCCGCGCGCCAGGAGGTTGGCGAGCTGTTTGACCGGCAGCGTCGGCGCACGCGCGTTCATCCCCGTTCCCGCTCCCCAGTCACAGCGCACCTGACATCGCCGTGCCGAGCGGGTCCTGCTCGCCCTTCATCAGCTTCTCGAAGGGCGCCTTGTCGAGGGCCTTTTGCCAGGCGTCCTCCACGCGCACGCGCTTGTCCTTCACGAGCGTCATGAGCGCGTCGTCCATGGTCTGCATGCCGAGCGACTTGCCGCCCTGCAAGAGGCTCATCAGCATCGAGTTGTTGCCCTCGCGGATGATGTTCGCGAGGCCGCTCGTGCGCACCAGGATCTCGTTGACGGCGCAGCGGCCCTTGTCGTCGGCGCTCTTCAGCAGCAGCTGCGCGACGATGGCGACGAGCGATTCGGACAACGACAGCCGCACCTGCGCTTGCTGCTCGGCGGGGAACACGTCGATCAAGCGATCGATGGTCTTCACGGCGCTGTTGGTGTGCAAGGTGCCGAACACGAGCACGCCCATCTCGGCCGCGGTGATGGCCATGGAGATGGTCTCGAGATCGCGCATCTCACCGACGAGCACGACGTTGGCGTCCTCGCGGATGGAGGCGCGCAAGGCGTTCGCGAAGCTGTCGGTGTGGCGCCCGACCTCGCGCTGCGAGAAGACGCAGCGCTTGTTCGGGTGCACGAACTCGATGGGGTCCTCGATGGTGATGATGTGCTTTTGGTAGCTCTCGTTGATCTCGTTGATGATGGCGGCCAGCGTCGTCGATTTGCCCGAGCCGGTGGGCCCCGTGACGAGCACGAGGCCCTGCTCGAGGTGCGCGAGCTTGCGGATCACGGGCGGCAGCTTCAGCTCGTCGAGCGTGAGGATCTTCTCCGGAATGATGCGGAACACGGCGCCCATGCCGTGCTCCTGCCAGAAATAGTTCGCGCGAAAGCGCGCGGTGCCGGGCAGGCCATAGGCGAAGTCGAGATCGCGATCGCGCGTGAAGTCCTGCCAGCGCTGCTCGAGGGTGATCTCGCGCAGCATGGCCTCGAGCTCGGCCTGCGTGAGCGCCGGCCAGCCGGGCACCGCGGCGATGCTGCCCTTCGCGCGCAGGCGCGGCTCGGTGCCGGCGGCGAGGTGCAGGTCGGAGCCGCCGTGTTCTTTCAGGTAGCGCAGGAGCTCGTCGATGCGGGCCATTCTTGTCCGTTCCTCTCGCTCTTCGTTTTCGGCGGCGTCATTGCAGGAAGCGCGGATCCTCGACGTGGCGGGCGGCCTCTTCCTTGCTGACGGCGCCCGCCTTGACGAGGTCCTGCAGCGATTGATCGAGCAGCAACTGCCCCTGGGCGCGGCCGGTCTGCATCATGGAGCGCAGCTGAAAGGCCTTGTTCTCGCGGATGGTGTTCGCCACCGCCTTGTTCACGTGCAGCACCTCGAGCGCGCTCACGCGCCCCTGGCCGTCCTTGCGCGGCAACAGGCGCTGGCTCAGCACCGCGCGCAACGACTCCGACAGCATGGCGCGGATCTGCGGCTGCTCATTCGGCGGATAGGCGCCGACGATGCGGTTCACGGTGCGGATGGCGCTGTTTGTGTGCAGCGTGCCGAGCACGAGGTGGCCGGTCTCGGCGGCGGTCAGCGCCAGCGAGATGGTCTCGAGGTCGCGCAGCTCTCCGATGACGATGACGTCGGGGTCTTCACGCAGCGCCGCGCGCAAGGCACGCCCGAACGACTCGGTGTGCCGGCTCACCTGCCGCTGGTTCACGAGGCAGCGCTTCGAGGCGTGCAGGTACTCGACCGGGTCCTCGAGGGTGAGCACGTGGTCGTTGCGCTCCTCGTGGATGATGTTCACGAGGC
>CAYLZW010000166.1:0-12636 GCA_964388085.1 uncultured Myxococcales bacterium | reverse complement strand
GAAGACGACGGCCCCCCCATCCGGAGTGACGACCGGCTGCGTCGCCGACCCCACCACGTCCGTCACCCGCTGCACGCCCCCCTCCGCGCGCGACAACGCATAGAGATTCAGCGCCCCATCCCGGTCCGAGCTGAAGACGATATATCGCCCGTCAGGCGTATAGGTCGGGTCCAGGTTCTCGAACCGGTCCTGCAGCAACACCCGCTGCTCCCGCGTGACGACGTCGATCTCGACGAGGCTGCGCACGCCGCCGAGGTCCACCCGCACATAGACGACGTGCCGACCGTCGGGCGAGGGCTCCGGCGTATACGCCAGCGTCCCGTCCTCGAACGCGACCAGGGTCTCGGACACGCTGCTGCCGGTGTCCATGAGGACGAGCGCCGAGCGGCTGCCGCTTCGCTCCTCCGCGACCACGCGCCGGCCGTCGGAGAACGCGGCCGGAGAGCGAAGCCGCGCGCCGTCGCTGAGGCGCGAGGGGGGCGCGCCGGGAGCGACGCGCCAGAGGTCCCGCAGCTGCCACCAATTCCACCACCACTCGGACATGCTGACGACGAAGCTGCCGTCCGCGAGGGGCGCCGCGCTGGCGCTGCCGTTCAATTGCAAAAGCGCGACCGGCCGGGGCGTCGCGGCGGGCAGGCCCTCGATGGAGTAGAGGCCGGCGGGTCCGTTCGGAGGGTTCGACACGAACACCAGCGAGCCGTCGTCATCAAACCGCGGGCTCGCGACGGTGCCGCCGAGGCGCGTGAGGCGGCGAGCCGGCGTCGGCCCTCCGCGCGCCTGGATGAGGCCGACACGCGCGCGAGCCTCCGCGCGGACGTCGTCGAGGAACTCCTCCCACGCGGCCGTCAGGTGAATGTCCGCGCTCTCCTCGAGCGAGCGCTGCAGCCCGTAGGGAATGACACGGGCCGCGTAATCGTGGTTGAAACGCGCGAGATAATCGTCATCCCCCTTCGCGCGCGCGAGCCACCAGAGGAAATGTCCGCCGTACAGCCGTGAGGCGTTCCCCGCGGGAGAGCGGCGCGATCCGTTCACCGCGTCGTCGAGCGACCACAGATCGCCCTCCAATGCAGCCAGGCGCAGGTAGCCGCGCCAGCGCGCCGATCGCAGCCGGCCGCCGGTCGTCAGCACCGTCTCGGCGTAGGTCGCCATGCCCTCGATGGCCCAGCTCGGCAGGATGAAGTTCGGTGGCCATTGCTTGCCGAGGATCGCGTTCACGAGGCGCGGGATGCCGTGCACGGTGTCGAGGTGAACGACGTGGAGCATCTCGTGCGTCAGCAGCATGCGCAGCCAATCGTCATTGTGCGCGAGCTCGTGGTCGGCGTCGGGGGGGCCGGCGAACAGGTGGATCTGGTTGTACGGCAGCGTCGTCGCGTAGCCGTTCGGGCTGTCGGTGACGTCGGACAACACGATCTGCACGCGCTCGGACGGCAGGGAGTCGAGCATCTGCTCGAGCACGGCCACGACCTCGTCCGACATGGCCGCCACGCGCTGCGCCTGTGCGTGGAGCCCCTCGTGGTAGTGCACGTCGCAACAGCCGCTCTTGAGCGTGCGCCACTCGAGGTTCGGGGCCGGCACCGCGCTGGCGGCAGCGGCGAAGAGCGCGCACGCCAGCACGCCGAGCGCGGCCGGCACGACGACGCGCAGCGAGGTCGGTCGCGACGAGAGCGGCAGCAAGGCTCAGGCCCGCACGCGCTCGCGGAAGAACTTCTCGAGCCGCAGGTTGATGAGCTGCGGGTGCTCCACGGGCGTCGCGTGCGTACCGTCGCGCACGACGAGGATCTCGCTGCCCGGGATCTTCCGGTGCATCTCCTCGGAGATCCACAAGGGGGCGAAGGTGTCGCGCGCGCCGGCGATGATCAGCGTCGGCGCCTCGATGGTCGGCAGCACGTCGCCGGCCGAATGCACCGAGAGCGCGCGCGCGAGCGCCGAGAACACGCGCATGTCCATGCTGCCGATGTGCTGCAGGTACGGCCAGAAGTCGCGGTAGTCGATGCGCCGGCCGTTCAGCTCGACGAGCAGCGCGAGCTGGTACGACAGGCGCGTGGGGATCAGCTTCTGCCACACCTGCTGCGCGTGCTCGGGGAACTGCAGGAAGGCGCCCGACAGATAGGGGAACACACGGCGCATCACGCGGTTCGTCAGCGTCGGCGGACGGTAGCGCTCCGGGAGGTTGTGCCAGGTGTCGAGCGGACGCTCGAAGCTGCCGCACAGCAGCACGAGGCCGGCGACGCGCTCATCGGGGAGCGGAGCGTCGGGCGCTGCCCGCGTGGGGGAGGGCGCAGCCCGCTCGGAGGTCAGCCGCCGGACGGCCTCGAGCACGACCTGAACGCCCATGGAGTAGCCGAGGAAGACCGCGCGCTCGATGCCCGTCGCAGCGAGGACGTCCTCGAGGTCGTTCACCATGGTCTCGACCGTCAAGGAGTCCAGGTCGTCGGGGACGGGCGAGCGGCCATGGCCGCGGTATTGCCAGGCGACGATGGGGCGCTCGCCTTTAAACGCGTCGACGATGTACGCCCAGGCATAGCCCTGGCAGCCGAGCCCGTCGGTGAGCACGAGCGCGGGGCCTTTCGCCTCGGCAGGCCGCCAGGTGCGCACGAACAGGCGGTGCCCGTCGCGGGTCTCGACGAAGCGCTCCTCGAGCTGCGCGCGTGCCTTTACCGGGCGGCCGCGCACCGGACGGCCGCTCCGACGAGCACGGCGGGCGTCGTTGGGCGTGATGTCATCCGGCATGATGCTCCTGGTCCACGAGCTCTTCCGGCGCGGCGCCGAAGCGCTCGTGGCGTCGTCGAGCGCACACGCGCACGAAGCGCCGCAGCACGGTGACGGCCTCGGGCGAGGGGCCCACGCGCTCGAGGCGCAGATCGGCCGCTCCCGGCCCGTGCACGGCGTCGAGCATGTGCTGGCGCGCGCGGATGTACTCGAGCACCACGTCCTCGTCGAACTCCGGGTGGAATTGCACGCCCCAGGCCCACGGCCCCGCGCGGACGATGTGCGCCCCGTCGTGCGGCGCGCGGCCGAGCACCTCGAGCTTCGACCCGGGCGCGCGGATGACGTCGACGTGCGAGACCTGCGCCTGAAAGCTCGCCGGCATGCCGTGGAACAGCGCGTCGCCGTCGGTGCCGAACGACTCGACCTGCACGCTGCCGATCTCGCGCCCGAGCGCGTTCGGTCCCACGTCGGCGCCGCGCGCGACGCCGAGCAGTTGATGTCCGAAGCAGACGCCGAGAAAGGGCACCTGCTCGTCGTCGATGGCGTGGTTGATGACGCGGCGGCCCCAGCGCATCCAGCTCGCGTCCTCGGCGACCATGGCCGGAGATCCCGTCATGATGAGGCCGTCGACGTGCGCGAGATCGGGCAAGGCGTCGTCCTCGCCGTGGGCGGTGACGTCGACGACCTGCAACTGCACGGCGGCCCCCCCGCGCTCATCGTCGACGAGGCCGGCGTCGAACATCTCTCGAAAGCCGCCGCGACGCTCCTTCACCGAGGGGAGGGTCTCGCCGGTCTGCAGGATCACGATGTGAAGAGGGCGTGCGCTCATGGTGAGGACTAAGGTAGACCCGCGCGCAGTGTCGGGAAAGTGATGTCGGGAAGGTCGGGAAGGTCGTGTCGGGAAGGAGGCTCGCGTGCAGTTGCTTCAATGGCTGATTCCCCTCGAGGGAGGTGGCGTAGCGTCTGCCATCACGCGGCGCGAAGCCCGTACGCTCACCTTGCCGGACGCCGGGGGAGAGCGCCGGCGCGGCCCCATCGCGGAGTCGCCGGATCTCTCGCTCCCGCTGACCGTCGGGCGGCCGCACGACGAGCCGGCCGGCGACGGATCCCCGGTGCGGGTGTTGCACTTGACCCTGGCGCTACTCGGCGAAGGGCAGCCGAAGGGGGCGGCGCTGCTGGCGGCGGACGAAGACGACGTCGGCTCCTTGTCGCTGTTCGCGGAGTATGCGCAGGCCCTCTCGCGCCTCGTCGACGTGCTCGAGCTGCCCCTCGACTGGATGTCCCCGACCGCGGGGTCGACGCTGGAGCTGAGCTTCGCGGCCCTCGAGGGCTGGGGGGCGCGCCGCGCCGCCTGGACCCTGCTCCTGCTCGCGGGCGCCGCCGACGTGCTGGCGCGCGCGCGCGGCTTTCGCGTGCTCGAGGCCAAGGCGCGCGCGGACGAAGGCGCCTGGCATGTCGTCGACGCCACGCTGCCCGGCGCGCTCGCGCCCGCCTGAGCGACGAGGGAAGGAGCTCACCATGACCCTGCGAGCCAGCGTCGATCGATGGATGGCGGACGCGTACAGCGAGCCCTGGCGCGCGTACTTCCGCAGCAAGCGGTCGCGCGGCGAGCTCGCCCGCATCGGCGACGTCTGGGTGGACGTCCCGAACGTGGTCGAGCGCGTGTTCACCTGCGATCCGGGGACGTGCTCGCCGGGCCACCGGCGGCGAGGACAGGAGTCCTGCTGCGCCGAGTTCCAGGTCGATCTCACCAAGAAGGAGATCGGCGTCCTCGCGGAGCACTTCGCGGGCATCTCTCGCTTCCTCGACAAGCGCGACGCCGACTGGCGCGCGCGCGCTCCCGGGCTCGATGACGTCGTCGTGCCGGCCGAGGGGAACCCGTTTCAGCGCGTGTTCGCCAAGCGCAAGCGCCGCTGCGCCATGAGCTTCCTCGATGAGCGAGGGGCCATCGCCTGCGGCGTGCACGGCTACGCGCTCGAGCAGGGCCTCGACGTGCACGCGGTCAAGCCGAAGCTGTGCTTTCTGTTCCCGCTGCTCGTGCAGGACCTCCAGGACGGCACCTGGATGATCACGGTCCTCGACGAGGAGAACAGCGGCCTGGTCGGCTTCACGAGCTTCGAGACGCTACCGTGCCTCTGGGGGGAGAAGACGTTCGGCGCCGTGGCCGAGGGCGGACGACCTTTCTACGACGATCACCGCCGCACGCTCACGCACCTGTTCGGCCGCGCGTTCATGCGTGCGCTCGACGAGGTCGCGCGCGAACGGGGCCGCAGCGTCGACGGGCAGCTCGTCTCGCTGCGCGCGAAGGGGGGCGGCCGTAAGGCGCCGGAGAGCAAGGCGCCACGCCGCCGGGGTGCGGCGCGCTGACGCGCCGGCGCAGGCAAAGGAGCCGCTCATGCAGCACACCATCACCTGTCCGTCGTGCGGCACGAAGCACACCTTCGACGGCAGCCTGAGCTTTCGCGAGGAGTGCGAGCGCTGTGCCGCCGACCTCCACGTCTGCCTCACCTGCCGCTTCTACGATAAATACGTCGAGAACGAGTGCCGCGAGACCGAGGCGGACTACGTCGCGCAGAAGGACCGCCGGAACCTCTGCGAGTACTACAAGCCTCGCGAAGGAGCGCCCGGCGAGGTGAGCGAGGCAGACGCCGCGCGCGCGAAGCTGGCCGCGCTCTTCGGTGGCGCCGCGCCCGCCGCGCCGGCGGCCGCGTCCGACGCCGCGGGATCCCCGGAAGACGAGGCGAAGCGGCGCCTCGAGGCCCTGTTCAAGAAGAAGTGACCTCGAGCCGCGTGGCCCGACCGGAAGCCGACCCGGCCGCTCGCCCGCTGCGGCACTTCGTCACGCTCCCCGTTGCAGCCTCGGCCTCCAGGGCTTTCCAGGGCGCCTCCTCCGTCGCTGTGCACGCGGGTTGCTCTCTCGTTCCGCACACCTTCACACCCATCAAGGGATGGAGCATGCGATGAAGCTCAACACTGTCATGTTCGTCGCCGCCGTTGGCCTCGCGGGCACCGCCTTCGCCGGCGGTGACAAGGACAAGCACAAAGACGAGGGCACCTCGGCCCAGATGGAGATGGAGCAGCCGGCCAAGGACGCGCAGCAGCACGCCGAGAAGGCGAGCGAGCACGCCGACAAGGCCGCGCAGTCAGCCGAGCGCGCGCAGGAGCAGGAGGGGATGCAGGCGCAGCAGCAGCCGAGCGCTGCCGACGAGCAAGCGGCGGAGCAGGAGATGGAGGCGCTCATGGCCGACGAGATCGAGCGTCGCGTCGAGGCCGCGGAGCAGGCGCCGGAGAAGCGGGTGTTCGGCAAGGTGATCGGGGTGACGCAGGAGCAGATCATCCTGGATATCGGCGGCGCGGCGCTGCCGGTCACGGTGGACCGCGACACGAAGATCGAGGGTGCGGCGATTCCGGCGTCGAAGCAGATCCAGGCGCACATTCGCAGTGAGTTTCAGCCGGGCCAGCTCATCAGCGTCACCTATGACTTGAAGAACATGAAGAACATCGCGCTGTCGATCGAGGAGCTGAAGGCGCAGCCCATGGGCAGCGAGCCGAAGCCGTCGACCGGAATGGAGGAGCCGACGGCGCCGATGCAGGAGACGGAGCCGGAGATGGAGATGGAGCCGATGCCGCTCGAGTAGCGCTTACTCGCGGAACAATGCCGGTCGGTGCGAATGCGTCGGCCGGCATTGTGGCGTCCGCCGCCACGGCCGGCGGCGATTCGTCCCTCAGAAGATCTGCTCGCGCGAATCCACCAGCGCGCGCAGCTCGTCCTGAATCCGCTCGCGGACGCGATTCGCCATCTCCCCTACCGCGAGGTTGTCGTTCGCGTCCGCGATCCGCGCGGCCGCATCAATCGGGTCCAGCACCCGAATCGACCAACGAGCAGGCAACGGCAACAGCCCGAGCGGCCCGAGCAGCGGGAACAGCGGCGTAATCGGCAGGTAGGGGAGCCCCCCGCTCCTCGACGACGGCAGCTCCACCCGCATGAGCAGCGGCGCCGCGTCCTCGGCGCCGAGGATGGCGACCGGCACGAGCAAGCTCTTCGTTCGTATCGCCAGGCGCACGAAGCCGCCGCGGCCAAAGCGCGTCAGCTTGTAGCGTCGACGGTAGGGCTTGCCGAGGCCGAGCGCGCCTTCGGGGAAGACCGCGATGGGCTCGTCGCGCGCGAGCAGGCGCTCGGCGTTGTCCTGGCTCGCGCGCACGCAGCCGAGTCGCTGCATGATGGTGCCGAGGAAGGGCGAGGCCATGACGGCGTCCTCGACGAGCGGGCGCACGGCGCGCGGGGGCGAGGCGCGGCCGAGGGCGGCGCGCAGCACGACGGCGTCCCAGGGCAGGGCGCCGGCGTGGTTGCAGACGAAGATGACGCGCTGGTCGGTCGGCACGCGCTCGGCGCCCTCGAGCGAGAGGCGGAATACGCGATCGAGCAGCCACTCGAGCGCGGGCGTCGCGCGGCGCTCGAACGCGGGATCGTAGCCGAAGGCGTCAAAGCCCTCGTCGTCGACGACGCTGCGCGGCGGGCGCGGATCAGCGCGCGGGCTCACGAGACCTCCTTGGCGGGGCGGCCGGGGCTCACGAACGGGGGCGCGAGCGACGACAGCGGCGAGCGCGCCTCCGCGATCACCTCGGCGGTGCTGCACGCGGGGACGAAGCCGATCTCGTCGGCGACGCGGCGCCCGTCACACACCCAGGGCCAGCGCAGGTACTCGACGAAGGACGGCGGCATCTCCGCCACCTGCAGGTTCCACAGCGTGCTGAGCAGCCCGCTGCCGACGGTGGCGGGCAGCGGCAGCGAGCTGTGCCCGAGGCCCTTGATGATGCGAGAGAGCGGCAGCACGCCGCGACCGACGACGTTGAAGGCGCCGCCGCTCGATCCCGGCTGCTCGAGGCTGTTCAGCACCGCCTGCAGGCCGCGCACGGCGTCGTCGGCGTGCAGCAGCTGAAAGAGCGGATCGTAGCCGAGCACCGTCGGCACCAGCCGGCGCCCGAAGTAGCGCGCCCAGAAGCTGCGGATGCCGCTGCCGAGCACGATGCCCATGCGCACGACGGCGCACTTCACGTCGCTGTTGCGCGCACCGAACTGCAGCGTCTGCTTGTCCGCCTCGATCTTGTCGCGGATGAAGCGGCTCTCCTGCGGGCCCTGCAGCGGGTGCGCCTCCGTGATCCAGCCCGGGTTATCGTGCCGGGCGCCGTAGGCCATCGTCGTCGACAGCGTCAGCAGCTTGCGCACGCGCGAGGCGCGCACGGCGTTCAGCACGTACATGGTGCCGATGTTCTCGAGCTCGTGCGCGAGCTCGCGCGAGTGCGTCGGGTTCGACAGGAACGCGAGGTGGCAGAGGGCGTCCGCCTGCTCGGCCTCGAGGATGTCCGCGAGCTCGCGGTCGGCGCCCGGCGCCGTGAGGTCGAGCTGGTGCGCGGACAGGCGCGAGTGCGCCACGAGGTAGGCGGCCGGATCGGTGGACTCCCCCTCCCGCTCGGCGAGCTCGACCGGGCTTCGGATGTCGATGGCCACCACGCGCTCGACGCTCGGATCGGCCTCGAGCTTCTGGATGAGGCGGCGGCCGAAGAACCCGAAGGCGCCTGTGACGGCGACGACGCGGCCGGTGCGCGTGCGGCTCCTGGCGGGGCTCGCGTCGCCGTCGGGCGCCGTTGCGCTGCCCTTGCTCTTCTTCGTGCCGCGTCGCGTCGCCATGGCTGCGGCTACGACCGCCCGCGCAGAGCGTCAACGACCACCCGGCGCCACTCGAACCGGCCGCGGTGGGCGGGCCGCGCCACCGGGCACGAGGCTTTGCCCGCACGCCCCGCGCGCGATGCACTACACTGCGCGTCGCCTCCATGCGCAACGCGCTCACCCTCGTCCTGGTCTTCTCGCTGGCGTCGCTGCAGGTTGCGCCGGACGCTCACGCGCGCAGGCGCGCGAAGGACAACGACGGCCCCTACGGGATCGCGGTGGCGCCCTTCGACGGCGAGCGCGCGGGTGGGCGAACCCTCTCGGAAGCCATCGAGCTGGAGCTCGAGCTGATCGAGACCGTGCTGGTAAAGGGCGACCGCTGGCTCCGCAGCGATCTGCGGCGCGCGGGCAGCGCCGGCTACGAGGCCGCGACGCTGCGCCGCATCATGAACAAGCGCGACGTCGACATCCTCGTGCGCGGACGCCGCGCCGGCGACGAGGTCGAGGTGCTCCTCTACGGCGCCGACGGCAAGCCGCGCTTCGCCGAGCGCTTCCAGCTGCCGGACGATCCGGACGCGAGCGCGCGCGAGATGGTCGAGGCGATGCAGCCGACGCTGCTGCGCTGGCCGCGCGCGAAGGTGCTGGAGCCGGAGTCGGACGCGCCCGTCCTCGTGCGCAGCCCGGAGCGGGCGCCCGAGCCCGAGCCTGCGCCGCGCGTGGACGAGGATGATCTCTTCGTCGAGTTCGAGGACGAGGACGAGGACGCGGGCGGCGAGGTGCGCGACATCGTCCTCGACGAGCCGGACCCGCTGCCGGCGGGCGACGACGACGAGGACAGGGCGGTGCGGCGGCGGCCGGAGACGCGCGAGGACGAGCGCGCCGAGCCCGCGCCCCGCCGCCGCCTGCTGCTCGACGCGGACGGCGACGACGGCGGCCGAGACGAGACGCGCAGGCCGCTCTTGTCGGGCGACGACGACGAGCTCTCCCGGCGCCCCGAGGTCACCATGGCCGACGTCGAGAGCGCCGCCGGCAGCACGCCGCTGATGCACTGGATCGCGGTCAGCGCGGGAGGCTCGGGCGGCGCCTGGTACTACGAGTTCGCGGCCGCCAAGAACGTCGAGGACGACATGAGCCGCGTCTTCACGGCCTACGGCGGCGGCGCGCGCGTCAGCTTCTGGCCGATCGAGTACCTCGGCGTCGACGCCGCGGCGGCCGTCACCACCTTCCACGTCAAGGCCGAGGGCCTCCCCGTCCGCCCGGCGGAGCTCGACGTCCTCGGCATCAGCGCCGGCGCGTCCGTGCGCGCGCGTTACCCCTTCAAGCTCGGCAGCCAGATGGCCTTCGCCCCCGGCGTGCGCGCGGGGTACCGCTACTGGGGCAGCAGCGTCGAGCCGCAGGTCAACACCGAGGACGATCGCGGCTACACCCTCATCCCTGGCTGGCAGATGCACGCGCTCAGCGTCGGCGTCGAGCTGTACGGCGCCTACGTCGTGGACAAGTGGCGCTTCGAGGGCGAGCTGCACGCCGAGCCGCTGCCCTTCGTCCGCTACGAAGAGATCCCCGACAACCCGGCCGCCCTCGCGCGCCCCCTCGGTGGGGCCGCCACGCTGGTCTTGCGCATCCCCATCTACGCGCCCGTCTACGTCGAGCTGAGCGGCAGCACCACGCTGCTCCTCATCACCTGGGACGGCGGCCCCGGCACGCGCCTCAGCCGCACCCGCGTCGATGGCGCCGGAAACCGCCTGCGCATCGACGGGGGCGAGAGCTTGAACGCCCAGTTCGGCGGGGGCCTCGCCATCGGGGCGTCGTTCTGACGCCGCCCGCGCCGGTTCGCGGCGGCGGCACGTCGCTCGGCCCGTGCACCCTGCGCAGCCTGTTCGTCTCCGTCGTCGTCGTCCTGTTCGCGGGCGGTAGCGCCGCCGAGCCGCCGGCGGAGACCCGCGCCTCGCGAGCGCTCACCGCCATCGTCACCGCCTCCGTCAGTGAAGGCTCCTACGAGGTGCTCACCGCCGCGGACCTCCGGGACGTCCTCTCTCTCACGGCCCAGAAGCAGCTGCTCGGCTGCGCCAGCGAGAAGTGCGTCACGGACGCCGGCAGCGCGGTCGGCACCCGCTACGCCGTGTTCGGCCGGCTCGATCACGCGGGCGACCTGCTGATCCTGAACCTCACGCTCGTGGACACGCAGAGCGCGAAGGTGCTGCGGCGCGCCAGCGTCACCGGCGACGACGAGGCCGCGCTGGTCGACAGCGCGCGTACGGCAGCGGGCGGGTTCGCCGCCGTGCTCGAGGAGGTGGGCGCCGAGCGCGTGCTGGTCTTGGACGTCATGGCGCCGCTCGTGGATCCGCCGCCGCCGCTGGTCACCATCACGGCCGTCACGACGCTCATCGTGGGCGTCGCCGCGCTCACGCTCACCTACCTCGCCACCTCGGCGTTCACCGCGATGGTGCTCACGAGCATCCGGGTCCCCGAGACGCGGCCGCTCGCGCTCAACTTCATCCCCGTCGTGGGCGCGCTGATCGGCCCCTTCGCGTCACCGCGCGACTACGGCGACGTGCTGTTCCTGACGCTCGGGGGGCTGCAGCTGCTCTCCGCCGTCGTCGCCGCCGGCGGAGGCGCGCTGTGGGTGATGACGCCCGAGAGCGAGTAGCCCTCGTCACTGCAGCTGCTGGTAGCGGCGCCGAAAGATCTCCGGCAGCTTCTTCGCCGCGGTGACGAGGTCCTTGCGCTTCAGGTGCGGGTCCGCGTCGTCCTTGCGCGTCAGCAGCACCTCGACGCCGACGCGCCAGAGGAGCTGCAGCGCGTCTACGTGCAGGGCGCTCGGGCACACGTCCCCATAGGACTGGTTTCGGAAGTAGTGGTCGATGGCGTCGAACTCGCGCTCGAGATCCCACACGATGAGGCGCGAGACCTCGTCGATGAAGGCCGGGTCCGCCTTTGGCAGCTCCTGTAGGCGCCCCTCGAGGCGACGCCGCAGGTGCTCGTCATGCCACTCGACCTGCCGCTCCTCCGGCGGGAAGGACTGGCACATCTCGACCAGCTCCTTGGCGATGAGGTCCACGAGCGCATCCTTTGCGGGGACGGCCTTCTGCTCGAGGAGCGGCTCGTAGCGCTTCCACCAGAACATCCCGTTGACCTCCCGCTCTTCTGGTACTCGTGCTAGAGCGCGCGTGATGACTGAAATCGTACACATCCACGCCCGGGAAATCCTCGACAGCCGCGGTAACCCCACGCTCGAGGTCGATGTCTTCACCGAGAGCGGCGGGCAGGGCCGCTTCGCCGTGCCCTCCGGCGCGTCCACGGGAGAGCACGAGGCGCTCGAGCTGCGGGACGGCGACAAGGATCGCTACCTCGGCAAGGGCGTCCTGAAGGCCGTGTCCAACGTGAACGAGGCCATCGCCCCGGAGCTGCTCGGCTACGACGCCGCGGATCAGGCCGGCGTCGATCGCCTGCTCATCGAGCTCGACGACACGGCGAACAAGTCCAAGCTCGGCGCCAACGCCATGCTGGGCGTGAGCGTCGCCGCCGCCAAGGCCGCCGCGGACGTGCACCGGCTGCCGCTCTACCGCTACCTCGGCGGCGTGGACGCGCGCACGCTGCCGGTGCCGATGATGAACGTGCTGAACGGCGGCGCGCACGCCGACAACAACCTCGACATGCAGGAGTTCATGATCCTGCCGGTGGGGGCCGAGAGCTTCCCCGAGGCCCTGCGCTGGGGCGCCGAGGTGTTCCACACCCTGAAGCAGGTGCTGAAGGATCGTGGGCTCAACACCGGCGTCGGCGACGAGGGCGGCTTCGCGCCGAACCTCGACAACAACCGCCAGGCGCTCGATCTGCTGATGGAGGCCATCGAGAAGGCCGGCCGGAAGCCAGGCGACGAGATCAGGCTCGGCCTCGACGCGGCCGCGAGCGAGTTCTTCGACGAGAAGGCCGGCAAGTACAAGCTGCTCGGTGACCAGAAGGAGCTGAGCAGCCTCGAGATGGTCGATTACTGGGCCGAGCTCGCGCACAAGTACCCCATCGTCTCCATCGAGGACGGCCTCGACGAGAACGACTGGGACGGCTGGAAGGCGCTGAGCCAGAAGATCGGCGATCGTGTGCAGCTCGTCGGTGACGACCTCTTCGTCACGAACGTCAAGCGGCTGCAGGAGGGGATCGACAAGGGCATCGCCAACAGCATCCTCGTGAAGGTCAACCAGATCGGCACGCTCACCGAGACGATCGACGCCGTCGCGCTCGCGGCACGGCACGGTTATACCGCA
>CAYLZW010000165.1:0-12726 GCA_964388085.1 uncultured Myxococcales bacterium | reverse complement strand
CGTAGTGAGTCACGCAGCCGCCGCTTCGAGTTTCAACACGCGGCGGGACAGCGCCCGAACTGCTCGTTCAGCTCCTACTTGAGCGCAGAGACCCGTGCGCGACTTCGTGCAGCGCAGCATCGGCTCGAAAGCCGTGTCCGGCGCCAAGTCCCGATCTGGATCATGGTCGACGCTGCACTTGATGCCGCACTTCGGGACGAAGATGAGCTGGAGCGACTCGTGTTGCGCCGCGCCGCTGCGCTCACCGGCGTTCTTGGCGAGGCCGACGAACCTCTTGACCTCGACGACGGCGATCCGTCAGCCGGCACTTGACGGAGCGGGCTCCTGCTTGGTGTTGCCGTTCCAGGCACCGTAGCGCCGTAGGAAGCGGAAGCCCTTCTCGACCAGCAGCAAGAGGCTTGCGATCTCATCGTCGGTGCAGCCGAAGTGGGGCCTGTACTTGAACCGCTTCGTTACGTAGCTGGCAAACCTCATAGGGTCGCGGATGTTCATCGTGGCGACGCGCCCGCCGGTTCGACGGCTCCACTCGACCCGACCCGGAACCCAGCTACCAGCAGGACAGCGCTCGCCGACGACGTGGGCGTGAGGGTGAACCCGGCCCGTCCTTCGCGAGACCTCGAACGCAACGATCGCCTTGCGGTTCATTGCCCTTCCGAGATCGGAGGGCATGAAGGAGGAGAGGTCGCCCGCCAGCCGCTCCACGATCTCGTGCAGCGGTAACTGCGAGGACAGGTCGGGCAAGGTGAAGACCTGGCTGCGATAGAGGCAAGGGCTGACAGCGACCTCGTCCCTCAGGAGCTTGAAGAGTTCATTCTCGTCGTCACGGCCGCCACAGGCAGCGCAGATTGGCACACGGCAAGGCTGATGGTCGTCACCGATGCTGCCGTCCAGGCGGTAGCGAGGACGACAGGTTGCGAGTCTATGCGCGAGATCGTGCAGTCCGAGAGAGCGAGCCACACGGAGCTGCTGCGCTTGAAGGACGCGGTTCTGTGGAGAGAAGTCACGGTGAGGGTGGTGAGCGTTGAGCATACTGATACCGATCTGATCCTGAGGACGGACGTCGCCGAGACCCGGCAACGATGCTGAGAAGGACTTGGTGGTCATTAGGAGGACCACTTGAAGCGACGCTGACGACGACGAATGCGCGTCGAAGTTGTCGCCTGAAGTGGTTGGTGGTGGGTTACTTGCGGCGGCCGAGTCGTCGACGCCGATAGACGCGCCCGCCGCCCGTCGTCTGCTGCCGCACGTAGCCTTCCGCCTTGAGTACCCGCCCTACGCGAGTCTCGTAGGACTTGCGGTTTCGCTGTAGCTCGACAGCGGGAACCGTGGCGCCGAGCACCTCTTCGATCACGACGTCAGCGTCCCACTGACGATCCCTGATGTACTCGCGGACCTTCTCGGCGAAGTGGTCGACGATGAGGCGTTCCGCCTGCTCGACCTGCGCCAGCGCTTCCTCATCGTCGGTGAGGACCCAGGGCTCGCCCGCCATTACCAGCGCCGCAGCCTCACCGAGAAGTTGATCCCGGTCACGGCGAAGAGCGTCTACGTCGACGTGGCTCACCCGCGCTGGCCAGTAGCGGCGGTTACCGCTGGGGTCTTGCAGGTATCTCGACTCATTCGTCGTAGCGACGAACGCCACTCGACGCGGGACCTTGATGTAGTGGGTGCCGTAGGGAGGGCGGTAGCGATCTTCCTGTACGGAGAAGAAGCGCTTCAGCGCGGGCAGCCTGTTGCGGTGCAGCGCGTGGAGTTCGGCTAGCTCGACGAACCACACTCCCCTCAAGCCGAGCTTGGTGTCCTTGTCGCGAACGTCCTCCACTTCGTCGCTGAAGAACTGGTCGCCAAGGGTCCGCACCACCGTCGTCTTGCCGACTGCCTGTGGACCTTCGAGCACGAGGACATTGTCGAGCTTGGCGCCGGGCTGAAGGGCACGAGCCGCAGCGCCCTGCAAGAACTTCTTGCCGATGGCACGCGAGTAGTCGTTGTCGGGCACCCCGAGGTACGTCGAGAGCCACGTCGAAAGGCGAGCGGTTCCGTCCCACGCCCCAGCGAGGCTGTCGACGTGGTCGCGGAGTGGGTCGTGAGGATGGGCGTGTGCGACAGCTTCCATGATCTCGCGAACGAGCTTGGGACGCGGCGACATGTCGTAGCGCTCTTCGATCCACGGGATCGTGTAGACACTGAAGGCGTCGTCGAGTTCACGCGGGTAAGTGAGGTCGTCGCGGATCTCGCCCGGTGGCCGCCTCATCAAGAAGGTCCGGCCTCGAAACTCGTCGAAGCTGACGACGCCTTGCCACTCGGGATCGCGCGTGAGTACCGCGAGGAGGTTGGCGGTTGATGGCTTCCGCGACCAAGCCCGGCCGGCGTCGCGGAGCGCGGCGCGCCAGTCCGACGCCTCCTCATCCACTGCCTCATCTTCGTCGGGTGCGTCGGTCTCACTCGCGACGGTTGGAATGAAGGCTGCTGTTGCGAACTTCTCTGACTTCTTTGCCATGTGTGGTCTCCACGAATGTGTGAAGACCGTAAGGAGCGCGGTGGTGGCGCGGGGTCAGTTGGCGAACTTCGCTGTCAGTTGACATCACTTCTCGACGTCGGGGATGTCCTTGTTGACGCCGGCTGTCACAGCCATCGCCGCGTTCAGCCTCTCCATCACGGTGTTGCGCGACGGAGGAGGCTCTAGACCGACGCGCTCGCCGGCCTTCTTGAGCCGCCCGTACATGCCTCCCAGGTTCGGCTCCTTCGCGGACCCGTGCAGCTCCTTCTTCCCCTGCCAGAAAAGAAGCTGCATGAAGCACCGGATGAGGCGAAGGTCCGTGTTGGCCCTTTTGGTCTCGTCCCCTCTGCGCGGCGCTGGCGACGGCAGCTCCTTCTCTATGAGCCTCGACCGTCCGGCACCATCCACGAGGAGGTCGCCGAAGGCCACGGGCTCCTGAAGCGGCGCCACCTCGGCGAGCCACTCAAGGTTCTCCGTCTCGATGCGCTCGTCGTCCGCTGGCTCTACGTGAACGTGGGTCACGACCACAGTGCGGGTGGGAGGCCCGATCAGCTCCACGTAGTCGTCGACGGGCAAGGCGAAGGTGCCCTCGAAGAGGGGCTCCGCACCGACCTCCCAGTCTTCCTCTGGATCGGAGACCCGCCTCCACGAGCGCGCCAACGACGGCCGGTAGGAGTGGCTCCAGAACAACTTCGCGCGGAACAGCAGCGGAACACGTCGACGATACGCGCGCCGCAGAACCTCATCCGGCGGCAGCTCGGAATCGTCCGCCACGCTGGTGAGCGGATAGAGGTCCGCCGCGTCGCCGAGGCCCTCGTCGTGCTGGGCACGATCTTCGTGTTCATCATTAGGCGGCATCGCCCCTCCTAGCCCGGCGGAGGAGAGCGTGTTGACGACGACACGGCAAGGCGGAGGCGCATGTCAGTTGACAACGAGCTGTGCCACCTGACCCACGGCAGTACCGGAGCCCCCTAGCGTCGTCTGCGGTTGACCCACCAGGGCCGCCGTCATCGCCGATGCCTCAGCCGCCGTTCCCCCCGAAGCGCCTCGCCTCCCGCCGAACCTCCGGCGGTGGCGACGAGGTAGGCGACGAGGTAGGCGACGTGGCCGCCGATCCGATCGACGTCTACGTGCGTGAGCATGGCCTGGATGAGCTACTGGAGGTGTTTAGGATCCTGGCAGCGTGGGATGATGAGCCCGAGGAAGCCAGGGGGAGCCGTGAGTAGGGCGAAGGCCGCGTGGATGGGCGACACCGACAAGGCGATCGGCATCGTGCGGCAGAGCAGCGCGAGCCACAAGGCCGGGTTCTCGCCGAAGACGCAGCGCGACAGCATCGTCGAGCATGCAGCTCGCTTCGACCTCGACCTCGTGCGGGTCGTAGAGATCAAGGAGTCCGCGCGGAAGTCGATGAACCGCCGGAAGTTCCACTGCGCGATCGAGGACGCCGCCAAGGAGGGGGTGCGCCACCTCGTCTTCCACGTCTTCGACCGCACGACGCGCAACCTCACCGACCACGAGACCCTTCAGGAGGCCGCGTGCGACGACGAGTTCGTCATCCACATCGCTGGCGACGGTTTGGTGCTGCACAAGGGCACCTCCGACGCCGAGTGGGCCATGATGGACTTCGAGGCGCTGCGCTCGAAGTCGTACAGCCGAGACCGCGTCCGTCGAGGGAAGGAGAACGCGGCCGAGAAGGTCAAGTCCGGCTGGCTGCCGGGCAAGGCGCCCATCGGGTACGTGAACGTGAAACCTCGGGGTCCTGATGGCCAGGTCATCGACGGCCCGAGCCTCATCGAGCTGACGGAGTGGGGCGGACCCTTGATCCGGCGCATGGGTGAGCTTCGACTCCTGGGCCATGCGCTCGACTGCATCGCTGACACCGTGGTGGAAGAAGGGCTCGTACCGCCTCACAAGCGCAAGACGTTCGAGCACACAGGCAGGGCGGGCCGCGTCAGCGACATCCTGCACAACCCCTTCTACGCGGGCCGGTTTCGCTGGAAGGGCCAAGTCTACCCAGCGAACCATGAGCCCGTCTTCACCGATGCCGAGTGGCAGCAGCTCCAAGCGACGTTCGTGCCGGACCACGAGCCGCCTCAGCCGGCAGAGGAGCAGAGGGGCGCGCTGGTACGTCTGCTGACCTGCGCCGGATGCGGGTGTTGGATCAGCTACGACCCGAAAGAGAAGAAGCTGCGAGACGGCGGCGTGCGGAAGTACGACTACTACCGCTGCTCGAACGGCCGCCGTGCCCACCCTAGGCTCAAGTACGTCGCCGAGGGGGCCATCCTCGATCAGCTCGCTGGCGCGCTCGACGACATTCACATCACCGAGGTCGTCGCCCAGCAGATCGCCGACGGCCTGAACGAGACGCACAAGGAAGTCCAGGCAGAGCGACGACGAGAGGCAGCGAAGTTCGAGCGGGAGCTGAAGGCACTGGACGCCAAGGAGACACGCCTCGTCGAGGAGCTGTGCGACGGCGGGCTCCCGCGCGAGGTGGCCCAGCGGCAGCTCGAACGCATCCAGGAAGAGCGCCTGAGGCTCACACGGCGCCGGGAGGCCGCGAGCGCCGCCTTGGACGACCGCTACCTCAAGACTGCCGCCGACGTTTTAGAACTGGCCAAGTCCGCGAGAACGCTCTGGGAGTCCCGGAGCCCAGCGGAGAAGCGCCAGCTCATCGAGAGGCTGGTTTCGAACCCCACCCTCGATGGCGTAACCGTGCGCTACGACTTGAAAAAACCCTTCGCCATCTTGGCGAAGATGGCGAAGGGTGCTGACTGGCTGGGGAACCAGGATTCGAACCTGGATAACGGGAATCAAAATCCCGTGTCCTGCCTTTAGACGATTCCCCAACACCTCTCGCCAGCCTCGTAGAAGAGCCCCGCGACGTCGTCAACGGGAGGAAGCTCGGTAGCGAGTCCATGGCGCTGCCCGGCGTGGGTCGGCTGCTTCGTGCGGCGCCTCGTGCAGCTCCGTCGTCGTTGATCTAGGGTTTCGCCGGGCGGCCCGTCGGATCCGCGCTCGCACGCCGAGCGAACCCGCCGGCGCGCGCGCGCCAGGAGAGCGATGAGCACCGAAACCGGAACGCGGCGCACCTCGTGAACAACGTCGTCCTGCTGTTGCTTGGCGGGCTGTTCGTGCTCACCGGCGCGACGGGGCTCTTGTTCGAGCAGGTCTTCGAGCGGCTGCTGACGACGGTGGTGGGCGCCTCCACCCCGGCGGGCGCCCTCGTGCTGTCGGTCTACTTCCTCGGCCTCTCCGGCGGCGGCCTCTCCGCGTCGAAGCTGCTCTCGAAGGTCGCCCACCCCGCTCGGCTATACGGGCTCCTCGAGGGCTTCGTCGGCGTCTGGGCCGTGGCGCTGCTCGCGCTGTCCGCGCCTGTGCTGTCGCTGTCCGCGCGCTTCGTCGGGCTCGCGGGAGAGAGCGCGCCGCTCGTGTTGCTGGCGCGGCTCGTCGTCGCCGCCGCTTGGATCCTGCCTCCGACCATCGCGATGGGGGCGACCTTCCCCGTCCTCGTGGCGGCGCTCACGCGGGCCGGGTCGCTGCAGCTCCGCCTGCGCATGACGCGCTTCTACTCGCTGAACCTCTTGGGCGCTGCGTTTGGGGCTGCCATCGGGCCGTTCCTGGTGTTCCCGTCGCTCGGGCTCGACGGCGCGCTGCTGCTGGTGGCGACGCTGCAGCTCGGCATCCTCGTCGTCGCGCTTCGGATCGCCCGGGTCGATCAAGGGACGGCGGCCGCGAGCGCGGCGGCGACGAGCGTGAGCGTCCTCGATGTGCTGCGGCGCGCCCTCTCGAGCGGCGATCGCCGTCTGTTGCTCGCGCTCGGCTTCCTCTCCGGCTTCGTGGTGTTCGGCCTCGAGGTGGTCTGGCTGCACCTCATCGGCACCGTCGTCGGCATGAGCGTCTACGCCTTCGGCCTCATGCTCGCCAACGTGCTGCTCGGGCTCTTCCTCGGGGGCGCCTTGGTGTCGAGCCTGGCGCGCGCGCGGCCGCGCCTCGACCTGATCGCGCTCGCGTTGGCGTTGCTCGCCTCCGCCGCCGCCGTCGCCGCGGCGGGCGCGCTGTGGGACGTCGTACCTCGGTGGATGGAGGACGCCGGCGCCGGCGTCACGACGTTCGCCGAGGGGGAGCGGCTGCGCTTCTCCATCGTGCTCGTCCTCGTCGGCGCGCCGAGCGCGTTGCTCGGCACCACCTACCCGCTCATCTTCCGCATGCCGATCTTTCCCGTCGAGGACGCGTCCACCATGTCGGGCGCCGTCGGCGCGGCGAACGCGCTCGGCAGCATCAGCGGCGCGCTCCTCGTCGGCTTCCTGTTCATCCCGTCGCTGGGCTCGAACCTCAGCTACCACCTGCTCACGCTGTGCTTGCTCCTCGTCGCCATCGCCGTCGCGCTCTTCGATCGCGGCGCCAGCGGCACGCGACGGCCGATCCACGTCGTCGTGCTCGTCACGGCCGTGGCGCTCACCGCGGCTGTCTTCCAGCAGGCGCCCTGGGACGTGCGCGCGCTCACGAGCGGCGTGAACGTCTACTTCGCGCGCGGCTTCACGCAGCCCACCTCGAAGGTCGCCTTCGTCGAGGAAGACACCGCCGGCGGCTTCACGACCGTGATCCTCGACCAGGTGGGCGGGCGCCTCGAGCGCACGCTCCTCACGAACGGCAAGTTTCAAGGCAACGACGGCGGCGAGATGGTCGCGCAGACCGCCTTCGCGCTCCTGCCCATCCTGCACACGCCGGCTCGCGAGCGCGCGCTCGTCATCGGGCTCGGCACCGGCGTTTCCGCGCGCACCGTCGTCGACGCGGGCTACCGCGCGGTGGACATCGTCGAGATAAGCCCCGGCATCGTGCACGCCGCGGAGCAGCACTTCCGGCACGTCAACGACGACCTCGTGCACAAGCCCAACGTCAACGTCATCGTCGAAGACGGCCGCAACCACCTGCTGCGCACCGACGAGCGCTACGACCTCATCACCATGGAGATCTCCTCCATCTGGTTCGCGGGCGCGGCGTCGCTGTACAGCGAGGACTTCTACCGCGTCGCCGCTGCGCGACTGGAGGACGACGGCGTGCTGCAGCAGTGGGTGCAGCTGCACCACATGTCGCCGCTCGAGGTCGGCTCCACCATCGTGACGCTGCGCGAGGTGTTCCCTCATGTGCGGGTGTTCTTCGCCGGCAACCAGGGAATCCTGGTGGCCTCGCGCGCGCCGCTCGCCTTCCGCGACGACGTCATGGCGGGGCTCGCCGCGCGGCACGAGCTGCGCTTCGAGCTCGCTCTCTTGTCCGCCTTCGGGCTCACGCTCGAGAAGCTGCGCGACACGCTCGTGCTGGGCAGCGACGAGGTCGATCGGCTGGCGCGGGCCGCCGAGCGCGAGGGTGTCGTCATCAACGACGACAAGAACCGCTACCTCGAGTACGCGACGCCGCGTCGCAACGTCGAGCGCAAGGCGCACATCCCCGCGGTGCTGAGCTGGCTGCTCTCGTTCGTCGATGAAGGCGAGCGCGACGCTCGCGCGCGGGCGCTCGGCCTCGAGCCCACGATGCCCCCCTGAACCGAAAGCTCAGGGGCTGTCGGACGTCGCTGCCGGAGAAAGGACGCGTCTCGTCAGCGCCGCCGGGTAGGCGCCGCCGTCCACGCCGAGCAGAGACAGCAGCAGGTGGGGCACGCCGTCGAGCGGCATGAGCTCGTCGAAAGTGCCGGGCCGGAGCCCGCCGCCGAGCGCCAGAAACAGCGCCTGCTCGTCGTGCTCCACGGAGTTGCGGATGCCGTGGTCCGAGAACACCACGAGCACGTCGTCGTCGTCGATGAGCGGCAGCACGGACGCGAGGCGGTGATCGACGTAGCGGTAGAGCGACAGCAGCGCGGGCGGCGACCGTGTGTCTTTGTGGCGCAGCTCGTTGCCGGTGGCGTGCGCGAGCGTGTCCGTGCCGTCGACGTGCACCATGGCGAAGTCGAGGCTCTCGTCCCGGATGGCGGCCTCGAGCGCGTCGAAGGCGCCGGCGACCTCGGTGAAGTCGTAGCTCGCCTCCGCGGGGATCTCGCCGTTCGGGAGCAGCGCCAGCTCATCGGCGCGCAGGGCGCGAAAGCGAGGTGGGCGCGCGAAGGGCTCTCGGCGGAGGTCTGGCCGCGTGATCATGTCGACGCGGCCGGGATCGATGGACGCCTTCTTCAGCAACAGGTTCACCGACGAGCGGCCGCCGCGAGCGAGCGCTTCGAAGACGTCGGGTCGGTCGGGCAGGAGCAGCGAGAGCGGCGCGAACAGGTTCTGTCCCTCGAGGACCTGCGCGGTCTGTACGCCGAGCGAGAACATCTCCTCGACGAAGCTCGCCCGCGCCCCGGTGCTCGGACGCACGATCTTCGCGATGGCCGTCGCCGTCTGTGGCGGGCTCGACAAGAGGCGGCCGCGAAGGGCCGCGTGATCGACGTAGCGCAGGAACGGCGCGCCGAGGACGAGATCGGCCCCCCGCCACAGACGCCAGTCGCCCCCGTCGAGGAGCACGGCGAAGACGCGCCTCTTGCCGTCACCCGGCCGTGGCTCCTGCACCGGCGAGAGCGCAGGACCCTGCGGCTCCGGGGTGATCGACAGGCGCAGGTCCTCACCCGGCGTCGGCAGCAGGGAGGCGCTGCCGCGAGACGCGCCGGTGTCGTCGCGCAGCTGTACCCAGATGGGCATCGCCTCCGGCGCACGCGCGAACCGGAAGGCCGTCCCGGACGCGAGCGTGGCAGGCGGCAAATGACGCTGCGCTTCCGGCCGGGAGACGACGACGGTGAAGGGCTGCTCGCCCGAGAGCCGCAGCTCGATGTCGCTCGGCGGCGCCCGCCGTCGGCTGAGCTCGCGGACGGAGATGAGCTCGTCGAGCGTGTCGTCGAAGGTAAAGCGAGGGAACAGCGCGCGTAGCTCGCTCTGCACGGCGCGCGCGTCGGCGTCACGGCGCGCGGCGAACAGGCTGTAGATGAGGCGATCGGCCAACAGCTCGGCTGTCGGCTCGACGTCCTCGAGCGCCGGGCCGGCAGCATAAGCGCGCAGCGCTGCCAGCATGCTGTCGGTGCTCCCCCGCTGCCCCGCTTGCAGGTTCGCGAAGCCGAGCGCGAGATCGCCGTAAAGCGTGATGACGCGCTCCTCGTCACCCGCCGCTCGCCAGGCGCGCTCCTCGTCGAGGACGCGCTCAGGCTCGCCCAGCATGGCGAAGGCGAACACGCGGCTCGCGTGCCACCAGCGTCGACGCTCGGGCACAAGCGGCGGCGCAGGAGGCGCGGTGAGCTGCAGGACGGCGCCGTAGGCCTCGAGGCGCTCGAGCTCGCCGAGCGTCGCGAACAGGAAGCGGACGCGCTCGTCGCCGGAGGTCTCGCGGCGGTGACGCACGGCCGCCTTCATGGCGGCGTCGACGTCCGTGGCCAAGAGCGCGCGTACCTCGCGGACACGCAGCGGCAGGCGCGCGGGGGAGGCCCGCAGGCCAGCGCGCACGAGCACCAGCGCGTCCTCGGGGGCGCCGCTCGCATAGAGCGCGTCCGACAAGCGCTCGGCGAGCATGGCGTCGAGCGCCGCCTCCGGAGCTCTCGCGAGCCCTCGTCGTACCTCTCGCGCGGCCTCCTCCGCGGCGCCGAGCGCCAGGTGCGCGAACGCCCGGCACTCGAGGAGCGCGCTGCCCTCGGCTCGGCTGTCCTCCGAGCGGGCGAGCGCCTCCTCCGGCTGGCCGCTCGCGACGAGGTCACAGGTCTCCGTCACGAGCAGCTCGCGTCGCGCGTCGCGCACGGAGTCCACGAGCAGCGCGACGAGCGCGAGCGCCAGGACGAGCAGCAGCGCGGCGCGCGCGCCCCGCCTCATGGCGTCCCCCCGACGCGGAGGATGAGCTCCGCCCCACGAGACGCCTGCTCGGGCGTCGGCGCCAGGACCTCGAGGGTGGCAGGCAGCTCCGCGGCCGCGCCCTGGTCGCCGGCGCCGCGCGCGCGCGCGATGTGCTCGCTCGCTCGAGCCGCGGCGTCTGTGTGCAGGCGGAAGCCGGCACGCTCCGTCTCCGCCGCCGACGGAGTGGCCGCCAGCGCGCGCTGCATGGCGCGCTCGTTCCAACTGAAGATCACGCGCTCGTCGTCGAGCACGACGCAGGGCGAGAGCCCCTCGACGAGGCGCAGCGGTCCGAGGCAGGCGCGCTTGCGAGCGGGAGCGTCCCCCACGGCGCTCAGCGAGACGCGTGGAACGCCGTAGCGACGCGCCATGTCGGCCAACGCCACCTCGACGCCGCGCTCGACCAGCGCGCGATCCTTGACGCCGAACGCGAGCACGAGCGGCAGCGCGGCGCTGTCCTCGTCGGGGACGAGCAGCGAGAACGCGACCCTGCCGTCGAGCGCGCGCGCGCTGACGAGGGCGGAGAGGTCCGGCAGCACGGACCGCCGCGCCGGGGCGGTGAGCGCGACCTGCCGGGCGCGGATCTGTCCGCCGAACGCGACGCCGTCGTCTCCGAGCAGGGGGGGCCCCGGCCGCGCTTCGCCCGGCACAAGGAACGGCGGCAGGCGCGCTGCCGCTCGCACGGACACCGTGAGCAAGCCGTCCTTGTCGACGTCACCGCTGGCGATCGTCTGGTCCGACGCCGCGTCCTCGAGGAGCATGTCGGCCACGGCGACGTCCTCTGCGCCGGTGTCGTTCGGGCAGCGCAGGGACTCGACGAGACCGGGCAGGTCGTCGAGCTTCCCCTCGGCCACCAGACGGGGGCAGGGCGCCGAGGTCCCGTCGGCGCGCCTGAGCGCCGCGGCCACCCGCGTCCCCGGCACGGTGCTCGCGAAGCGAAGCAGCTCAGCGCGCGCGACGCTCAAGCGCACCCCGCGGGAGGCGGCGCTCTCCGCCGGGCGCGCGGCGTCCGCCGCCGGTCCGGCTGGCTCGTGCGACGAGGACGAGCACGACGAGCAACCCGCCAGCCACAGCAGCGGGAGGGCGCAGGCCAGGCTCGGGAGCGCTCGCCGGGGCATCGGTCAGCGGGCGCTGCGTCGGTGGGGCAGCGTCACGCTCTGCTTGCAGGCGTCGCACTCGGCGAGGATGAACAAGACGCCGCCCGCCGAGAGCGGTGAAAAGCCTTCGAAGCGAAAGTCCTCGCCTGGGTTTCCGAGGCGCCGTCCGCGCGCGCCACAGGCCGGGCAGGTGACCTCGCTGACGCCGGAGCCGTGACGCTCGATCATGGCGACGTCCCCGAAGGAGACCCCGACGCTCACGTAGCGCTGCCGATCGCGTTCCTTCTCGTCGTTCGCCATCGAGGGCTCCTGTACACACCGCGGCGCGCGTCTACGCGGCGGCCTGCTGCTTGCTACCCGCCTCGTCGAGCAGGCGGCGCAGCACCACGCGGCAGAGGGCCACCACGTCACCGCTGACGTTGCGCCACTCACCGTCGCTAGGCGTGTATATCAGCTTGCTCTGCGGCGTCAGACGCACGTGTTGGGGGTCGCCGGCCGCGAGCTGCGCGAGCTTGTCGACGTCGAGCCGCGGCCGGTCCCCGAGGCCCAGGATGAGGCGCGGCGGCGGACCGCCCAGTGACTCCTCACTGCCGAGCGGAGGCGCGTCCGGGACGAGGCCGAGGTCGAGCGAGCGCGCGGCCATCTCGCGCAGGCGGAGCTTCAACACCATGACGTCGGCCAGCGCCGTCACCTCGGCGGGCGGGTCGCCATGGACGTCGCCGAGCGTGCCGACGACGTCGTAGATCTCTTTGGCGTCGCGCGCGCTGGCGAGCTTCTGGTAGGCGCTCAAGCGCTCGTGCAGGTCGGCGATGTACTTGTCCGGGATGAAGGCGGCGACGGGCAGGTTGATGTCGGGATCGGGCACCTCGTCGGCTTGGCGGCCCTTCAGCTCCTCGACGGCCTCCTTCAGCAGCTCGGCGTAGAGGTCGTAGCCGACGGCCGTGATGTGACCGTGCTGCGACTTGCCGAGCATATCGCCGGCGCCGCGCAGCTCGAGGTCGTGCTGCGCCACCTGGAAGCCGGCGCCGAGCTCGCTGAAGCGCTGCATGACCTCGAGGCGCTTTCTGGCGTCGGGCGTCAGGTTCTCGGCGCTGGCCGGGATGATCATGTACGCGAACGCGCGCTCCTTCGAGCGGCCCACGCGCCCCCGTAGCTGGTAGAGCTGGGCGAGGCCGAAGTCGTCGGCGTGGTCGATGAACATGGTGTTCGCGGTCGACACGTCGATGCCCGTCTCGATGATGGCGGTGCACACGAGGATGTTCACCTCGTGCTTCATGAACCGCAGCATCACGTCCTCGAGCTC
>CAYLZW010000164.1:0-12800 GCA_964388085.1 uncultured Myxococcales bacterium | reverse complement strand
TTGTAGAGCGTCTTCGCCTTCGTCCCATGCGCCTTCGCCCACGCCGCGCACTCGGTGCCGCAGGCGTTCAGATCGTGGGCGGTGGGCTTGTCGTCGCCCCAGGGATAGCGGCGCCCGTCGGGGCCGCGCGTCGCGAACTCCCACTCGGCCTCCGTCGGCAGGCGCGCGCCTTGCGCCTCGCAGTAGCGCTTCGCCGAGCGCCAATCGATGCAGTTGATGGGGTGGCGCGCCAGCGCGTCGTTGTTGCCGTTACAGAGCGGGCTGTAGAGCTTCTCGGACTCCGGCTTCAGGTTCGGCCACGACACCGTGCGGCTCGCGCGCCGGCACTTGCCCGTGCTGGTGCAGTGCTTGTAGTCGGCGACGGTGACCTCGTAGCGGTCGATGCAGAACGCGTCGAGCGTGACGTTGTGCGAGGGCTTGGCGTTCTTCAGCAGCGGGTCCTTGTCGTCTTCGTCCGCGCCCATGAAGAACTGCCCGGCGGGGATGCGCACCATGTTCGGCGGGCACTCGCTGCTGGCGTTGCCACGGGCGCGGTACTCGCTGATGGCGTCCTTGACGAGCTCGTCGGTCTGCTGGCGCAAGAAGGAGGGCAACAGCTCGACGCTCGGCGCCTCGACGGAGACGCGCCCGACGCTCTTGTTGGCGGCCGAGTCGAACAGGTTCAGGTTGATGATGAGCAGCTTGCCGAGGCGGTTCACGTCGCCGAACACGACGAGCTGGGCGTCGGCGATGCCGGCGACGTCCGCGAGGCAGGCGTCGCTCGCGCAGCCGAGCAGTTGTCGTTGCGCGGCCAGATCGACCGCCTTCTTCATGTCCTGCGTCGTGAGCACGTCGAAGATCGGCCAGCGCGCCAGCGACGAGCCGATGAGGCCCGCGAAGGTGCGTCGGTCGGCGACAGAGAACTTGGGTCCGGTCGGATCGAGCACGAGCACGCGCACCTTCTGGTCGGGCGTGTCCTCGTCCGTCGCCGCGGCGCCGACGGGAGCGGCAAACAGAGAGAGCGCGAGCAGCGCAGAAAGGAGCTTGAAGCGGGGCATGGCCGCCGAGTCTACCGCAACCCACCCACGTTCCACGCGGCGGGGGCGGCCGCCTCGGGAACGCGCACACCGCTGCCTTGACGGGTCAGCACGTCGAGCACCATGAAGCTCATGAGCAGGCACAGCCACACGATCATGACGAGCACGAGGAGGCGCGGCAAAAAGCCTGACACGCGCAGCTCCATGAACACCGCCAGCACCAACGCGGCCTTCAGCGCGGCGATGACGAGCGCGAGCGGCAGCTCCCAGGCGCCGAGCGGAAGATAGGACAATCCGAACGAGAGCGCCGCGAGCAAGAGCAGCAGCACGAAGGTGCCGGCGAGGGCGCCGAGCGAGCCGGACAGCGTCGTAGCCTCGTCGCTCATCAATGACCTCCGCCGGTCAAGTAGAAGAGCGGCCAGAGAAAGAGCCAGATGAGGTCGACGAGATGCCAGTACAGCGCGCCGATGTGCAGCGGGTGCTCGTGTGGCGGCTCGAGGCGGCCGCGCGTCAGCCGGAGGGTGAGCCAGGTGAGCACGCCCATGCCGATGATGACGTGGACCGCGTGCAGCCCCGTCATCAGGTAGTAGAGCAAAAAGAAGATCGGCAGCCCCGGCAGCGCGTGCTCGGTGAAGAACGGGCCGCGGCCGGTGACGTAGATCCCCTCGTGGTAGTGCTGCGCGTACTCTGTGCCCTTGACGACGAGGAAGCCGCCGGCCAGCAGCAACGTGAGGAGGAGGCACAGGGTCGCGAGCCGGCGCTTGCCGCGCTCTTGCAGCACGGTGCTCGTCGCCACCGTGAAGCTGCTGGTGAGCAGGATGAGCGTGTTGAGCGAGCCGAGCAGGCGCGCGTTGTGTCCGACGCCGAACGAGACGGTGTCCGGGAAGACCGCGCGATAGGTCGCGTACAGGCTGAACAGGGCACCAAAGAGCAGCACCTCGCTGGCCAGGAAGAGCCACATGCCGAGGCGCGCGGCGTGGACCTGCTGCTCCAGGCTCGCGAAGTGGTCCGCGTGCGCCGGACGCTGCGCTCCGCTGCGCTCAGCCATCGTGCCCCTCGTCGAGTGACGTGTAGTCGTAGGCGTCGCGCGCGAACACGGGCGCGCGCTCGAAGTTGTGCGGCGGCGGCGGTGACGACGTACGCCACTCGAACGAGGCCGAGCCCCAGGGGTTGTCGCCGGCGCGCGCGCCGAAGAACATCGCGATCAGCAGATAGCTGAGCGTGATGACGAGGCCGGCGCCGAGCACCCACGAGCCGATCGTCGACGTCACGTGGAGCGCTTGGTACTGCTCCGGATACGCATAGTAGCGCCGCGGCATGCCCGCGTTGCCGAGCAGGAACTGCGGGATGAAGGTGCCGGCGAAGCCGACGAACACGAGCGCCGCCGCGAGCAGCCCCCAGCGCTCGGAATAGACGCGGCCGGTCAGCTTCGGAAACCAATAATGGAGCGCCGCCAGATAGCCGGTCATGACGCCGCCCACCATGATGAAGTGGAAGTGCGCGACGACGAAGTAGGTGTCGTGCCAGTGGATGTCGAGGCTGGTGGTGGCGACGGCGACGCCCGTCATGCCGCCGAAGACGAACAGGAACACGAAGATCATCAGGTACAGGAACGGCGTCGTGAGCTCGATGGAGCCGCGGTACATGGTGCCGACCCAGTTGTAGACCTTGATGGCCGAGAAGATGGCGACCAGCATCGACAGCACGCCGAAGGCGCCGGCGTCGAACGTCGACATCCCCGACGTGAACATGTGGTGACCCCAGGTGAGGAAGCCGACGAAGGCGATGCCGAGCGAGGAGTAGGCGATGGCCTTGTAGGAGCTGGGGTTCTTGCGGGAGAACGTCGACACCACCTCGGTGATGACGCCCATCGAGGGCAGGATCATGATGTAGACGGCCGGGTGCGAATAGAACCAGAACAGGTGCTGAAAGAGCACCGGATCACCGCCGCGGGCGGCGTCGAAGATGCCCATGTCGAAGGCGTTCTCGGCGGCGATGAGCAGCAGCGACATGCCGAGCACGGGCGTCGCCAGCACCTGGATGATGCTCGTCGCGTAGATCGACCACACGAACAGCGGCAGGCGCATGAAGCCGACGCCCTCGGCGCGCATGGTGTGGGTGGTGACGATGAAGTTCAGACCCGTGGCGATGGACGAGAAGCCGGCGATGAACACGCCGACCAGCGCGGGGACGACGGCGGACGGGGTCTGCGCGCTGTAGGGCGTGTAGAAGGTCCAGCCGGTGTCGAGCGCGCCGCCGATCATCGACGCGAGGATGATGACGGCGCCGATGACGAACAGATAGAAGCTCAGCAGGTTCAAGCGCGGGAAGGCGACGTCCTTGGCGCCGATCATGAGCGGCAGCAGGAAGTTCCCGAAGCCCGAGGGCAAAGCCGGGATCATGAACAAGAACACCATGATCACGCCGTGCAGCGAGAACATGCGGTTGTAGGTCATGGCCTCCATGACGGTGCGCTCGGGCGTCAGGTGCTCGATGCGCAGCAGCATGGCGAACAGGCCGCCGACGAACAGAAACAGCGCGGTGACGATGATGAAGAGCACGCCGATGCGCTTGTGGTCCTTCGTGAACAGCCAGGAGCCCACCGTGTGGCTGACGTTCAAATAGGTCTCGCGGCGGAGATGGCGCGCGCCGCGCGCGACGTTCGCTTCGGCGACGGTCATGGCGCCTCTCGCTCTGGCTGGGGTTCAGGTCCGGCGTCTGCGTCGCTCGTCGGCAGCAGATCGACCACGGGAGCGATGGGGCGGTCGCGCAGCGAGCGGATGAGCTCGACGAGGGCGCCCGTCTCGGCGGCGCTGAGCAGGCCGCGATAGGAAGGCATCAGCGGCGGGAAGCCCGCGACCAGGTCGGCGAGCGGGTCCATCATGGAGCGCGTGAGGTAGGCCTCGTCGATGAGGACGGGCTCTTGCCCGATCAACTCCGCTTGTCCGCCGAAGCGCCCGGCCCAGCTCGGGCCGATGTGCCGCTGGCCGTCGAGCGTGTGACAGGCGAGGCAGCCGTGGCGGGCGGCGACGTCGAGGCCTTGTTGCACCATGTCGCCGCCTCGCGCCTCTCGCTCGAGCGCGGACGGCCGCAGGGCAACGCCCGCGGGCACCGGATCGGCCGCCGGATCGCGCAGCCACCTCGTGTACTCGTCGGCGTCGAGCACGACGACGGTCGCGCGCATGCGCGAGTGCTGTAGACCGCAGTACTCGGCGCAATAGATGGGATACACGCCCGCACGCGAGGCCTCGAACCAGAGCGACAGGTAGGTGCCGGGGACGACGTCTTGCTTCAAGCGGAAGGCGGGCACGAAGAAGCTGTGGATGACGTCGCGCGAGGTCATGACGAGCTGCACGGGCTGGCCTTCGGGCACGGTCAGCACGTTGATGCTGCTCCTGCCGTCCGGGTAGGCGAACTTCCACATCCACTGCTTGCCGATGACGTGCACGCGCATGGCGTCGTCGGGCGGCGCCTCCTGGTGAATGAACTGCGCGAAGCCGATCCCCCACCAGACGAGGAAGAGCGCCAGCGTGCCGCTGATGAGGCCGATCTCGAGCGCCGGCGGCATGCTGATGCGCGCCGTGGGCCCGCGCGCGCCACGACGACGGAAGCGAACCAGCCACCAGGTGGCCAGCAGAAACACGCCGGTGGAGCCGACCATGGTCACGCCGATGACGGAGTAGTGCAGCCAGTCCACCTCGAGGGCGACGCTCGACGCCTGCGGCGGCAGGAACAGGAGCGTGCGAAAGAGCTCGTTCATGGCGCGCGCTCCTCGAGGGTCAGCCTCATGGCCCGCTCGATGGGGATGCGCACGACGCCGCGCGCGCGATCGACCCAGCCATAGCGCTCGAGCAGCTGACGCTGCTGTTCATGCGTCGTGGGGGCGGCCTGGCCCGTCGCCTCGAGCAGGGTCTGGTCGACGATGTTGATCTCGCGCGGCGCAGCGGGCGCCGCAGCCTCTCGCGCCGGGGCGTCGAGCGAGAGCAGTGAGCGCGACTCGAGCATCCACGCCGGCACCGCGGACGCGAAGATGACGACGAGGACGCCGAGCGCCGCGAGCATCAGGATGACCCGGCGGTTCACGAGATCCTTGGCCTGGCGGACGGGGAAGCTCATCGCGTGCGGTACTCCAGGCCCGCCTCGAGCAGCGGATCACGACGGGGGAGCAACGCCGCGCCGCGCGCGCGCAGGGCGGTGAAGGCCACACAGAGACCGCCGACGCCGAGGAGCGCGGCCGGCGTCATCCAGTCGAGGTAGAGCCCGTCGGGATGCAGCGTCGGGAAAACGAGCCAATAGAGATCGATGAAGTGCGCGCCGAGCAGCCACCAGGCGACGACGGAGAGCGCGCGCGGCCGGCGCTTGAGCGGCTTCGACAGCAGCGCGAGGAAGGGCAGCGCGAAGTGCGTGACGACGAGGACGACGCCCACGACGCCCCACTCGCCGCGCATCCGGGGCGCGTACCAGCTCACCTCTTCCGGCAGGTCCGCGATCCACATCAGGAAGAACTGCGAGAAGGCGATGTAGGCCCACAGGATGACGGCGACCAACAGCAGCTTGCCGGCGACGTGGAAGAGCGATCGCTCGCTGTCGCGCGCGAGTCGCAGCGAGAAGCGCGCGCGCTCACCGACGACGATGAGCAGCGCCAGGCCGCCGATGAACGCGCCGGTGAAGAGATAGAAGCCGAGCGCGTTCGAGTACCAGGTGGGCGTCAGCGACATGATCCAGTCGAAGCTCGCGAACGTCAGCGTGAAGGCGAAGGCGGGCAAGAGGCCGGCCGACAACGCGCGCTGGCGCCACGCGAGCGCGGCGTCGTCGTCGTGGTCTTGCCGTCGAGACCAGAGGCGCAGGAGCTCGGCGGTGACGATCCAGAAGAGCAGATAGCCGGCGGCGCGCAGCACGAAGAACGGCACGCTCAGATAGCCGCGCTTCTCCTCGACGGCAGAGGCGATGTGCCGCGGCAGCTCGTCGAGCGGCCTTGCCCATGGGTAGAGCTCCGGTAGCTGCCAGAGCAGCGGCAGCGCCAGCAGCGCGAGCAGCGGAAACAGCGCGGTGAACAGCTCGGGTGCGCGCCGCATGACGACGAACCAGCGCGCGCGCGTAACGTGGCCGATGAACAGCAGCACCAGCGAGCCGAGCGCCAGCGTCAGCACGTACAGGTAGACGGTGAGGTACGAGAAGAGCGCGTGCCGCGGAGCGCCGAGGTACCCGAAGCCGAGCAGCAGGAGCCCTAGCACGCCGGCGAGCGCGCTCGTGACGATGAGGCCCGCGTGCTTCATGGCGCGCGCCCTGACGCGCTGTCCGCCGGCGGCGCGTTTCGCAATTGCTCGCGCACGTCGGCGGGGACGTCCGCGAGCGTCGCGTTCTGGCTGCGCTGCAGCGCCTTCACGTAAGCGACCACGGCCCAGCGCTGCTCGATGCTCAGCAGGGCGGCGTACGACGGCATGAAGCCGTAGCCTTCGCGGATGGCCTCGTAGATGCGTCCGGCCGGGTAGCTGACGACGGGCGGCGTCACCAGCGCGGGGGGAGGACGCAGCTCCATGTTGCGCGCGACCGGCGTGTCCGCGGCGCCGAGGACGCCGTGGCAGGTGGCGCAAACGATGTCGTAGCGCTCTCGTCCGAGCTCGAGCAGCGCCGGCGTCAAGGTGAGCGGGACACGCGCGACGTACTCGCCCGAGACGACGCCGCGGGGCTCCGCGGGGGACGCGCCGGCGCCGAACGGCACGGTCCCATCGGGCGGCTGCCGCATGGTGAGCTGGTCGTCGAAGAACCCGCTCGCCGCGAAGGCGTCATAGCGCGGCTGATCGATCATGCGCTGCAGCCCTCCCTGCGGTGGCTCGAAGGCGCCGCCCACCTGGCAGGAGGCGACGCCGAGGGTGATCAGGGACGCGCCGGCGACGAGGGAGCGGCGGCTCATGCGGCCTCCTCGACGACGATGCGCGACGCGCCGAGGTCCTGCAGCGCGGCGAAGGCCTCCGCCAGCTCGCTGCCGTCCTCGTCGACGCGTAGGCCAAAGGCGCGCAGCCAGAACTTGTCGGCGGACACGCTCTCGAAGCCCTCGACCTCGAACACCGGGTGCCACGGGCGCGGCAGCCGCACGAGAAAGAAGAACGCCACGAAGCCGACGAGCGCGCCGAAGAGCGTGGCCAGCTCGTAGGTGATGGGGACGAACGCGGGCCCCGGGTGAAACGGCCGCCCGCCGACGTTCAGCCGGTAGGCGATGGCGGTCGTGAACCACTGCACGGCGTAAGCGAGCCCTCCGCCGAACGCGGCGCCGCCGAACACGAACCAGGGGATGGGCGAGGCAGGCAGCGCGAGCGCGTCGATGACGTCGTCGATGGGGTAGGGGGTGTAGGCGTCGAGCCGCTGGTAGCCCCGGGCGCGCAGCTCGCGGAGCGCGGCGGCGAGCGTCTCGGGCGAGGGGAACTCGGCCATGACCGCGCCCTTCATGAGCGGACCTCCTCGAGCGACGGCGCCTCGGGCGGTCGCGGCCCGTGCTCCAGCTCGCGCACGAGCTCGTGCCGCAGCTCCTTGATCTCGCTGAGGGGAATGAACGGCACGAAGCGGACGAACAGCAAGAAGGCGAACAAGAAGAAGCTGATGGTGCCGAAGAAGATGGCGCCGTCTACGACGCTCGGCAGGTACAGGCTCCACGACGAGGGCAGGAAGTCGCGGTGCTGCGATGTGACGATCAGCATGAAGCGCTCCGACCACATGCCGACGTTGATGAGGATCGACGTCAGCCAGAGGATCCACGCGCTCTGCCGGCAGCGGCGCCACCACAAGAGCTGCGGCACGGCGACGTTGCAGAACAGCGTCGTCCAGTAGATGGCCGCGTAGGGGCCGAAGGGCCGGTTCTCGAGGAAGGTGTAGCGCTCGAATTCGTTGCCGCTGTACCAGGCGACGAAGGTCTCGGTGGCGTAGCTGTAGGCCACGATCCAACCGGTGACCAGGATGAGCTTCGCCATGTTGTCGAGGTGGTTCTTGGTGATGACGTTGTCGAGGCCGTAGACGACGCGCACCGGCAACATCAACGTCAGCACCATGGCGAAGCCGGAGAAGATCGCGCCCGCGACGAAGTAGGGCGGGAACATGGGCGAGTGCCAGCCCGGCAGCATGGTGATGGCGAAGTCCATGCTCACGATGCTGTGCACCGAGATGACGAGCGGCGTCGCGAGCCCCGCGAGCAGGAGATAGATGGAGCGGTAGTGGTGCCAGTGGCGCGAGGAGTGACGCCAGCCGAGCGCGAACACGCCGTAGACGCGTCGCCGCCAGAGGCCCGCGGCGCGGTCGCGCAGGGCGGCGAGGTCGGGGACGAGGCCGAGGTACCAAAACAGCAGCGAGACGGTGAAGTACGTCGTGATGGCGGCGGCGTCCCAGGGCAGCGCGCCGCGGAACTGAGGCCACACCTGCATCGTCGCCGGGTACGGGAAGAGCCAGTAGGCGAACCAAGGGCGGCCGAGGTGGATGAGCGGGAAGAGCGCCGCGTTCAACACGGCGAACAGCGTCATCGCCTCGCTGAGACGGTTGATGGACGTCCGCCAGCGCACGCCCGACAGCAACAGGATGGCGGAGATGAACGTCCCCGCGTGGCCGATGCCGATCCACCACACGAAGTTGATGATGCCGAAGCCCCAGGCCACGGGGATGTTGTTGCCCCAGACGCCGATGCCGGTGAGCACCGTGTGCGTCACCGCGGCGAGGAGCATCAGCGTGCCGAGGCCCGTGAGCACGAGCGCGACGCGGAAGTAGCGCGGGCGGAAGCTCGTGGTGCCGAGCAGCTGCTCGGTCAACGCGGCTTCCGACGTCGGGCCGACGAGGACCGGCTCGAAGGCGTCGTGTAGCGCCTCGGTCGACGGCGTGGCCACGCTAGCCCTCCTCGAGCGCGTCGTTCGGGTGACGGATCCGCTCGAGGTAGCGGACGCGCGGCAGCGTCCCGAGCTCGTGCAGCACCGAGTAGGCGCGCTCGTCGTGACGCAGCGCCGTGACGCGCGAGTCGGGCCGCGAGATGAGGCCGAACACGATGGCCTCGGTCGGACAGGCTTGTTGGCAGGCGGTCTTGACCTCGTCGGGCAAGAGCTCACGGCCCTCGAGCCGCGCCGCTCGCTGGCCGGCGCGGAGGCGCTGCACACAGAAGCTGCACTTCTCCATCACGCCCCGCGCCCGCACGCTGACGTCGGGGTTCATCACCATGCGCAGCGTCTCGGGCTTGTCGCGGTGGTAGTCGAAGAAGTTGAAGCGCCGGACCTTGTAGGGGCAGTTGTTCGAGCAGTAGCGCGTGCCGACGCAGCGGTTGTAGGTCATCTCGTTGAGGCCGTCGGCGCTGTGCGTGGTGGCGTTCACGGGGCAGACGTACTCGCAGGGCGCGCTCTCACAGTGTTGGCAGAGCATGGGCTGCATGACCGTACGCGGCGCTTCCGGGCTGCCCTCGAAGTAGCGGTCGATGCGCAGCCAGTGCATCTCGCGGCTCAGCAGCACGCCCTCCTTGCCGACGACGGGGATGTTGTTCTCCGACTGGCACGCCAGCACACACGAGCTACAGCCGGTGCAGACGTTGAGGTCGATGGCCATGCCCCACTGGTTCTCGGCCTCGGGGCTCACCTGGTAGAGGGACTCGATGGGGGCCGCCGCGTCACGCGGCTTACGTGTACGATCCTGCAACTGGCGAACCGTGGCGCTCTCGACGATGGGGCGGCCATGCAGTCGCCAGTGGTGCTGCGTCACGGCGAGCGGATAGCGCTCTCCCGTGTCTTCGACGACGAGCCCGCTCGCGAACCACGGCTGCGCTGACGTTCGCAGCGCGTAGGCGTTGAAGCCGACGCCGCGCGCGAGCGCCTCTCTCCCGTCGCGCCCGAAGCCCAGCTGGACGGAGACCGAGTCGTCCGCGTGGCCGGGCAAAACGAGCACGGGCGCCCGCACGCTGCGCCCCGCGAGGGTCAGCGTGATCACGCGCTCGTCCTCGAGCCCGAGGCGCGCGGCCGTGCGCGGGCTCAGGAGCGCGGCGTTGTCCCAGGTCAGCTTGGTCATGGGCTCCGGCAGCTCGAGCAGCCAGGCGTTGTTCGTGAAGCGGCCGTCATAGACGCGCGCGTCCTCGTAGAACGCGATCTCGAGGTCGGCCGGCGCCGGCCGCTGACGTCGCCGTAGCCGGGCGCCCAGCGCCTCCGCGGCGCGCGTGAAGTCGGGCGTGAGGCCGGCCGCGTGCGGCAGCGCGGAGCCGGGCAGCAGCCCCTGCCTCAAGTTGTCACTCCACCAATCATCGAATGATTTGCTCGCCGGCGCGGAGCTTCGCCAGTGTTCGCGCAGCAGCTCCGCGGAGCTCGCGTCCTCGTCTCCGAGCAGGGCCGACAACACTTCGGTACTTGTGTGACTCTCATAGAGAGGACGGATGAGCGGCTGGCCAAAGGTGATCGTGCCGTCGTAGGCGCGCCCGTCCGTCCAGGACTCGAGCGGGTGCTGCGCGGGCAGGAACCAGTCGCTGACGCTCGCGCTCTCGTGCTCGAAGAGCGACAGGCAGGCGGTCGTCGGGACGCGTTGCAGGAGCGCGCCCATCTCGAGGTCGGCCGGCGCGCTGTAGACGGGGTTACCCTCGAGCAGCAGCAGCGTCTCCACCCGGCCCGCCCGCACGTCCGCCCGCAGCTCGACGAGGCCGGGGTGTTCGCGGCCGGCGCCGCGCACGACGCTCTCGCTCAGCCAGACGCTGCGCTCGAGGTTGCCGAGCGCGAAGTTCAGCAGGTGGCCGATGACGTGCACGTCGCTCGGCTGGCCCGGCCCGACGAGGACGGCGCTCTCGCCGGCGTGCGCCACGAGGTCCTCCGCCACGGCGCGCGCCCACGCGTCGTGCGGATCGCCCGGCAGCGCTTGCAGCCGGCGTACGAGATCGTCCGGCAGGGCGTCGCTCGCCTGGCCGAGGAGCTGCGAGACCTCCCGCAGCAGCCGTGCGCCGACGTCACCGACCTGTGCGCGGGGGACGGCCAAGCGTCCGTCGGCCATGGCGCCGCTGACCGAGTGCCGGGCCTCGACGACGTAGAGCCGGTTCATGCGCTCTTCGACGCCCGGAGGCGGCTCGCGTCCGGCGGCGAACTGGCGCGCGTAGCGCAAGGCGAACGGGCCCTCGGCGAGGAAGTTGTCGTCGAGCGACAAGATCCGTCGCGCCCGCTGGAGGTCGAAGTGCGGCGTGAGCGCACGGCCGTACACGCGCTCGCTCGCCGAGAGCGAAGCGTCGCTCGCGAGCGGCGCATGGAAGTAGACGCGCGCCTCGGGCAGGGAGAGCGCCAGCCGGTCGAGCAGCGAGAGCAAGAGCGGCGACGTCGTCGGCTCGAGGAGCAGCGCGAGGCCGCGACCGCGCCGTGCGCGGGCGGGAGCGATGACCTGCTCGCAGAACGCCCGCCACGTCGACGGCGCGCCGCGGAAGGTCAGCTGCCGCGCGCGGCTCGGGTCGTAGAGCTCGAGCACGGCCGCCTGCTCGAACACACCGGAGGCGCCGAGGCTCGCCGGGTGCAGCGGGTTGCCCTCGACCTTCACCGGGCGGCCCACGCGGCTCTCGACGACGAGCCCGCAGGCGAAGGGGCCGACGCTGAGCGCGCTGGCGTAGAAGCTCGGCACGCCGGGCACGACGTCCTTCGGCCGGCGGACGTACGGCAGCAGCGGCGTGTCTTCGGCACACCCGGCTGCACCCGCGCTGGCGAGGGCGACGCTCGCGCCGAGCAGCTTCATGAACCCTCGCCGCGTGACGTGCGCGGGCGCGAGCTCGGCTCCGTCGGCGAGCTCGGCGCTGACCACGCGCCGAACCTCGTCGTCGTCGAGCAGCTCGGCGAGCGAACGCCAAGGCCTCCGCTCGGCGGCGGCGGCGAGCGCGCTCTCGAAGGCGGGATCGCGAGTGTCGGTCACGTCGCTCCTCAGCGGTGGCAGCCGCTGCAGTTGGTGGGGGGACGGATCAGCGGCTCGCCGCCTCGGCGCGCGGCGTCACCGGAGATCTGCGCTCGCTCGGGGACGGCGTTCAGCACGAGGCCCGTCGAGAACACGGGCGAGGCGGGCCACTCCATGTCGGTGATGTGGCCCGGCGGCCGGAGGTGTGGCTCGGGATCCCGGTGACAGTCGATGCACCACGCCATCGTCAGCGGGACGGGCCGGTAGACCGCGGCCATCCGATCCACGCGGCCATGGCAGCTCGAGCAGCCGACTCCGCGCTGCACGTGCGCCCCGTGGTGGAAGAACACGAAGTCCGGCAGCTCGTAGACGCGCCGCCAGCGGATGGGCCGGCCGCTGAAGTAGCTCTCGCGCAGCGGCCGCAAGAGCGGCGAGTCGTTCCAGATCTGGTTGTGACAGCCCATGCACAGCTCGCTCGACGGCACGCCGGCGTAGGGCGAGTCCTCGACGAGGGAGTGGCAGTAGCGGCAGTCGATCTCGTCGTCGCGCACGTGGTGACGGTGATCGAACGGGATGGGCTGCTCGGGCGGGTCCTCGTACGGCTGCACGTAGGGCGTGCGCACGAGCGCCATGAGGAACGCGACCAGCAGCAGCGGCGTGGCGACGAGCAGGACGACGCCGAGCAGCGCCGCCGTGTTCGTCCAACGCGGAAAGAGCGCCCTCATGGCGCTCCCCCCTGCTGTTCATGCGCGGCGTTCCCCCGCGCGCCCCTGCCTTGTCGCATCCCGCTCCGCCTTTCGGGCCTCGAGCGCGAGCACCTGTGCAGGCGACGTGCCCCGGGCCTCGGTCCGTGAGGCGCGCAGGGATCGCGAGGAGCGTCTTGACAGGCCGGCTCTCCTTCTCCACATTCCCGGCGTTCGA
>CAYLZW010000163.1:0-12884 GCA_964388085.1 uncultured Myxococcales bacterium | reverse complement strand
CGCTCCAAGATCGTGCTGCCGAGCGTCACGGACAGCGACCAGTACCGCGTCTATTCCGTCGTGGTGCAGAGCCCGTCGGGTGAGCAGCGGAAGAAGCGGCTCTCGCCGGCCGCCTACCTCAGCATCGTGGCCGCGACGAACTTCAAGCAGCGCACGCGCAAGATGCTCGAGTACTTCCACGCCGACCGGCTGAACTACGCCGTGGCCGGAACCCCGAACCGCCTCGAGTACGACCAGGGCTTCTTCGTGAAGGGCGGCGACGGCGCGGCCGATCTGAAGCCCATCGCGCACCTCTACAAGTCACAGGTGTACGCGCTGGCGGAGGCGCTCGGCCTGCCGCAGGAGATTCGCGCGCGTCCTCCGACGACCGACACGTACTCGCTGCCCCAGTCGCAGGAGGAGTTCTACTTCTCCCTGCCCTACGACCAGATGGATCTCTGTCTGTTCGCCTACAACCACGACGCGCCCCCCGCGGAGATCGGCGCCGAGCTCGGCCTGCCCGAAGAGGCCGTCCGTCGGGTCTACCGCGACATCGAGTCGAAGCGGCGTACCACCCGCTACCTGCACCTGCCGCCGCTCCTCGTCCACGACGTGCAGGAGCTCGAGCGCGTGAGCTGACGGCCATCCGCGGCCGAGGTGACGCTGCAGGCCGAGGCGTACGCGATCGCCGCGCGCAGGGCGAAGTCGCGCACGCCCCCGGCGCCGGAGTGACGAGCGTGCCGCCGAAGCGGACACCGCGCGGTGGCGTTCAGCGCCCGCCGGCGAGGAAGTCCGCCTTGCCGAGCTCGACGCCGTTGTGACGCAAGATCGCGTACGTCGTCGTCATGTGGAAGAAGAAGTTGGGCAGCGCGTACTTCGTCAAGTACTCCTCACCGCGGAAGCGGCGCTCGCCGTGGCGGAAGGTCAGCACGATCTCGCGGTCCTCGCTGCCGTCGATGTCGGCGGCGGGCACGCTCTCGACGAACGCGCGCGTCTTGTCGAGGCGCGCTTGCAGCTCGGCCAGCGTCTGCTCGGTGTCCTCGTAGCGCGGCGGATCGATGCCCGCGAGGCGCGCCATGCAGCCCTTCGCGTGATCGGTCGCGATCATGATCTGCGACGAGAACGCGAGCATGTCCGGCGCGAGCCGCGCGCTCACGAAGACGCTGGGATCGAACTTCTTGGCCTCGGCGTAGGCCGCCGCCTTGTCGAGCCAGGTGCGGGCGTTCTGCAACATCGTGGTGAACACGGGCGCGCTGGCGCTGTACATCGAGATCGTCATCGGAAACCTCCGTGGGCGGGCAGCGCAGCACGCTCACGAGCGCATCGCAACACTCCGCCACGCCTGTCGCCTCCGTCGCGCCGCGCGGGCGCGCATGCTAGCGGGAGGGCATGGAATCGCTTCAGACGCTGACCTACGACGTCACCGGCCGCATCGCCCGCATCACGCTGAACCGCCCCGAGCGCGGCAACGGCATCACCTTCGACATGCCACGCGAGATCGCGGCCTGCGTCGAGCGCGCGTGCCTCGACCCCTCGGTGCACGTCATCGCGCTCGCCGGCAACGGCAAAGGCTTTTGCGGCGGCTACGACCTCGTCGCCTCCGCCGAGGATCAGCACAGCGCGGAGCTCGGTCAGGGCCCCGCGGGCTCGCCGCTCGATCCGGCGGTCGTGGCGCGGAACCATGACGTCTCGTCGACTTGGGACCCGACGATCGACTGGGCGATGATGAGCCGCAACGTGCGCGGCTTCATGAGCTTGTTCCACGCGGACAAGCCCGTCGTCGTCAAGGTGCACGGCTTCTGCGTCGCGGGCGGCACCGATATGGCGCTGTGCTCGGACCTCGTCGTCATCGAGGACGAGGCCAAGGTCGGCTATCCGCCGGCGCGCGTTTGGGGCGTGCCGACGACGGCGCTGTGGGTGCACCGCCTCGGTCTCGAACGCACCAAGCGGCTGCTGTTCACCGGCGACTGTCTGTCGGGGCGCGAGGCGGTCGAGTGGGGGCTCGCCGTCGAGCACGCCCCCCAAGCGGACCTCGACGAGCGCTTCGAGGGCCTGCTCGCGCGCATCGCCCGGATGCCGGTGAACCAGCTCGTGATGATGAAGCTCCTCTGCAACCAGACGCTGTACGCGCAGGGCCTCTTCCAGACACAGATGCTCGGCACCTTCTTCGACGGCGTCGCGCGGCACACTCCCGAAGGCTACGCGTTCCAGGGGCTCGCGGCGGAGTCCGGCTTCAAGGCTGCCGTGCGCGCGCGGGACGAGCCCTTCGGCGACGTCGGCCCGTCGACGTTCAAGGGGCGCTAACTCACCAACCAACCAGCGACGACAGGCACGGATCGCTCGAGGCGGGTCTCACCGCGCTCCTGGCCGTGCGACGAAGCCCTCCCTGTGCCCTGTGCCCTGTGCCCTGTGCCCCTGTGCCCCTGTGCCCCTGTGCCCTTTGCCCTTTGCCCTTGCCCGCCCGGGGCTCTCGGTTCGTCCGCTAGACGGGGTTGCCCGCCAGGTCGAACGCACCTCGAACGATCCCCTGGGCGCCTTTCGCGATCGCAGACGAGCGTTCGGCTGCGCGCCGGGCATACTGTCACGAACGAACGCGGCATCGATCGCGCCGCCGCTCCTGGGCGCGCGGGTGCAGCGGCGGAGAGGGCAGTTCCATGCGCAGAAAGCTCCTCGCGCTGTCTCTCGTCACGCTCGTCGCGCTGGGCGCCTCCTGCGACGATGCGATCACCCAGGTTCCCCCCGAAGCGGGGGAAGGGGAAGGCGAAGGAGAGGGCGCAGATTTCCTCGAGTGCGTCGGCGCCAACGACTGCCCGCTCGGCAGCTACTGCAGCGAGTTCGGACGCTGCGTCGAGTCGGAGCTCATCCCCGGCGCCGACGGTGGGCCAGGCAGCGCGCCTCCACCGGCCGACAACGAGGAGGAGACGCGGCGCCCCGCGAGCGGCCTCCACTACGTCTACGTGGCGATGACGGACCTCGACACCGTCGCCCGCATCGACGCCGACACGCTCGACATCAAGACGCTGCCGGTCGGCGATCGGCCGGGAGAGGTGGTCACGGCGCCGGGGCAGGACCTCGCCGTCGTCATCAACCACGGCAGCGACTCGGTCACGATCATCCGCAGCGACGAGGACGGCGGCGACGATCTCATTACGCTGCCGATGCCGCCGCACCTGAACCGCGTGGAGATGGATCCCGCCGGACGCCACGCCATCGTCTACTTCGAGCTCATGTCCGCCGACGCGACCGACGTGGGCAGCTTTCAGGACGTCGTCGTCCTTCGGCTCGCCGCCGGAGAGGAGCGCGCCTTCAACGTCTCGGTGGGCTTCCGCCCGCGGCGCGTCGTGTTCGATCCCGACGGATCCTCGGCCTACATCCACACCGACGACGGCGTGTCGATCGTCAGCCTCGAGACCGCGGAGACCGACTTCTTCGCGCCCAATCGTCCGCTCAGCGGTGCGGACTTCGGCGACGACGCGCTCTCTGACAGCCAGCCGCTCGAGGTGGTGATCGCCCGCGACGGCAGCCACGCGTTCGCGCGCTTCGCCGAGCGGAGCTTCGTGCGCGCGGTCTCACTCGAGGACGGCAGCCACACGGACATCCCGCTCGCGGGCGCGCCCACCGACATCGATCTGAACGACGACGCCAGCGAGCTGGTGGCGGTCGTCGCCGAGACCGCGTCGCTCGTGGTGCTGCCGCTCCCCGCCGCCATCGATGACCCGGCGGCCGCCGTCACCATCGACTGCGCCCCGCTCAGCGTCGGCCTCGTCGAGCTGAGCCCCGACGGCGGCCGCGCCGTGGTGTTCACCAACGCCAGCGCCGAGAACGCCATCGGCGTCATCGACCTCGACGACGCCTCGCTCGACGTCGTCGCGCTGCGCAAGGCGGTCAGCACCGTCTCGTTCACGCCCGACAGCGAGAAGGCGCTCGTCATCCACAACAAGGTGCCCGGGGAGCCGAGCCCGCTCGACGACTTCGAGACGCAGCTCACGCACCGCCACGGCTTCTCCCTCGTGGACCTCTCGTCGCACTTCGCCAAGCTGCAGCTCACCGAGGCCCGCCCGGGGCCGGTGTCGTTCCAGGACGACGGCTCGGCGCTGCACCTCATCGTCGCCGACCCCGCGCAGGGGCTGCGTGACGTGGTCGCCGTCGACCTGACGAGCCTGGTCGCCACCAGCCTGCCCATGAGCTCGCACCCCACCGACATCGGCAGCATGCCGCTGACCGGCAGGGTGTTCGTCGCGCAGCGGCACGATCTCGGGCGCATGTCGTTCCTCGACCCTGGCAGCGACGAGGTGCGCACCGTGACCGGCTTCCAATTGAACAGTCAGATTACGGAATAGGGGGGAGCTCATGCATCTCCTTCGCGTTCGCATGTTCTCTTCCGGCGCAGGCCTCTCGGCCGCGGCGCTCCTGCTCAGCGCCGTCGCCGGCCTTGCAGGGTGTCCACGCGCGACGGTCCTCGACGAGCAGCTCGATGTGACCGGGCCCGTCGTCATCGGCGAACGCCTCGCCTACCTCGATCGCACGCGCGAGCGGGTGACGTTGCTCGCGCCGCTGAGCGAGGAGGTGCGCCATGTCGAGCTCGGCCGTCGTCCGTCCTTCATGATGCCGAGCCCCGACCACAGCCGACTCCACATCCTGACGAAGGGCTGGCTCGCCACCGCGCCGGGCGAGATCAACGAGGAGGCACGGCTCTTCGTCATCGACCCGGCCAGCGGCGACAGCGACGTGTTCGTGCTCGAGAGCCCGTTCGATCGCGTCACCGTGTCCACCGACAACCGCTACGCCATCACCTTCTTCGCCGCGGACGCGGCGCCGGGCGAGGGCGAGGTGTTCAGAAACCCCAATTCGGTCGCCATTATCGACCTCGACGCGGGTGAGGTGCGCGCGAAGAACGTGCGCTCCTTCGGCGACGTACCGATCGGCGTCCTGTTCTCGCCGCCCTCAATGGCGCCGCTCGTGGCCGGCGGAGGCCGCGGCAGCGAGCGCACCCTGGCCGTCGTGCTCGCGCCCCAGCACCTCACGCTGCTCGACGTGACGGCGCCCGACCGGCGCGAGGTCACCGTGCGCCTCACCTTGCCGGGCTCGAACGCGGCCGTCGTCCCGGACCGGCTGGTGTTCGTGCCGGAGGCGGGCGCGCTGTACCTGCAGGCCAAGGGCTCGAATGACATCTTCGTGCTCACGCTGACCGAGCGCACACCGGCGAACGACAGCGAGAACGATTTCGTGGTCTCGATCAACACGCTCGCGGCCGGCGCGGCGCCCGCCGACCTGTTGCCGTTCGAGGACGGCGGACGGCGCAAGATCCTCGTGGCCAACCAAGGGTCACGCGATCTGACCGTCATCGACGGCATCACCTCCGAGTTCTTCACGCTCCCGGTCGGCGCGCCGGTCGACCGCGTGCTCGGCTATCCGGCCGAAGATCCCTCCATCGCGCTCGTCTTCAGCCAGGCCACGCGCGGGCGTTCGCTCCACCTCGTCGCGCTGAACGACATCGAGACGCTGCGAGGCGGCGCGGTCACCACGCTGGACGCGGCGGTGGCGATCGCCAACGTCGCCCTCGTCCCCGGACAGCCGCGCGCGCTCGTCATGCATGACAACGCCGGCACCGCGCTCTCTGTCCTCGAGCTCGACGACGGCACGCTGTCGCCGGTGGCCGGCGGCGGCGCGCTGCTCGACTTCGCGTTGACCCCCGACGGCAGCTCGCTGGCCGGCACCGTCGACGGACGGCGCGACCGCCTCGGCATCGTCGACCTCGACACCATCAGCGCGCGGGCCCTCGTGCTCGATCGGCACGCGAGCGACGTGCTTGCGCTGCACACCACCGACGACGACAGCGGCGGCCGCCGTACCGTGATCGTCGTTCATGACGACGCGCTCGGGCGTGTGACCGTCGTGCCCGACGCGACGGAGGCGTCCGCCGACGACCTCTTCGTCCTCAGCGGCTTCTTGCTCGAGGGCTTGCTCGATGAGCGCTTCGGAGAAACGCCATGATTCACGCCACGCGCGCGCTTTCGTCGCCCCTCGCGCTCGCCGTCGCCCTCGTCGTCATGGCGTCGTTCGCGCGCGCGGCGGTCGCCCAGGAAGGTCCTCCGCCTGCGCCCGAGGCGCCCCCCGAAGCGCCAACCGATCCCGCCGAGATCGAGAGCGAGCCGGCCGCGCCCTCGCGCGCGGCTGCCGATCCTGCCGAAGCCGCTGACGCCGCTGACGCCGACGAAGCCGCTGACGCCGACGAAGCCGCTGACGCCGACGAAGCCAACGAGCCCGCTGAGCCACCCACGGCGCCGGCCGCGCCGCGCTCCGTCATCGAGCGGGAGGAGCCTGCCGCCGAGGAGGAGCCACCGAGGCGCCTTCGCCGCCGCAGCTCCTCGCCGCGGCGCGCGAACGCCGACGTGCGCCCCGCGCCTGAGCCGCCGGCCCCCTACCTCGAGCGCGGGTGGCACGTGCGAGGACGCGCGCTCCTCTCGAGCTGGCTGAACCTGGACGAGAGCCTGCAGCCCCTCAAGAGCGACTCCCTCGTCATGCTGCCCGGCGTCGCCGTGGAGGGCGAGTGGCTCCCCGTCGACGACGTCTCGTTGACGGTCGATCTCGGCTACAGCGGCGGCGGCTTCAGCGCCAAGGTGTTCAACGTCGTCGAGTCGCGTACCCAGCTTCACGTCGTCTCCCTCGGCGCCGGCGCCGGCTACCGCATCGCCGACGTCTTGCTGCCCTACGCCCGCGTCGCCGGCAGCGTCTCCTTCCTGGAGGAGACGCTCCAGGGCGACCACGACGTCTACGGCGGCTGGGCGCTGTTCACTCCCGGCGTCTCCGGGGTGGTCGGGATCGAGCTGACCATTCCGCGCGAGCGGGTCCCGCTACGGCTCTTTACGGCGGGGTTGTTCAGCGAGCTCGGCTACCAGCACGTCGGCAGCTTCTCCTTCGCTCCGCACGAAGGCGAAGGCGAGCTCGTCGAGCGGCGCCTATACGACCTCGGCACGCTGCACCTCGGCGGCCCTGCGATGCGAGCGGGCATGACGCTGTCGTTCTGAGCGGCGCGACGTGCGTCCGCTTCGGTCCCTGGTAGCGGTACCGGCGTTGCCGTCCCGTCGCGATGGACACCCTTCCCCAAGGTGCCCCTCACGCGCGTCTCCCTATTCGGTGACGACGTCACGCACGCAGTCGCCCGTGTAGTCGACGCGCTCGCCGCCATCGACGACCTCGAAGGCGCTCCACGGGATCGACTTGAGGTCGTGCGGGCCGAGGCCGACCTCGTCCCAGGAATGTGTCGTGAAGCGATCGCTCTCGGCGGTGAAGGTGATGTTGCCGCCGTCGGCGAGGACCATGCCGTAGCGCTGCAAGGCGGTCGCGACGACGCGCGCGGCGAGGTTCAGCGCCGACACGTCGTAGTCTTCGCGCAGCCGGAGCCGGGCGCCGTAGATCGGCGCCGAAGGGCCTCCGCTGGCGGCGCCCGTGGTGTGCGTGGCGGGCGCGACGTAGACGTCACCGCCGCGAATGTGCGCGTTCGGCAGAATGAAGCGAAGCGCGTGTGGGATCTCGCCCGCCGCGACCTCGTCGGCGGTGAAGAGCAGCGGCGCGATCGGGAGCCCAGCCGCGTCCGCGCTCGTGCAGTCCTTCCCCCTGCCCTCGGGGCCATAGACCTCGTCGAGGCTCCAGACCGCCTGGCAGCCGCCGAAGAAGTCCGGCTCGACGATGTTCGCGCGCCACACCTCGAACAGGCGGCACTCATCGCGGTCGACGACGATCAGATGACAGTCACCGTCCGTCGTGCACGCGTAGCCCTCCTCGCCCTCGAGCGCCCCGCCGGCGGGGACGGGCGGCGGCGCGCTGTCGCACTCACCCTCGTAGAAGTCGCCGGTCGGCGTGAACGCGCGGTGCGGGGTCGCCGTGTCGGCCTCGAGCACGTGGAACGAGAAGTCGATCTGAAAGCGCGCGGCAGGCGTGTGGTTCGTGCTCAGGTACTCGATGACGTCCGCGGACTCCGCGTCGAGCGGCGCGTCGTCGACGCGGGAGTTCCAGATCGCGGTCGGCGGTCCGAGCTGCGCCGGCGCGTTGCCGCAAGCGTCGAGCTCGCCTTCGCCCTCCCCTTCGCCTTCGCCCTCCCCTTCGCCTTCACCCTCCCCTTCGCCTTCACCCTCCCCTTCGCCTTCACCCTCCCCTTCGCCTTCACCCTCCCCTTCCCCCGCTGCGCCCGCGTCGAGCCCCGGCTCCTGCACCGGAGCGGGGCAGCCGAGCAGCGAGGAGGCGATCAGGACGACGAGTAACGAGCCGGGTACACGCACCATCGAGCGAGGATACCCGGAGTCGGCCCGCCCGGGTAAGGCAGGCTCGAGATCGAGGGACGCGAGCGGCGAGGTCGCGATTGCAGAGCGATGCCCGACGATGGGCGCTGCGCGGCAGCCGATCTGCACCCCGCAGCGTCGAATATCTGAGCCCCGGCAGCGCCAGGATCGCGGAGCGCTGCGCCGGACGCGAGTTGGCGCGCCCTGTGCCTAGGGGTCTCGTGCACCGCCTACGCCCGCCGCGCACGCGGCCCAGGAGCAGCCCATGACCCGCACCTTGCCATGTCTCCCTCAGCCCCTCCTCGTCGCTGCGAGCGCGCTCGCCGTGGTCGGCCTGCTGGGCTGTCCGACGGATCCGGCGCTCCCCCATGAGCCCGCGGCGCCCGGCGACGTCTTTCGCTCGGCGCTCACCTTCGATGCGAACCCCGACATCGACGCCGCGGACCTCTTGGCGCACGCGCAAGGCCATTACGCCCTCGCCGGAGACCTCCTCGCCCAGCTCGACGGCAACGCCAGCCTCTCGCCGCTGTCGATCAGCGCGGCGTTCTCGATGCTCTCGGCCGGCGCCGAGGGGCAGACGCTCTCGGAGCTCGAGGACGGGCTTTCTCTCCTCCCGCAAGAGAAGCTGCACCGCGCGCAGAACGCCATCGAGCTCGCCCTCCGTGACCGCAACCTACCCGCCACCGACGAGCACGGCGGCGTGCTCCTGACGCAGGCCAACCAGCTCTTCGGCGCCGTGGGCTTCACGCCCGAGGACGCGTTCCTCGACATCCTCGCCGAGCGCTACGACGCCGGCCTGCACGTGCTCGATTTCAATGGCGCCACCGAAGAGTCTCGCGCGGCCATCAACGAATGGGTGGCCGAGCGGACGCACGACATGATCCCCGAGCTGCTCGGACCGAACAGCGTCTCGCCGAACACGCGCCTCGCGCTCGTCAACGCGCTCTACCTGAACGCCGCGTGGGCCTCCCCCTTCGAGGAGACCTTCACGGCGCCGCGCCCCTTCACGCTCGAGAGCGGCGCGTCGGTAGACGTCCCCACCATGAGCGGCGGCGTGGCCGGCCGGGTCGGGCAGCAGGGAGACGTCCAGCTCGTGGAGATCCCCTTCGTCGGCGAGGAGCTCGTGCTCGCCATCGCCGTCCCGCGCGCGGGCGCCAGCCACGACGACGCGCTCCTCGCCCTCGCCACCGCCGAGCGGAGCGACGCCTTCGTGCAGCTCACGCTGCCGAAGTTCGAGGTGCGCTCCAAGCTCAACCTCAAAGACGCTCTCGTCAGCCTCGGGGTGGTCGCGCCCTTCGACGCGGACACGTGCGACCTGAGCGGCATCCACCGCGCAGAGAGCCTGTACGTGGGCGCCGCGGTGCACGAAGCGGTGGTGGAGGTCGACGAGAACGGCGCCACCGCCGCAGCCGCCACCGCCATCCTCGTCGTCGGGCGCGGGGCCTCCGAGCCCGAGGACGTGATCGAGGTGAACGTCGACGAGCCCTTCAGCTTCGCCATCATCGACCGCACGACGGACATGCCGCTCTTCGTCGGCCGCGTCGTCGATCCTCGCTGAGCGAGGGGCAGGCGGGAGCACGTCGACAGCGACGACGACGGCGACGGCACCCGCGACCGCGACGACGACGATGACGACAACGACGGCCGTGATGACGACGCCGACAGCGACGACGACAACGACGGCGCCGACGACGACCAGGACACGGACGGCGTCGACGACAACCAGGACGCGGACGGCGTCGACGACGACAACCAGGAACCGCCGCGCACTCGACGCGAGGCCGGACCCGGTGCCGCCCGGGCCCGGCCCCGTTCCGCCAGCCTTTGCAGCGAAGTAGCTCGGGTACGCACACGCGGCCGCCTCGACGTCGCGTGTACGTTATCCTCGACAGATGCGCGCGCTACTCGAACGCTCGATCCTGCCCGTTGCCGCCGCCCTGTTCGTCTGGTGGTCATTCGCTCCTCCCGCCGTGTTCGCGCACAGCGCGCTGCGCTTCGTGTTGCTGCTGGCGGTGGGAATTGTGCTCGTCGTCGCGGGCGCGCTCTGGCTGCTCGGCCGTAGCAATTCGGCGCGCAAGGTCGCCTTCGTGCCGCTCGACGACGACGATCCGGCGGCGCTGCGACTTCAGGAGCGAGCCATGGCCCTCCTCGACGCGGGCTTCGAGGCCGGGCCCCCGCGGTATGTGCGGCCGGAGCCGGGCACGCCAATGAACGCGCTGCCGCTGGTGCATCAGGCCGGCTCGACGTGGGCGCTGCTCTTGGAGGCCGCTCGGAGGCGCGCTGGTCCTGAGCACCCTCGTCACAACGAGGTCCTCGAGCTGCTGACGGTGTTTGCCAACGGCCTGCGCGTGTCCACCGTCGATAACCGCGTCGCCGCGGCCGCACCTCGGCCGTCGAGCGCGATTGTGCAGGTGCAGCACGGCGTCGACGCAGAGACGTTGTGGCAGACGCACGACCGGACGCTACGGGCCCTCGAGCGAGCAGGTCTTCGCGCCGAGCCCGCGGATCCCGGCGCCTTCGAAGGCCTGCTGCGCGCCACCGTCGAGGAGTCGTTCGAGGTCCTGCGCGCGCGGCCGCTGTCCACGCCGGCGCTCACGGTGTGGCACCTCCTCTTCGCCGCGAACCCGTGCGAGCGGCCGCTGCTTTCTCAGCCTGCGGTGCTCCGCCTGTTGCGCTCGCGCGGCGCCGTGGTCCAGCGACAGGAATGGAGCGGTCCGCGCGGCGTCCCTGCGGGGCTCGGTGACGATTGGCGTCCGGCGGCGCCGTCGCGGAGAGGACTGCTCAAGCTCACCGCCGCCGCGCTCGTCGCCGCGGGTCTCGCGACCTGGACCTCACGGGACATGGTCGGTACGCTCGATTGGCAGCACATTGACGCCACCATTCAGAGCGCGGAGATCACGAGCGAGAGCTACCAGAGCTCGGAGCACGGCACGGTCACCGAGTACAGGCTGAGCTGCCGCTATACGTACGCCATCGATGGGCTGCGCTATCCAGGCGATCACTGCACCGCCAGTGAGAGCCTGATGGACGACCGGGACGACGCCTACGCCATGCGCGACCGCCTGCGCGAATATGCCGAGGCCGGCGCCTCCTGGCCGGCGTGGGTCGATCCCGCCGATCCGTATGGCGCGGTGTTGTTCCGCCCGCTGCCGCTCTCGGGGCTCGTGTTGGCGGTGCTCGCAGCGACGCTCTGGCTCTGTCTCGGGTTGAAGCTCCTCGGCGCCGCCATCTGGTTCCTGCACATGCGTCGTCTTTCCTGAGCGGTGACGGCTCACGCGCTGGAGCCACACTGGAAGGACGTCCCGATCGCTCGCCGCCCGGTCAGCGGCGGCGACTCGGACGACTCGCTCCGGACGAAGCGGCGTTCAAGGCCGCGCGCGGGGAGAGCTGTTCGGCCCAGGTCGGCCCTCTTCGGGGAGAACTGGGGGAGGCGGCGGCAGTCCGAGCGCAGGGAAATGCTGGATGAGCTCGAGCGGATGGAGATGTATCTGCAGCCGCCCTCATCGTCGTAGAGCGTCGTGGAGCCGTCGTCAGGACGAGGCTTCGTCGGGCCTGATCGCCTCTTCGATACCATGTAGAGGCCGAGCTTGCCGGCCGCCCATCACCGTGAACCGCCCCACGCACGCTCGCCGCCGAGCGCGCACAGGAGACCCTCATGCCGACTCGGGGAGCGACGCCGAAGAAGACGAGGACCCCCGCGCCGCAGAACGGAAGCGCTATGACGCCGGCGGCGTACCTCACGCCAGGTGAGGTCGCGGAGCTACTCCGCACGCCGAGGACCGCCGTCTACACGATGGTGCAACGAGGCCAGCTTCCGGGCGTCCGCAAAGTGGGTCGTCGCATCCTCGTCCGTCGCGTCGAGCTGCTCCGCTGGATCGATGTCCGGGCTAGTCCTGCCCAAGCCTCCGAAGCTCCACCCGATACCGGGGAGCCTTCAGCGACGGTGTCACGACCTTCCGCGCGTTGATCTCGACGATGTGGACGTCATCCACAAGCGCGACGACGTGACGGGGATGAATCTCCGCCACCTCAGGCGCCTCCCACTCCGCGGCGAGCGCCGCCCGAGGGGCACAGCACTGCAGCGCATCGCAGACGCCGGTCACGAAGTTGTCGAGGTCACCCGTCGCTCGCGTGTTGCTCGCGATGTGCACCACGAGGGACAGGGCCGTCGCTCCGTCGAACGGCGGGCGCTCCCCCATCGCGGCTGCCGCGGCCTGACGAAGCGCGACGATACGAGGGAGCTCGGCGCGCTTGTTCCACATCGACGTGGCGCCGTCTTTCTTGGGCGGCAGGTGCCCTTCCACGTCGAAGATCAGCAGGTCGAGCAAGTCGCCCTCGTCGTCATGCCTCCACGCAACGTAGCACGCGGGCCGTGGTTCGCTTGCGACGCTACCCCCGTGACCGCTTGCGGTGATGGTGTCCCGGCGCCGTGGATTTCGTTCGCTGGCAAGGCGCAGCGGAGGCGCGACCTCTTGGTCGTGCCGAGCACGCAACGCAGCCAGCGGGCGAAAGACCAAGCCAGGCGCCATCAATGCGAGTGGTCACGGGGGTAAGATGCTCACAAACCACGCCGGCCCTGTCCCGTTCCATGTTGAAACTTGAGGTGGCGGCTTCCTCGGACCCGAT
>CAYLZW010000162.1:5008-12903 GCA_964388085.1 uncultured Myxococcales bacterium | reverse complement strand
ACACGATCCTCATGCCGGGCAGCACCGAGAGGTGCTCTTGCATGGCGCTGACGAGCTCTTCTTGCGTCTTCGCCTTCGTCCACACCTCGCGCGGCTTCAGCGTCAAGAACACGTCGGACAGCTCGATGCCCATGGGATCGGTGGCGACCTCGGCCGTGCCCGTGCGTGTCCAGACGCGCTCCACCTCGTCCGGGAAGGCCTCGAGCAGCGTGCGCTCGATCTGGCTGCCGTAGCGCACGGACTCCTCGAGCGAGACGCTCGCGAGCCGGATGGTGTTGATGGCGAGCGCGCCCTCGGAGAGCCGGGGGATGAACTCCGCGCCGAGCTGCGTGGCGAGGAAGAGACCGTTCGCGCCGACGAGGAGCGCCACGGCGAGCACGGCGCCGCGCGCCTGCAGAGCGCGCTCGAGCAGCGGCCGGTACAGGCGCTTCAGGTGCCGTACCACCCAGGGATCGTCCTCGCTCACGCCGGCCTTCGCGCGTCGCAGCAACAGTCGCGACAGCGCCGGCATGAGCGTGATCGACAAGAGCAGCGAGCCGAGCAGCGCGAAGACGACCGTCAGCGCCATGGGGCGGAACATCTTCCCCTCGACGCCGGTGAGCGTGAGGATGGGCAGGTACACGACGAGGATGATGAGCTCACCGAACAGCGTCGGCCGGCGCACCTCGAGGCAGGCGTCGCGCACGATCTCCGCGATCGTGCGCCCCGAGGTGTCCTCCTTCAGCCGCCGCGAGGCGTTCTCCACCTGGATGACGGAGCTGTCGACGATGAGGCCGAAGTCGATGGCGCCGAGGCTCATGAGGCTGCCGGCCACGCCGACGCGCAGCATGAGGTCGAACGCCACTAGCATCGACAGCGGGATGGCGGAGGCGACGATGAGCCCCGCGCGCAGGTTGCCGAGCAGCAGGAACAGCACGGCGATGACGAGCAGCGCACCCTCGAACAGGTTCTTCTGCACGGTCTCGAGCACGTGATCGATGAGCGCCGTGCGGTCGTAGACGACCTCGGCGCGCACGCCCTCGGGCAGCGTCCGCTGCACCTCGACGAGGCGCGCGCGCAGCGCCGTGGTGACGTCGCGGCTGTTCTCGCCCATGAGCAGGAAGCCGAGGCCGAGCACCGCCTCTCCCTCGCCGTCGGCGGTGACGGCGCCGCGGCGGATCTCGTGCCCCTCCTCGACGCGCGCGATGTCGCGCAGGAGGAGCGGTACGCCGCCGTCGCTGCGGAGCACGACTTCCTCGAGGTCCGCCGGCGCCTCGATGACGCCGACGCCGCGCACGAGCAGCGCCTCCCCGCCGCGGGAGAGCACGCCGCCGCCCGCGCTCTCGTTGTTCTGCTCGATGGCCTCGATCACGTCGGCGAGCGTGAGGTCGTGCTTCTCGAGCGTGAGCGGATCGATGACGACGTGCACCTGACGCGAGAAGCCGCCCCAGGTGTTCACCTCGGCGACGCCGGGGACCGAGCGGAGCTGCGGCTTGATCACCCAGTCCTGCAGCGTGCGCAGCTCGCTGAGGCTCTTGCCCTCGCCGGTGACGAGGTAGTGGAAGATCTCGCCGAGGCCGCTGGCCACCGGACCGAGCGTGGGCGCGCCGGCGGCGTCGGGCAGCGGCAGCGCGGCGATGCGCTCCTGCACCACCTGCCGCGCCAGATAGATGTCGGTGTCGTCGTCGAAGATGGCCACGACCTGGGACAGGCCGAACTTCGAGACCGAGCGCACCTCGCGCAGCCCCGGCAGCCCGGAGATGGACTGCTCGACGGGGAAGGTGAGCTGCCGCTCCACCTCGAGCGGCGACAGCGACGGCGCCACGGTGTTCACCTGCACCTGCACGGGCGTCGTGTCCGGAAAGGCGTCGAGCGGCAGGCGCAGGAACGACACGACGCCGAGCGCGGCGATGAGCGCCCAAGCGCCGAGCACGGCGAAGGGATGGCGAACCGAGAGGTCGATGACCTTCGCGAGCATGAGCCTCCCTATTCGCAGCAGCCGGCGCCGATGGCGCCCTTCAAGATCTCGGTCTTCAGCAGGAACGCGCCCGTGGTCGCCACCTCGTCGCCGGCCGCGACGCCGCGCTTGATCTCCGCCACCTCGTCGTCGACGAGGCCGACCTGCACGCGCCGGGCCTCGAACACGCGCGCGTCCTTCTTGACGAACACGAAGGCCTGCCCCACCGCGCGCTGTACGGCGCCGATGGGCACGACGACGGAGCTCTGGGTGGTCTCGAGGGCGATGGCCGCGCGGCCGAACATGTTCGCGCGCAACAGGCCCTCTTCGTTCTCGAGCCGCACGCGGGCGAGCGCCGTGCGCGTGCGCGGGTCGACGGAGGGCGCGATGAAGTCGAGGCTGCCCGTGAAGGAGCGCTGCGGCAGCGCGTCCACAAAGATGCGCGCCGTCTGGCCCGCGCGCACGTGGGCGAGGTCCTGCTCGAGCACCTCGAGGTCGGCCCACATGGCGGACGGATCCACCACCTCGAACAACAGCTCGCTCGCCTGCACCGACTGGCCGAGGGTCGCCATGCGGCGGGTGACGACGCCCGCGAGCGGCGCCGTGATGGCGTAACCGCCGGCACCCTTCTCGCCGGCGCCGACCGCGCTCAAGGCGCCGCGCGCCGCCCGCACCTCGGCCTTCGCGGCGTCGCGCTCGCTCTCGGCGCGCTCGACGTCACGCTGGGGGGAGATGCCCTTCTCGTGCAGCTCGCGCTCTCGTCGCAGGTTCGACTCCGCGGCGCGCAGGCGCGACTCGGCCGCGCTGAGCTGCGAGCGATCCGCGCCGACCCCGGCGCTGTCGACGACGGCGAGCACGGCGCCCTGCTCGACGCGCGCGCCGACGTCCGCTTGAATGCGCCGCAGCACGCCGGCCGAAGCCGCGCTGACGTGCGCGACCTTGGTGGCGTCGTATTGAATGCGCACGAGCGCGTGCGCCTCGGGCGTGCGCTCGCCCTTGGTCGCCTTCGCCGTCTGGATGCCCGCGAGCCGCGCGGTGTCGTCGCTGGCGAAGCGCACGAGGGTGCCGTCGGCGGGGGGCTCCTTCTCGTCGACGACGACGCCGGGGCGGCCGCCGCGCTCGGGGTGGCAGATGGGGCACACCGACTCGGGGAAGCCGTGCTCTTCGCACCAGTCGCCTTTCGCCTGGAACACCGCGGCGACGGACGGGTGGCACTTCGGGCAGATGGCCTCGAGGACGCCGTGCTCGCACAGCCCCGCCGCCGTAGCGCTCGCCGCGCGCGGGGTGTCGCGACGCGCGTCGGACGCCTCGAGCGCCGGCTCGCAGGCGGAGAGCACGACGACGGTGAAGCAAGCGAGCGCGAGGCCGCTGCCGGCCGCGGCGCTCCCGCGCAGTCTCGGTTGATGGCGTGACGACATCTCGCGGTCCTTCGTTCGAGGAGCCAGGCAGGGAGCCGAAGAAAGGGAGCCGAAGAAGGGAGCCGAGCTCAGGAGCCCTTGGCCGGGCGCTCGATGACGAGGTCCGGGTTGCATTTGCGGCAGTGCGATTCGGGGAGCCCGTGCTCGTCGCACCAGTCGCCGGTGGCCTTGAAGGCGGCGATCAGCTCCTCGTGACATTGCGTGCACTGCGACTCCGGCACCGCGTGCTCGCCGCACCAGTCTTCGTGACTGCCGGGCACGACGTCCGCCGCCGCGTGCGCGGAGCCGCCCGCCTCATCGGGGCTCGCGCTCTTGTCGCTGCAGGCGACGCCGACGACGACGAACGAAAGCAGCGCGCACAGCGCGAGCAGGGAAGGCAGTGACATCCGCTTCTTCATGGCTCTCTCCGGAGTGAGGGGGGGACGGTAGCAACGGTCGGCAGGGGGCCCACGACGGCGCGCAGGCGATTGGCCGCGAGCGCCGCGTCACGCTGTCGCGTCAGGTGCTCGGCGCGGATGGCGAGCGCTTCGCGGCGCACGACGAGGAGGTCCGCGAGATCGATCTTGCCGGCCGCGTAGCTGGCGCTGACGAGCTCTTGCGCGGCGGCCACGCGCGGCAGCGCTTCGGCTTGCAATAGACGAGCGGCGGCGAGCGCCTTGTCGTGCACGGCGAAGGCGCCGCGCACCTCGGCGCGCGCAACCCGGCGCAGCTGCTCGAGCTCGCGCGCGCGCCGGTCGCGTATGGCTGCCGCCTCGGCGTGCGGGCCTTGACCGGCGTCGAACACGGGCAGCGAGATCGAGGCTGCGGCCGTGGTGATGTGCGCGCCCTCCTCGTAGCCATAGCTCGCGCCGAGCGAGAGCTCGGGCAACCAGCCGAGGGCCGCGCGCTCTACGTCGGCCCGCGCGGCGTCGAGGCCGGAGGCGGCGGCGCGCAGGTCCGCTCGCTCCTCGAGGGCGCGCGCGAGGAGCGGCTCGAGCGCGAGCGCGTCGGCGTCGGAAAACGTCATCTCGTCCGCGAGGCGGCCGTGCACGGCGGACGGTGAGAGATCGGACAGCCCGAGGGCGCCCGCGAGGTCCGACGCCGCGCTCGCGAGCCCCGCCTCCGCCGCCAGCACAGCCGCGAGGCTCGCCGCCCTCTCCGCTTGCGCGAGCTCGACCTCGAGGCGGGAGGCGTCACCGGCGTCGAGGCGCGCCTTCGCCGCCGAGAGCAGGCGATCGGCCAACCCCGTCCGCTCGCGCGCGAGCGCGGCCCGCTCTCTCGCGTGCAGCACGTGGACATAGGCGTCGAGCGCGACGCCGACCGCCTGTTGGCGCGCGACCTCGACGTCGTCCCGCGCGCTCTCGACGTGCGCCTCGGCGGCGGCGAGCGAGCGCGCGCGGTCGACGACGAGCGGCAGCGGCAGCCAGGCGCTGACGTCCATCTGGGGCGTCGTGCCCTCGGCGCCGAAGCGCGGGCCGGCGCTCCCCTCGAGCGTCGGGTTGCGCGTGCTCAACAGGCCGGCGCCGACCGTCCGCGCGCGCGCGTCCTGCACCTGCGCGAGCGCGTTCAGCACGGCGGGCGCTTGTTCGCGCGCGAGCGCGATCACGTCGCTGCGATCGAGCGCGCGGACCGGCGCGTCCTCGCCCTGCGCGACGGCGGGCCGCGCGACGAACAGAAGGGCCAATGGCGGCGCCGGAGACAGCGCCAGAGACAGCGCGAGCGGCGCCACCTTCGCGGCGCAGCGACGAGAGTGCGACATGAGAGGCCTCGCGGAGGGAGGGCGACGCGCCCGTGACGTCGTGTCACGAGCCGGCGGCGACACGCTCGCTCAGGCTCGCGGAGGCCGTAACAGCCCGTCGAGGGCGGGGCTCTCTTGCGGGGGCAGGCCGCTGTCCGCCGGCGCGCTCGAGGGCGCGGCGACGAGCTCGCGCGGCAGCTCCCAGGTCAATAGCTTTGGCTCGGGCGGGACGCGTGATCCCGGACCGCAGAGGCAGTCCGCGCAATTGGGCGAGCAGGGGAGTGCGTCGGGGCCGCCCTCGTCGTACGGGCAGTCGGCGCAGGGATCTTCGTAGCTGCCCGTGAGGAACGCGCTGACGCCGCCGGAGAGCGCCTGCGTCAGAAACGGCGCCAGGCCGGACACGCACGCCACCAGCGCGAGCACGACGAGCGTGCGCGTCAGGCCAGGAACGCGAGCGGGGCGCATGCCACCGAACGTGGCATGCAGCCCCCTACCCCGCAACCAAGCGACTCCCGGCGCGGCCCTCGGGAGCGGGCGCGAGACCCTCGCGCCGCCGTGGTTACAGTCTGAGGAAGCCGAAGCAGGAAGGCCGCGCGCGCTCGCGGCTCAGCCTCTTTGAGCCGCAGCTTTGGAGCCGCAGCGCCGCCCGCTCGGATGCCGGAGGGATCGATGATCGAGCCGCCCCGTCGAGAGCCCATTCGCCCCCAGGGGCGCAAAGCGCAGGACCGCCCTGCGCACGACGCGGGCGCCCCGCACGACCGCGGGCAGCAGGAAGACGCGCACCCTGAGCACGCGCACCCTGAGCATGCGCACCCCGAGCACGCGCACCCTGAGCACGCGCACCCTGACCACGCGCACCCTGCGCACGCGCACCCTGGGCACCATGGCCTCGTGCAAAATCGACGGCACGCCGGCGCAGCGTCCGCTTACACGTGCCCCATGCACCCCGAGGTGGAGAGCGACAAGCCCGGCTCGTGCCCGAAGTGCGGCATGGCGCTCGAGCCGGTCCTGCCGATCAGCAGCGAAACGCGCGTCGAATACACCTGCCCGATGCACCCCGAGATCGTGCGCGACGAGCCGGGCAGCTGTCCCATCTGCGGCATGGCGCTCGAGCCGCGCACCGTCACCCTCGACGACGAAGTGAACCACGAGCTGGTGGACATGACGCGGCGCTTCTGGCTCAGCGTCGTGCTCTCGCTGCCGGTCTTGATCATCGCCATGGGGCAGATGGTGCCCGCCGTCGCCGCGGTGTTGCCGGCGTGGTCGACGCCGTGGGCGGAGCTCGTGTTGGCCGCGCCCGTGGTGCTCTACGGCGGCTGGCCGTTCTTCGTGCGCGCGGGGGAGTCGCTGCGCAACAAGAGCCTGAACATGTTCACGCTCATCGGCCTCGGCGTCTTCGTGGCCTTCAGCTACAGCCTGGTGGCGACGTTCCTGCCCGGCCTGTTCCCCGACGCCTTCCACGACGACCACGGCAAGGTCGGCGTCTATTACGAGGCCGCCGCGGTCATCGTTACGCTCGTGCTGCTCGGGCAGGTCCTGGAGCTGCGCGCGCGCTCGAGCACCAACGCCGCCGTCAAGGCCTTGCTCGGCCTCGCGCCGAAGACCGCGCGCCGCCTCTTTGACGACGGCAGCGAGCGCGACGTGCCGCTCGACGAGGTGCAGATCGGCGATCGCCTGCGCGTGCGCCCCGGCGAGAAGGTGCCCACCGACGGCGTCGTGCTCGATGGCAGCAGCGCCCTCGACGAGTCCATGATCACGGGCGAGCCAGTCCCCGTCGAGAAGGCGGCCGGCGACCGCTTGATCGGCGCCACCGTGAACAGCACGGGCTCGCTCATCATGCGCGCCGAGCGCGTCGGCAAGGAGACGTTGCTGTCCCAGATCGTACAAATGGTCGCCGAGGCGCAACGCACGCGCGCGCCCATTCAGCGCCTGGCCGACGTTGTGTCGTCGTATTTCGTGCCCGCCGTCATCGTCATCGCCGTCGTCACCTTCTTCGTCTGGTGGGCGCTGGGACCCGAGCCCTCGCTCAGCTACGGCATCATCAACGCCGTGGCGGTGCTGATCATCGCGTGTCCGTGTGCGCTGGGCCTCGCGACGCCCATGTCGATCATGGTCGCCACCGGCCGCGGCGCGCGCGCGGGCGTGTTGTTCAAGAACGCGGAGGCCATCGAGACCCTGCGCAAGGTGGACACGATCGTCGTCGACAAGACCGGCACGCTCACGCTCGGCAAGCCGCGGCTCGTCAGCGTCCTGCCCGCCGCCGGGGTCGACGAGGCGGAGCTGCTTCATCTCGCGGGCTCGCTCGAGCGCGGCAGCGAGCATCCCTTGGCGGCGGCCATCAGCGAAGGCGCCGAGGAGCGCGGGGCGGCGCTCGAGGAGGTGCGCGAGTTCTCCTCCGTGACCGGCAAGGGCGTGCGCGGCGTGGTCGCCGGCCGCCGGCTGGCGCTCGGCAACCAGGCGCTGCTCGACGACGAAGGCGTGGAGCTGTCCGCGCTGCTCGAGCGCGCGGAGGTGCTGCGCGCCGAAGGGCAGACGGCCATGTTCGTCGCCATCGACGGCCGGCCCGCGGGCGTGCTCGGCGTGGCGGATCCCATCAAGGACACGACGGCCGAGGCCATCCGCGGCCTGCACGCCGAGGGCATCCGCGTGGTGATGGTCACCGGCGACAGCAAGACGACGGCGGCGGCGGTGGCGAAGAAGCTCGGCATCGACGACGTCATCGCCGGCGTGCTGCCCGAGGAGAAGGTGCGCGAGGTGCGGCGGCTGCAGGAGCAGGGGCGCTTCGTCGCCATGGCAGGCGACGGCATCAACGACGCCCCCGCGC
>CAYLZW010000162.1:0-4998 GCA_964388085.1 uncultured Myxococcales bacterium | reverse complement strand
CGGGGCATCGCGCGCGCGCGGCGCTTGAGCGACGCCACCATGGGCAACATCCGCCAGAACCTGTTCTTTGCCTTCGTCTACAACGCGCTCGGCGTGCCCGTGGCCGCCGGCGTGCTCTACCCGTTCGTCGGCGTGCTGCTCTCGCCGATGTTCGCGGCCGCCGCCATGAGCTTCAGCTCGGTGTCGGTCATCGCGAACGCCCTGCGCTTGCGCCGTACGAAGCTGTGAGAATCCAGGCTATGCCTCCCCTGTGCGCGTCGTGCAGCGGGAGGTAGATCGAGTGACGAACGAGTCCAGCGTCGTGGTGTCCGAGCAGCCCGAGCTCTCGCGGGTGATCGGCCCGAGGCTCCTCTTGCTGTTCATCGTCGGGGACATCCTCGGCACCGGCGTGTACGCCCTCACCGGGGCCGTCGCGGGAGAGGTCGGCGGCGCCGGCTGGGCGCCCATCCTGGTCGCGTTCTTCGTCGCCACCATCACCGCGTATTCGTACCTCGAGCTGGTCACCAAATACCCGCGGGCCGCCGGCGCCGCCCTCTACGTGCACAAGGCGTTCGGCGTTCACTTCGTCACCTTCCTGGCCGCCTTCGCGGTGCTCTGCTCCGGGATCACCTCCGCCTCCACGGCGTCGAGGTTCTTCGCGGCCAACCTCGTGGAGGGCTTCGGTCTCGACTGGGGCAGCGGCGGCGTCACCGCCCTCGCCGTGGCCTTCATCGCGCTGCTCGCCGTGATCAACCTGCGCGGCGTCGGCGAGTCGGTGCGGCTCAACGTGGTGCTCACCGCCGTGGAGCTGAGCGGCCTCTTGATCGTGATCTGCATCGGCTTGTGGGTGGTCGGGCAGGGCGACGCCGACTTCAGCCGGGTCATCGTCTTCGAGTCGAGCGGCGACAAGGGAGCGTTCATGGCCCTGACCGGCGCCACCGCGCTCGCCTTCTTCTCGATGATCGGCTTCGAAGACTCCGTGAACATGGTCGAGGAGGTGAAGGACCCGACGCGGGTGTTCCCGAAGGTGATGCTCGTCGGGCTGAGCATCACCGCGGCCGTGTATGTGCTGGTGTCGATCCTCTCGGTGGCGCTCGTGCCGGTAGGGCAGCTCGCGAGCAGCGAGACGCCGCTCTTGGAGGTCGTGCGTGCCGGCGCTCCCGGGCTGCCGCTCGACGCCGTCTATCCGTTCATCTCCATGTTCGCCGTGGCCAACACCGCGCTCATCAACATGCTGATGGCCTCGCGCCTGCTCTATGGGCTGGCCAACGAGCGGGTGTTGCCGCCGGGCCTCGCCAAGGTGCTGCCGAACCGGCGCTCGCCCTGGGTGTCCATCCTCTTCACCACGCTCATCGCCGTGGCGCTCATCATCGTCGTCAGCGAGGTCATGGAGAGCTCCACCACCAGCGCGCTCGGCGGCACCACGGCGCTCTTGCTGCTCGCCGTGTTCACCGTCGTCAACGCGGCCGTGCTCGTCCTGCGCAAGGACCGGGTCGACAGCGAGCACTTCTCCGCGCCGAAGTACCTGCCCTACCTCGGCGTCGTGACCTGCGCGTTCCTGCTCGGCCCCTGGGCGCAGGACGCGATCAAGTACCAGATCGCCGGGGTGCTGCTCGGCCTCGGCGTCGTGCTGTGGGCTGGGACCTGGCTGTGGAAGCGCGTGGCGAGCGGCTCCGCGCCAGACGTCCGCGCTTGAGCGCGGGCGCTCAGGGGAGCCGCCACCTCTTGGTCGCCAGGTCGATCGTCACGACGCCCGAACGCGCGCCGTCGTCGTCACGGGCGCGCACGGACAGCCTGCGCACCCCCTCGAGCTCCGCGAGCGAGCGCGCGCGCTCAGCGCCGAAGTCGCCCCAGACCCCGTCGCGGGCCCAGGCGAGCTCGAGCCCGCTGTCGTTCACGAGCGCGCGCACGAGCGCGCCGTCGCGGAGCAAGCGCACGCGCGCGGGAGCGGACGTCGCCACGCCGGCCGCGCTCACCGGCACGCGCACCTGCACGGACGTCCACGCGCCCTGGCTGCCGGCGGGGCGCGCGCGTAGCTCGACGTCGTGCACGCCCGGGAGGCGCAAGCTGCCATGCCGGATCTCGACGCTGCCGTCGTAGCTCTGGAAGGGACCGTGCCAGACGCCGCCGTCGACGCGCGCCAGCACCTCGAGCCCGTCGTCCAGGCGGCGGTAGGCGCCCGCGAGCGTGACGAGGTCGCCGCTCACCCCCTGCACCACGACGTCACCGAGGGCGGCGCGCACGAGCGGGGAGGGGTTCGCGTCGGTGAGCGCGAAGTAGAGGTTCAGCCGCTCCCGCGTACCGCTCGGGCCGCTGGCCTCGATGCCGCGCACCTCGACGCCGATGGGGACGCCGGTGGCGTTCGAGAGCACGCCGCCGAGGCCGAGATCGAGCTCGAAGGAGAGCTGGTCGCCGAGGAGCTGGTCGACGAGGCTGCCGAGCAGGCCCTCGAGCACCTCGGCGAACGCCACCTCGGGCAACAGCTCCGAGTACACCTGCTGGTAGTTCTCGAGCGTGGGGCCGCTCGAGACCGACAGCTCCAGGATCTGATCGACGTCGTCGTACAGCGCCGTCAGCTCCACCGAGAGGTCCACGTCGACGGCGAACACGCGCGCGAAGCGCTCATACACGAGCACGTAGAAGCTGACGCGCACTCGCTCCCAGTGGAGCACGAGGTGCCCTTGGCTCTCGTCGCCGGCGCCGAAGCTGGCCACGGGCGGCTGGCTCGGCGACACCGTGACCACGGCCGGTGACGACGAGGGGGTGAGCTCGGCGAGCCGCCCGCCGCTCAGCGTGTTGATCGTGCCGGCGCTCAAGGGGAAGGCGCCGTTGGTCAGCGCGTGCACGCCCTCGCTGTCGGTCTCGAGGCAGAGCACGCCGGTGTTGTAGGCGGCGTAGAGCGCCTGGTTGACGCCGGCGCGCGCGACGCTGAGCCCGAGGTGGTAGGGCGCCCCGTCGTGCTCGCCGCTGAGCGCCACGTCGAGCGGCGCGCCGAACTGCGGCGTACCGTAGAGCGCGGTGAAGCCCACGTCGTCGAGCGGCACCACGCAGGGGTGCGGCGGCTCCGCCCCGAGGATGACGTTCTCGGGGGCGGCCTCGACGCCGGTGCGCAGCGCGATGTCCATGCCCTTGGCGGTGGCGCAGTCGGTGCCCGTGATGCAGTTGACGTCGAAGGTCTGCTCGCTGGGCGCCAGCAGGTAGCCGAGGTCGAGCGGCGTGCCGCCGAGGGCGGGCACGAGCGCGGCGATGTCGAGCCGCGAAGAGGCCTGCGCCGGCATGCCGTCGATGTCGGCCAGCGCGTCGCCGAGCGCGTCGTTGATGAAGTCGTCGAGGAAGCTGTCCAGCGAGCCCTCGAGCGCGCCCGCGATGCCGGCGGCGGCGTCGACGGCGAAGTCGCCTGCGCCGCAGGTGGTGCGGCACTCCTGGTCACCGTCGCCGTCGAGGATGCCCGTGTCGCTGCACTCACCGTCGCAGTCGGGCGAGCCAGGGTTCACGTTGCAGCTCTCGGTCGCGTCGATCTCGAGCGAGGACGAGTCGAAGTCGCCGAGCGTGACGTTGGCGACGTTGGCCTCGAGGCGGAAGCAGTCGCCCAGCGAGGGATCGTCGCACTCGGCGCCGCTGCCGATACGCGGGGTGACGAGCACGTCGAACGAGAGCGTGGTGAGCAGGCCGACGGAGTCGCAGCCGCCCGTGGCCTCGGGTGGGCACACGGCGGTGCTCGTGCCGAACACCTCGCAGGCCGCCTCGCCGCCGCCGAAGATGCTGACGTAGAGGCGTCCGTCGAGGCCGATGGAGAGGTCCTCGATGTGGGCGCCGATGGCGTCCTCGGTCTCGAACAGCTCGAAGTGCAGCTCGTCGAGCAGCGGCGCGCGACGCAGCCAGAACACGGTGGGCTCGGACCACTGCCCGTCGGAGTCGACGCCGAGCGCGATGCGCGGCGAGTCGTTCAGCACGATCGCGTCGGCGAGCTCGATGCGCAAGAAGGCCGGGTTCAGCGGATCGGGCGCGAGCACGTCGCCGAGGCCGCCGAGCAGCGCGGGCAAACGCTCCTGCAAGAAGTCGAGGCCGGACTGGGTCAGGCGAAAGCGCACGCTGTCGTCGACCGGCGTGACGCCGTTCGTGAGCGACGACTGCGGGTAGTCGTAGAAGCCGCCGCAAGACATCGTCGAGTCACAGCCGGCGCCGCCGTCGGCACACGCGCCGAGCAGCGCGAGCGCCAACGTGAACGCGAAGGGCGATCTCACGCGCGACGCGCGCGCCCGGGGAGAGGCTGTGCAGGAGCCAGAGGGGGGAGCCCGAAGTCCGGTCATGGCCCGTTGGTACCGAGCCCGCCGCGCGTCGTCGAGCCCCCTCCCACCGGGCGCCGCCCGCTCCCCAAGAGCCTCCCGGCGCTCCGCGTCAGGAGGGCGAGAGCCGCGGCATGCGCGGGTCGATGGGCTCGCGATCGCCGGGGTTGATGCCCGTCGAGCGCTGCGCGCTGCCCTTGGCGCCTCGCTGCGCGCGGGGCGAGCGTCCCAGGACGAGCTGCGCGCGCGCGTGCGCGCTCTCGACGCTGTTGCCCATGCGGACGCCCTTCACGTGCGCGGCCTGGTCCGGCTTCACGTCGGGCTCGCCGACGCGGATGCCGTCCTCGCGGCCTTCGCCGCCGCTGCTGGTCATCTCTTGCTCCTCGCCCATGGCCTCGCTCCTCCTCTCGCTCGCTCAGCCGTGCTCGTGCCCAAAGGAACCGAGCATGGGCGCGTGACGTCGTTCGATGACGCGACCCGCGCCCGTGTACATGTGCACGCCGCACGGCAGGCAGGGATCGAAGCTCCGCACCGTGCGCATGATGTCGATGCCCTTGAAGTCCGCCTCGCCGTTCTCCTCGAAGATCGGCAGCCCCTGCACGGCGTCCTCGTAGGGCCCGGGCGTGCCGTAGCTGTCGCGCGGGCTCGCGTTCCACGGCGTCGGCGGGTAGGGGTGATAGTTGGCGATCTTGCCGTCGCGAATGACGAGGTGGTGCGAGAGCACGCCGCGCAC
>CAYLZW010000161.1:0-12973 GCA_964388085.1 uncultured Myxococcales bacterium | reverse complement strand
TTCCGCTACTTCTACTACTACCGCCGCTCGACGGCCTCCATCTGGCCGCTCATCCGCGACTGGAGCGCGGCGAGCTACGTCGGTCTGAACTTCTTCGGCCGCGTGCTGCAGACCCCGGAGCCCGGCGCATACTGCACGAAGGGTGAGTGGGCGGTTCCCGTCGCGGAGGCCGAAGCGAACGGCGGCTGCGACGCCGGCCAGACCTTCACGCTGGGGCTCGGCGACGGCCGCTACTACGAGACGAAGTGGAACGACGAGTTCAACTTCCGACCGGACAACATTGGACACATTTGGGACAAGCTCATCGCCATTCAGGCCATGACGCAGTCGAACGCGTTCTTCTTCCGCGACTTCTCGAACCTCTACAACCGCGGCGCGTTCAGCATCGGCTACTACCGCGTGTTCCAGCCCGAGATGCTGCGCCTGTTCGGCGGCTTCATCTCCCAAAACCGCGAGGCGTACGCGCCGCGCGTGCACGTGAACGGCAAGCCCGAGATCGTGTACACGCCCGTCGTGCAGCTGCCCGGCGAGCAGTTCCAGGAGATCGGAACGAAGCTCCGCCCGACGGACTCCTGGGCCACCCGCTACTACGCGATGTTCTTCGGCATGGTGAACCTGACGAGCAACGTCGACCTCACGCTCGACTTTGCCTCGCGCGCGCGCATCACGCTGCTCGGCAACGCCAACGATCCGGTGGCCGACCCGGCGGTGGGCGCCGCGGAGGTCGTGTGGCAGGACCCGCTCTCGAGCTACGTGTATCGCGCGATCGCGCCCGACGGCGCCGACCTCTCGATCGGCTACACGCTGCTGGCTGACGCCGCCGCCTTCACGAACGATGGCAGCGGCACCGAGCCCGAGGGCGCGTGGCACAAGGCTCGGCGTGAGCTCGACGAGGCGGAGGCCGCGCTGGCCGCGGCCGGCGATGACGACGACACGGCCGCGCTCGAGGACGCTGTGTTGTCGAAGGAGGTGGCGCTCACGCAAGTCAGCCGCACCCTGAACGACAAGGTGCAGATGATCGACATGGTGCGTGAGCTCTCGGACGCCCTCGAGTTCACGCAGTGACCTGACGCGCCAGTCTGAGACGCCGAGCGCTGCGCGCCTCGGTGACGAAGGGACCCCGCCTCGCGCGGGGTTCTTTTTTGGGGAGCGCCGTTCGCGAGGCGGAGAGGCGCCCTGGGGCGAATTGTCACGAGCGCAGCGCGTGCCCGTGCGCCGCTGGCTGGCGCACAACTCGCACTCCTCGTCCCTGCTCGGCCGACGCGGGTGGTGCCGAGGGGAGCGCGATGAGCGACGAGAGGGACCCGGCCGACGCGCTCGTGCAGAGCCTCACGGCGACCCTGGGCGACGGCGCGGCGAGCCTGCAGCCGGCGCAGGACGGTGTGCCGACGCTCTGGCTCGCGAGAGACGTGCTGCCGCGCGCTTGTGCGCTGCTACAGGCGGAGGGCGCCGTGCCCTTCGTGCTGCTCGATCTGCACGCGCTCGACGACGCGCTCGGCGGCCACGGCGCGGCGCGCGCGATCACGCTCGTCTATAGCGTGCTCCGCCTGGCGCCCTTCGCGCCGCTGCGGCTCAAGGTGCGCCTCGACGAACAGCCGCTCGCGGTGCAGAGCGTCACGCCCTTCTTCCCGAACGCCGACTGGTACGAGCGGGACCTGCGCACGCGCGCGAACGTGAGCTTTCAGGGCCAAGCGGAGGGAGCCGCGCTGCCGGCCGAGGCCCTCGCCGCGCTGAGCGGCGCGGAGGAGCTCGACGTCGACGTGGACCTGCCGCGCGTGCTCGCGCTGGAGGCGCTATTGGGCGTCGCCGTGCCGCCGCGCGCGGACGCGATCCGCGTGCTGCGCTGCGAGCTGCTTCGGGTCGCGAGCCACCTCTCCTGGTACAGCGCGTTCGTCGAAGCCGTGGGCGCCCTCGCGCCGGGCTTCTACGCCGCGCAGGACGCCCGGCGTGTGCTGGAGGTCTGCTTCGGGCTCGGCGGCGAGGGCCCGCAGCGCTTTGTCGTGGGCGGCGTGCAGCGCGACCTGACTCGTGGATTGCGGCAGCGGCTCGAGGCGCTCCTCGAGGAGATGCGGTTGCGCGCGCACGACTACGCCGAGATGGCGCTCGCGAGCTCGGCGTTACAGCTCGCGACCAAGGGGGTGAGCCCCATGGGCGCGGCGACGACGGCGGCGTGGGGCGTGACCGGGCCGGTGCTGCGCGCCGCGGGCCTCTCCTTCGACGTGAGGAAGGCTCACCCCTACTGTGGCTATGAACGATACGACTTCGAGGTCCCCGCCGGGGCGCACGGCGATCTCTATGATCGCGTCCGCGTCCGCCTCGACGAGCTGCGGCAGAGCTTGCGGGTGCTCGAGCAGTGCGTCGCGACCTTGCCGGAGGGTCCCGTCGCCACGCCGGCGCCACGGACGTTGGTGCCCGGTGAGGCGATGGCGCTGGTCGAGAGCAGCCGAGGCGTGAGCGCCTGCTACGTGGCGTCGGACGGTGCCTCGCTGTTCATTCGGCAGCGAACGCCGTCTTTCGCGCATCTGCAGGCGGCGCCTGCGCTCACGTTCGGGGCGAACGCGGCCAACGTCGACGCCATCGTCACCAGCATCGACATCGCTCCCTCTCGCGGGCGGCCCCCTCTCGAGTCCGACTACGGTGCGCCGCCCGGATGATCGTGCGGATGCGGCATGGGCGTCGTCACAGCGGCGTCGGCCTGCACGCTGGAGCCCTCGCTCGCGCTGCCGATGGGGTGCCCGAAATGGGACGCGATGGTGCGCACCGCGTCGTCGATGCCGTGCTCACCCACCCGCCGGTGATCGACCTCCACCGACATCTTCACGCGCTCGCAGTCGCGCGAGACGACCTCGAGGCACTCCTCGAGCACCTCGGACACCTCCGGCCAGGATCCTTCGATGACCGTACAGGTCGGCCCCACCTGGTAGCGCAGGCCGCTCTTGTGAACCACGTCGACGGCGCGGGCGATCCACTCGCTCGTGGAGTCCCCGACGCCGAGCGGAGTGATGGAGAACTGAACGAGGGTCATGCGCGTCCTCCTCCTCGGGTCCGTCGCAAGCGCTCATGCGAGAGCTAGACCAGCGCGGCCGTGGCGCCCTGTCCTCGACGACGAGCGGGCGTGACGCTTCGTCTCGCTTCATAGCCACCTCAGGTCTGGCACTCGCCGTGCTTCTTCTGCCTGGCGTGAAGGCCACGACCGCGCTCTCCGCCCTCGATGGCGTGCTCGCCGGGCTCAAGCCCGACACGCCGCTCGTGCTCGCCGTTCAGATGCTGCAGGACAACGGCCTCACGGGGGCGGCCGTGCTCGACGACGCGGGCCAGCCCATCGGCGCGCTCTCGGATGAAGCCTGCCTGCGCTTGCTGGTGCACGACGTCTACGATCGCGCCGAGGCCTCCACGGTGGCGGACGCCATGACGACGCCGCCCACCTTCGTGCACGTGGATACGCCGCTGCCCGTGGTCGCCGAGCGCATGGTCGCGGCGGAGACGAGCTGCCTGCTGGTGCTCAACGACCAGGAGATCCTCGTTGGGCAGATCACGCGGGAGCGTCTGCTCGCGGCCATGATGGCGCTCGTGCAGGACGACGCCCACGACGGCCGCTTCGTGACGGAGAGGGACAACCCCGCGCAGGAGGGCTCCATGGCGTCGTGGACGAAGCGACGCACGAGCGTGCGCGACACCGTGGGGACTACCAGCAACGAGGTGTTTCGAAAGGCCTTCGAGTCCGGCGCGCCCGACGAGGGCGGCGGCCAGCAGGAGGACGATCCCTACCCGGGGCACCGGCGCTCCCCGCCGTCTCCGAGCGAGAAGGCCTAGCGACCCGACGGTGACGTCGTCGAACGACCGCTGGGAAGGCGCCGCCCGCCCTGCTATGACGAGCGCGAGGCCTCGTAACTCAGCGGTAGAGTGGCTGCTTTACACGCAGTAAGTCGGCGGTTCGAATCCGTCCGGGGCCACCACCTCCCATGCTTGTCACGACGCTCGGTCTTGCCCGGGAGCGGACGTCGTCGCCGTGCTCGCGGCCGGAACATCCTGCAGCTCACGCTTGTTTCGAGGCGCGCACAATTGTCGCGGTGGCGCAGCGGACGCCGTGCGGGCATGGTGCTGCTGAAGCTCGTCGCTTGACGCGGTTTCGGAGCCCAAGCCTGGAGCAAGCTGATGCAGGCGGCCGGGAGGACCATGACGGCATCGCGGGCCAAGTCTCCAGCATCGCTGCCGCGAGCGGCGCTCGTCGTCGTGCTGGGCTCTTTGCTGCTGGCTCCCGCGCCCGCTCCGCCGACGACGGAGCCGGTGCGCGCTTTGGCCGAGCGGCAGCCGGCCCGGGGGCTGCTCGCGTACTTTGCCTGGCGCGCGGCGATCACCGACGACGGCCGGGCGCAAAAGACGCGTGGGCTCGAGGCGCTCTCGCGTCGAGCGAAGAGCGCGCTCGTGCAGGCGCAAGCCTCGTGGGATCTCGCGCGCCTTCGCGCGCTGGCGGGTGACCTCGACGCTGCGCGCCGCCTCGATCGTGCCAGCGGCCTCGTCGAGGAGGCCTGGCTGCTCGGGCCGCTGCCGAAGGAGGGCGCGCTGCTCGCGGACGAGGCGCTGCCCTTCGAGCAGCCGTTCTCGAGCGACGCGACGACGGAGGGGCTCGGTCGCGAGGTCGGCTTTCAGCGGGTGAACGCGCGGGCCTGGCTCGGTGCGTTCGATCTCGACAGCTACCTCGAGCCCGACGACGAGATCGGCGCCGTCGTGGTGGTCGGCGTGCGCTCGCAGCGCGCGCAGAGCGCCGCCGTCCGCGTCGGCTCCTCCGCGCCTGTCGTGGTGCGTATGAACGGCGTCGAGGTCGCGCGAGACCTCGCGACGCGCGCGCTGCGGCCCGACCAGACCACCGCGCCGGTGTCGCTCGCGCGCGGCATGAACCTCCTCGTCGTGCGCACGTGGTCCTACGGCGCGGGCATGGAGCTCTCGCTGCGCCTGACGACGCCCGACGGCGCGCCGCTCTCGGGCGTGAGCCTGACGACGGACGCGGCCGCGCTCGCGAGCGTGACGCCGGCCGTGGCGCCCAGGCGGGACGCGTCCGACGTCGTCGACGTGGCGGCCATCGTGCGCGGCAGCGCGGCGGCAGAGGACGCCTCGCTCGTCGCGCTGCGGGAGGCGGCGGCGCTCGAGCGCGGCCTCTCCTTCGCAGACACCCGCGCGCCGGTGTTGCTCGAGGAGCAGTGGCTCGAGCGCGCGGTGGCGAAGGCAGAGGTGGCAGGCACTGTCGCCGCCGTCGATGACGCGCTCGCCGCGGACCACCTGCGGCTCGGGGAGCTGCTGGTCGATCGGGATCCGAGCGCGGCGCGGCTGCACCTCGAACGCGTGATCGATCTCGGCGGGGATGTCGCGGCGGCGCACGTGCTCCTCGCCGGTCTGCTCGCCGACATCGGCCTCATCGATCGCGCGCGGCACGAGCACGAGGCTGCCAGGGCGGCGGCACCGAACGATCCGGACGTGCTGCGGGCGCGCCTCGCGTTCGAGCGCGTGCACGGCCACCTGCGCACGGCGTGGACGCGGCGCGCGCTCGCGCTGGCCGAGCGCGCTCCCAGCGTCGACAACCTGGAGGCAGTGGCCGACGTCGCGCGCGAGCTCGGCGACTCCGGCGCGGCGCTGCAGCACCTGGCGCGCGTCGCCGAGCTCGAGCCCGCGAACCCGTCGTGGGTGTTTGCGCGCGTGGACCAGCTCGAGCAGCAGCTCGGTGACAGCGACGAGCCCGACGTGCTCATCAGCGAGATCATCACGCTCCTGCGCCGTCGCTTGGCGCTGCGCCCTGACGCCCATCACAGCGCGCGAGAGCTCGCCATCACCCTGCTGGGCGCCGGCCGCCGCGACGAGGCGCGCGCCCTCGCGGCAGAGCGCGTGCGTGAGTTCCCCGGCCGGCTCGAGCCGCTGCGCCTCGTGGCGGAGGTGCGCCTGCTCGAGGGAGAGCGTGATGCTGCCCGCGAGGCGCTCTCGAAGGCGCTCGCGCTCCGGCCGCAACACCGGCAGGTGGGGGAGCTGTATCGCGCGCTGACGCAAGAGGGAGGCGGCCTCGCGGCGCGCTATGGCGTCGAGGCCAAGACGCTGCCGCGCTCGAAGCCGGAGGGGGCCCTTGAGGTCGGCGCGCATGTCGCGGCGCACACGGTCGCCATCCGCTTCTTCGACAACGGTCTCGGGCAGGTGCTGACCGATCGCGTGATCGACGTGCACGACGCCTTGAAGGCGGACGGGCTGCGCAGCATGGCGATCCCCTACAGCGCCGGCCGAGAGGTCGTCGAGGTGCTGCGGGCCGAGCGCATCCTTCCGGACGGCCGCACGGTGCCCGCGCGCGAGATCGTCGAGCACGCGCCCGACGGCAAGCAGAGCGGCATGTACACCGACGTGAACTACAAGGTCGTCGTGTTCGGCGACCTCGCGCCCGGCGACCGCCTGCACCTGCGCGTGCTGAAGCACCTCGTCGGACAGCAGAACCTGTTCGGTGACTTCTTCGGCCACATCGAGGCCATCGAGAGCACGGTGCCGGTGGAGCGCTGGCGGCTCGTCGTCGAGGCGCCGCGGACGCGCACCCTGAGCATCGGCGGGCGCGGCGTCCCCGAGCCGAACATCAGCGAGCCCGCGGACCGGCCGGACGTCCGCGTCTACGATCTGGTGGCGACCCACATCCCGCGCCTCGTGGCCGAGCCCGGCATGCCGCCCTTCTTCCAGGTCGCGCGCTACGCGTCCGTGTCGACGTACCAGAGCTGGCGCGCGCTCGGCGACTGGTACGCGGAGCTCGTGCGCGAGCAGCTCGTGCTCGACGAGGACCTGCGCGAGCTCGCGCACGAGCTCGTCGCGGGCGCCACGGACGACGAGGAGAAGGTGCGGCGCGTGTACGAGCACGTCGTCACGAGCACGCGCTACGTCGGCATTGAGCTCGGCATCCACGGCTGGAAGCCGTTCCCGGTCACCGAGGTGTACCGGCGCAAGTACGGTGACTGCAAAGACAAGGCGTCGCTGCTCGTGGCGTTGCTCGAGGAGGTCGGGGTCGAGGCGCGCCTCGCGCTCGTGCGTACGGCGGACAACGGGCTGCTCGCCGGGGAGCCTGCTTCCATGTGGGCCTTCAACCACGCCATCGCCTACGTCCCGGCGCTCGATCTGTTTCTCGACGGTACCGCCGAGCGCTCGGGCTATCGCGAGCTGCCCGACATGGACCAAGGCGCCATGAGCCTCATCGTCAAGGAGCCGGGCAGCGATGAAGAGAGCCGCCTCGTGCGCATCCCCCTCGCGGGCGCGCAGGAGAACCTCAACACCTCGAGCTATGTGCTGCGGCTGACCCCCGAGGGCGGCCTCGAGGTAGAGGGCGAGGAGCGCTTTCAGGGCGTGCAGGTGGCCGAGCAGCGCCGGGAGCTGTTCGACGAGGCGACCCGCAAGGAAGACCTCGAGCGCACGTTGTCCGCGGTGCTGCCGGGCACGCGGGTGACGAGCGTGAAGGTGACCGACCTCTCGCTCGCGCGCGCGCAGGTGGGCTACGACTTTCAGGCCTCCATCCCGGACCGGGCGACCACGGCCAGCGACGGCAGCCTCGTCATGCCCATCTCGCTCTACCCGCATGGGCTCGCTCGCAGCTACGCCGAGCGCTCCCAGCGCGAGCAGGCCCTGTGGCTCTCGCACCCGTGGCGGACGAGGAACGTCATGCGCTACCGCCTGCCGCCCGGCTACGTCGTCGTCGATCTGCCGAAGAGCCAGTCGGTCGAGAGCGAGCACCTGCGCTTCAAGCAGACGATCACCCCCACCGAGGACGGCTTCGTCGTCGATGAGGACACGGCGATCCTCTCGCGCATCATCCCCGAGAGCGACTACCAGGAGTTCCGCCAAGCGGCGCTCGCCGCCGACGCCATGATGAGGCGCAAGGTGCGCCTCGCGCGGAGGCCGCGATGAGCCCTCGTTCGCTCGCTCGAGCGCCCCGCGCGGTGTTGCTGGTCGTCGTCGCGCTGGCGATCACGCTGCCCGCCTGTCCGGGGCAGCGACGGGGCCTGTCGCGCGAGGCGCTCATGCGCGGGCTCGTGGAGCTGCCGCGCCCGCGCGCGGAGCCGGTGCTGACGCTCGACGACGTGGCGTCCCTGCGCGTGCCAGCGCCCGCGCCCGCGCCGGCCGAGCTCGTCGTGAACGGCGCTCGCCTCTCGTCGCTGCCGCCGCTCGCTCGTGCCCGAACGGCCGTCGCGCTCTCGGGTGACCTGAAGGCGGCGGCAGCGGCTTGGCGGCAGCTCGGGGACGATCCAGACGGGCTCGTGCATCGCTGCCTCACCGAGCTCGCGTATGAGACGCCGGCGGCGAGCGTCCCCTGTGCGCGCTTTCTCGACGTGGCGCCGGCAGACCCGCGGGCGCCCGCCGTGCTCGCGGCGCTGTACCGCGCGCGCAGCGACAACGCCGCCGTCGACGACGTCATCCTGCGCGGCGCGCCTCGTTGGATCGCGGGCTGCGCCGCCAAGGCGCCGCCGGCGGGCTGCGCGGACCTCTCGCAGATCGCGCACGCCGCCGAGCGCCGGGCGGCGGCGCGCGCGAAGGACGCCGAGCGAGCGCGGGCGGCGGCCCTCGCGAGCGGCGCGCTGACGAGCGTGCGCGTCGAGGGCCCCTTCGTGGGTGACCCTCTCTACGCCTTCGAGTCGGCGGGCGCGGGCCGGCGCCTCGCGAAGGGCGCGCGCTATGTCGCGGCGGAGCGCACGTCGTGGAGCGGCGTCTTTCAGCCCTCGCTGCGCAACGAAGGGGGCCTATATCGCGTCACCGCGAGCGCGCGAGGAGGAGGCTTCGCGAACGTCATCGCGCGCTCGCGCAACTCGCTGCGGTTGTTCGTCGATGGCGCGCTGGTGCTCGAGCGTAGGCCCGAGCTGCGCGACGAGCCTGACGCCACGCGCGCGCGCGTCCGCTTGTCCACGGGGGTCCACCACATCGAGGCGCTCGTCGTCAGCCAGGGAGGCAGCGACGGCGTGGAGCTCTCGTTTCTGCGCGACGACGGCGCCCCCGCGTTGCGCGTGACGGCGGAGACGGCGGCGACGCCGGCCGGTGCGCGCGCGCTGGAGCCGCATGCGCTCCTGCCCGAGCCTCCGAAGGGTGACCCGCTCGCGCGCCTCGACGCGCTGCTGCTACGGCACCATCTCGGCGCGGTCGGCTACGGCATCGCGGCCGGCGCGCACCTCGAGCACGCGCGCGAGCTGCTCCGCGAGCTGGGCTTCGCGCCGCAAGCGCTGGTGGCGGCTGCCTGGTCGCTCGGGCGCGCGGGGCGCACGCCCGAGCGACTGGCGCAGGCGGACGCGGCGCGCTTGTGGGATCGCGTGCTGACGACGTGGCCGGACCACCCCTCGGCGCTCGAGAGCCGCGCGAAGCTGCTGCGCGAGGAGCGCCCGCAGGAGGCCCTCGCCATCTATCGACAGCTCCGCGAGGCGCGGCCCTCCCATCCAGCCGGACACGCGGGCGTCAGCGAGCTCGCGCTGGCGGAGGGCCTGCTCGACGAGGCGGTCGAGGCCGCCGACGCGCTCTTGCGGCTCGATCCGCCGCCGCTCGACGTGACGGCGGCGACCAGCGCCTTCACCCGCGTCGGGCGCTACGCCGAGGCCGCCCGCCTCGACGCGCGCGCGGCGCGCTCCGATGACCTGCTGTACTCGAGCGCCTCCGCGCGCCGGCTGCTCGACGCCGGGGAGCGCGACGCCGCGCTGCAGGAGCTGGCGCGGCTGCTCGACGAGGAGCCGGGCAACCGCGCGGCGGAGCTGCGCTGGGATCTGCTCGAGCTCACGTCGCCGGAGGCGGCGCTCCAAAGCCTGGAGCAACACCTCGCGCGCTTCCCGTTCGATCGCTCGGCGTGGCGTCGTCGGGTGCAGCTCGAGGCGGCCCTGCACGGCGACGAGCGGGGACGCGCGGTCGCCACCCTCGCGCTCGCCGCCGTCGGCGTCGATCCGCAGCTCTGGCTCGCGCGCGTCGAGCTCGGCGCGACGCCGCCGTGGGCCGCTCGGCTGCGCGCGGGGGACGAAGCCATCGAGGCCGCGCGCCAGGCAGGCGAGGGGGCGTTCCCGGGGCACCCCGTCGTGCTGGTGGTGGACCACGAGGAGACGCACTTGTTCGCGGATCTCTCGTCGCTGTCGCTGCGGCACTGGATCGTGCGCCTCGGCAGCAAGGAGGCGCTCGACGGCTTCGGCGAGCTCTCGCTGCCGCCCGATGAGCGCGTCGTGCGGCTGCGCGTCGTCAAGCCCGACGGCAGCGTGCGCCTACCGGAATTCCGCGACGGCGTCGACGACGTCTCGCTGACGGGCTTGGCCGTCGGCGACATGGTGGAGCTGCTCACGGCGTCGTTCGACGAGGCGCCCTTGTTGCCGGTCTTCGCGCAAGGCCTCGTCGCGTTCGCGAAACCAGCGCCGGCGCTGGTGCGCAGCTTCGAGCTCTTCGTCCCCGCGCGCTTGCTCGATGAGGGGCTGCGGCTGTTCTCGAGGAGCGGGGCGCCGGAGCCACAGATTGTGCGCGACGAGGAGAGCGGCCGAGCGCACGTCACCTTTCGCGCCACCGACGTCGCCGGCGTGTCGCGCGAGCCGCACTCCCCGGATGAGGTCGAGGCAGCGCCCATGGTGGGCTGGACCTTCGGCGGAGGCGAGGACGAGTGGCGCGTGCTGCGCGGCACGGCGCTGCTGCGCGACGCCAGGGCCGGCCCCCTGCTGGCGCGCGTCGCCGAGCAGATCGCGGGCAGCGGCTCGCCGCGGGATCGTTGGCAGCGCCTGTTCCGCTTCGTCGTCACGCGCGTGGAGCCGGCCGCCGCTCCGAGCGACGCGGCCGAGGTGCTCGCCACGGGGCGGGGACGTCGCACTGCCTTGCTGCTCTCGCTCGCGCGCGCGGCGCACCTCGTCGCCACCCCCGTCGCGCTGCACCCCCCGGTGAGCCCGCCGCTCGAGCTCGCCTCCGCGAACGCCTGGCCGATCACCGGCGTGGCGGTCGAGCTCAGCCAGCGCACGAGCTTCGCCTTCGTCGATGATGGCCTCGCGATCCTCGACGAGCTGCCGGAGGGCGCCCGCACAAGCGCCGTGCTCGATCTCGATCTCCTGCCGCGAGCGCGCGCGCTCACGCTCGACGACGCGTCGTTCTCGACGCTGCCCGTGCGCGTACAGCTCGATCTCGATTGGCAGCAGGACGGCTTCAAGGGCTTCCTCGCGCTCACGGTGCCGGCGGCGCAGGCCGACGCCTTTCGGCGCTCGCTGCGCACGGCCAACAAGGACGAGCTGCGCGCCGCCTTCGAGCAGGCGCTCGCCGCCGCGCTGCCGGGGGCGAGCGTCAGCGCGGTCAGCCTGCCGAACCTCGAGGCCTTCGGCCGTCCGCTCGGCGTCGGCGTGGAGCTGCTCGTGCCCGTCTCCGGAGGCGGCCTCGAGCCTGCGCGCTTCGATCATCTGTTCACGGACGGCGCCACGACGTCACTCGGCCTGTTCACGCCGCTGTCCTCGTATCTGCGCGTCGCCGCGCGCCAGCGCCCGCTGTTGCTGAACAGCGCGCATGAGGTGCTGCAGGTGGAGGTCACGCTGCCGCCCGGCGCGGCGTTCACCGAGGTCCCCGAGCGCCTCGACGAGGACGCCGGCCCCGTGCGCCTCGTGCAGCACGCCGAGGTCACCGACGGCACGCTGTCTTGGAACCGCGACATCACCGTCGACACCGCGCGTGTGCCCGTCGACGAGTGGCCACGCTTTCGCGCGAAGCTGAGCGCGCTCTCGCGGCTCACGGACGCGCGCTTGACCTTCGTGTTGCCGCGCGAGGTCGCCCAGAAGCGCTGACGTCCCCGCTCGCGGTGCGTCGAGGTGCGCCGAGGTGCGCGGCACACCGACATCGTCCCGCTGCCCACCGGGCCGGGAACGCGCGAAAGCCGATTGAAACCGCTAGCCTGATGGCACGTTAGATCGATCGTGGCCGGCGGCCGCGGCGTCCGTGGGTGCGCGCGGATCGCGGGCGTGTGCCCGAGGGTGGTGATGGCGGAGCGCGGCGGAGACCAGGGCAACGCGGTGCGAGGGGCGAAGCGCAAGCCGCCTCGCGTCAGCGCCGGCGGTCGTAACGCCGAGACCTACGTCGAGACGGGCGCGCAGGCGCTGACCGTTCCGCAGGAGCTCGAGGAGCTCTACGTCGACGACAAGCTGCCGAAGAACGGCAAGGCGAAGAAGAACGGCAAGCCCGGCGAGGCGCGCGCGGCGAAGGCGCGAAACGGCAAGGGCGCGAAGGCGTCCGCGGCGACGAAGGCGCCGCCTGCCGCGCCCGCCGCGAAGAAGGGCAACCGCGCGGCCGAGCGACGGCGTGCCCGCGGCGACGTGCCGCTCGGACCCGAGGCGGGCACCAGCACGGCGCTCAACCAGAAGCAGCAACGCCAGCACGCGCGCGTCGGCGAGAGCGGTCAGCTCAAGTACGCCACCGGCGTGCTGACGTGCGTGAAGGGGCCGGAAGAGGGGCTCGCGCTGAACCTGCTCGAGGGCAGCTACACGGTCGGGCGCGGCCGCGACAACAGCTTCGTGCTGAAGGACATCGCGTCGAGCCGCCGGCATCTGCGCATCGACGTCGAGGCCGGGCGCGTGACCGTCACCGACATGGGCTCGGGCAACGGCACGCGCGTCAACGGCAAGACCATGCAGATGTTCGTCCTCGAGGAGGGCGATCGCGTCGAGCTCGGCAACTCCGTGCTCGTGTTCTCGCGGCTCGGCGGCACGGGCGACTCGCGCTCGGCACCGTCGTCGTCGCACGCGGATCTCGACGGCGCCCAGGCGCGCATCGAGCGCGCTGCCGAGAAGCTGGCCGCCGAGCTCGGCGATCGATTCCGCGACTCGGCCGACGCGCCGTCTGACGATGAGCGGGACGCGGTGCCGACGTCAACGGCGCGGCCGCGAGGGCGAAAGAGCAGCGCCGACGAGCCGAGCAAGCGCAAGGCGCGACCGCCCATGCCCGACGAGCTGTGGAACGACGCGCTGACGCACGTCCCGCTCTCCGAGGT
>CAYLZW010000160.1:0-12992 GCA_964388085.1 uncultured Myxococcales bacterium | reverse complement strand
ACGCCGTCGATGCGGCTCAGGTAGGGCACGATCTCGTCGTCGGCGAGGCGGCGCACCTTGTCCGGGGTGCCGGGCGCGTTCACCGTCATGAACACGACCGGCTGCATGGAGGGATCGAACGCGAACACGAGCGGGTTGCCCGCGTCGTCGGGGAGCGCGTCGTCGGCGAAGACCTCGAGGTTCTTGCGCACGTCCTGCTCGGCGATGTCCATGGCCGAGCCCCAGGCGAACTTCACCATCACCAGCGACGTGCCTTGGCTGCTGGTCGAGTTGATCTCCTCGACGCCCTGCACCGAGGCCATGGCGCCCTCGATGGGGCGCGTGACGAGCTGCTCGACGGCCTCCGGGCCGGCGCCCTGGTACGACGTGATGACCGCGACGATGGGCAGCTCGAGCGTCGGCATCAGATCGAGCTTCAAGCGCGAGAACGAGAAGATCCCGAACAGCGCGAGCGAGGCGAAGATCATCACCCCCGTGACCGGGCGCCGCACCCACAGCGCGGCCAGGCTGGCGCGAGCGGCGATGGGGCTCATTGGAGCTCCTTCGCGCCGGCGGCCGCGTTCTCGACGGCGGGCGCCGGGCCGCTGTCTCTCGGAGCCGTCGTGGGAGAGGGCGCGGCGGCCGGCGCCGGGCTCGTCGCCACGCGTCGGAGGAGGCTGCCTTCGCGCAACAAGTGCTGCCCGCTCGTGACCAGCTCCTCGCCCGCGCGCAGGCCCGACTCGACCACGACCTGACTCCCCTGGCGCTCACCGACGACGATCTCGCGGCGGCTCGCTTTGTCGCCGTTCGCGACGAACGCCAGCGCGCGGCCGGTGCGCTCGGAGTCGGCCGTGAGCATGACGGCCTTGGCGGGCACGAGCACCACGCCCTCGCGGCGCTCGAGCTCGAACACGCCCTTTACGGCGGAGCCGGGCACGAGGGCGCCGTCCGTGTTGTCGAGCTTCACCTCGACGCGCCCGGTGCGGGAGCGGCGGTCGACGGTCAGGCCCACGAAGCTGACGCTGGACGCACGGCTGACGTCGTCGCTGCCGAGCGGAGCGACCGTGGCCTTCATGCCCTCCTTCACGCGCAAGAAGTCCCGTTCGGGCACTTGAAACACCGCCACCACGCGCTCGGGCTCTACGACGGTGAGCAGCGGCATGCTCGGCGTCGCCATGTCTCCCTCGCGCGAGACGAGCCCGCTGACGACGCCGTCGATGGGGGAGGTGATGACCGCCCGTCGACGCTGCGCGGCGGCGGAGGAGACGCCCGCGGCGATCTGCCCGACCTGCGCGCCGGAGGTCCTGAGCTGCGCCTCGAGAGACTCGAGCTGCGCGCGCGTGGCGCCGCCGGCAGCGACGAGCGCGCGGGTACGGCGCACCTCGTCTTCGAGCGCGTCACGCTGCGCTTCGGCCGCGGTGAGGCCCGCCTCCGCCTGGCGCATGGCCTCCGACTGCAGGTCGTTGTCGAGGATCGCGAGGATCTGGCCCTTGCGCACCGCCTGGCCGTTGCTCACGCGCAGCGACTGGATGCGCTCGGGCATCGGCGCGTACACCGACACCTCCTTCTCCCCCTCGAGATCGCCGATGGCCTCGACGACCGTGACCGCGTCTCCGGTGCGGATCGCGGTGGTCTTCACGGGGCGCGCGCTGACCTCCACGGTCTTCACCTCCTCGGGCTTGCAGCCGAGGAGCGCGAGCAAGATGAGAGAGGGCGCGACGCTGAGGCGGCAGGGCTGGGGCTTCATTCGCCGGTCTCCTCGGGGAGCGACGCCAAGGCGTCGTCGATCTGGGTAACGAGCCGGATCAGCGCCTTGCGGTCGGCCGGCTTGAGCGCCGTCATGAGCAGGTCGAGGCGCTCTCGGAAGGTCGTGATGATGTGGTTCGCCAGCGCCTCGCCCTCGGGGGTGAGGGACACGAGCACCACGCGCCGGTCACTGGCGCTCGCCGCGCGGGCGACCAGGTGGTGCTTCTCGAGCCGGTCGATGAGCCCGGTGGTGCTCGAGCCCGAGGCGCCGATGCGCTGCGCGAGCACGCTGATGGGCAGCTCGCCGTCGACGCCGAGCCAGGAGATGGCGTGCAGCTGCGGCGGCGTGAGCTCCTTACCCTCCACGAGCGACGCCAACGGATCGCGCAGCGAGCGCCGTCGACCGAGCTCGAGCATCAGATCCCAGAGCTGCTGTGCGTCTTTGTTCACGACCTGACCTTTTCGGGTTGTGAATATTTCATATCCTGAAGTAGCGTCAAGCGGTACGAGGCGCGCACCGGCCGTTTCTCGTCTGTCGTTGTCCTCTCCGGAGTCGAACCATGCGATCGCTCATGCTCCCCCTCGGCGCTGCCCTCCTGTTCGCTGGCTGTGGTCCCGAGCTGCTCGGCATCGAGGTCCTGCCGCCGCGGCAGAGCCCTACCTGCTTGTCCCCCACGGCGGGCTCGGCGGCCGCCGGACGCGGTCTGCTCGACGTCATGGCGACGGAAGACTTCGCCGGCGCCTACGTGGCCGATCTCCGCTTCACGGGCACGGGGGGCCGGCTGCGCATCGACAGCCTGGCGCTCTCGTTCGCGTTGCCCGACGGCGTCTCCGGCGACGTGAAGGACGCCGCGGCGGACGCGAAGGGCACCCAGCCCCTCGGCGACGTGCTGTTGACGCCGCCGAGCCCCGATGATGTCGTCGTCGCCTTGGTGGAGGACGTCGTGCTTTTGCCGCGCGCGTTGGCCGAGGCGTTGGCCGCCGACGGTGAGCTCGGCATCGACGACACCACCTACGAGACCATCACCGTCACGCTCGAGCCCGTGGTCGACGGGGAGCCGCTCGGGGTGACGTCGTCGTTCCCCATCGACGTGTGCAAGGGCTGTCTCGTCGCCGACCCCAGCGAGGAAGAGTGCCCGAGCGGCGCCACGCCGGCCGGCGCCTGTCGTCCCGGCCAGGACGACGCCTACTGGATGTGCGCCGCGCCGACGACGGGCGGTACGTTCCCTTGAAGCGCCAGGTCGCCGCGACCGGCGATCTCACAACACCGCAACACCGCAACGCCGCAACGCCGCAACGCCGGACAGCTCCCTGCCCGGCGTTGCGGCGTTGCGTGAGGATCTCCTCGTCGGCGCGCGTTGCGTGTGAGTCGATCAGTAGGTCGGATCGACCTCTTCCTCGGCCGGCTGCTCGATGTCCTGCTCGAGCGCGCCCTCGTCGAGCGCCTCTTCCTCCAGCGCCGGCTGCACGGCCGCCTCGTCCTTCGGCTCCTCTTCGGCGGCGCGGGTGGTGTCGACCTCATCGATCTGCACCTTGGCCGTTCCGGAGCGCTCCACCGAGACCTCGGGCTCGGCGATCTCGACGCTCACCTGCGGCTCCGCCTGCTGCACGCTCACCTCGGGCCGGGCCTGCTCGATGCGCACGACGGGCGGCGCCTGCTCGACGCGGATGGTGGGCTCGGCCTGTCGCACCTGCACGCGCGGCTCGGCCTGGTTCACGCGCACGTCGGGCTGCGCCTGCTCGATGACGATCTCGGGAGCCTGCTGCTCGATGACGATCTCGGGTGCGGGCTGCTCGACGAAGATCTGCGGCGCCTGCTGCATGACCTCGATCTGCGCGCCGGCGGCGACGGGCTCCTCGGCGAGCGCCGGCTCTTCGAGCACGGGCTCCTCTTCGAGCACGGGCTCCTCTTCGAGCGCGGGCTCTTCGGCGAAGGCCGGCGGCGTCTCGACGGGGGCCGGCTCCTCCTCGAGCGTGGCCTCGCTGCGCGAGACGTCGATGGCGACGTCGGCGCCCTCCTCCTCGGCGACGTCGTCGGCCGACGCGGTGACCACCTCCATGTCGCCGGTGTCGCGGTTCATCGCGAAGGCTCGGCGGTCCTCGCCCATGTGCTGGCATCCGGACGCGACGAGCAGCGAGAGCGCGGCCGTGGCCGTCCCTCCGATCACGTGTCTCATGGCTACTCCTGAAGTCATGCGGTTGATGGGCCGCCGCCGTGCAGACGCGGGCGGCGGGCCTGTGCGCCGTGGATTGCAGTCATGGTGCCAGGCAGCGTTTGCGCGCCGGTGTGCTAAGCGGGGGACGAGAGCGCCCAGGACGCCACAGGTGAGGCGCGCGGGGGACTCAGCGAGTCTCGACGGCAACGCTGCACGTCCACGTCTACCGGCAACGTCCACGGCAACGTCCACGGCGACGGCAATGCCCACGGCAAGGAACGGGTGCCCGTCGCCAGACGAAAATCGGCCCGGGACAGCGATGCCCCGGGCCGACAGCGCTCACGGCGCGACGACGGTCACGCCTTCTTGCGCTTCAGACCCCACTCGCCAAGCTTGCGCCGAATGGTGTGCTCGCTGAGACCGGTGTGGCGCGCGAGCTCGCGGTTCGACATCTCCTGAAAGCTCTGCCGAATGAACGAGTTCGGATCGTCGATGGGGTTCGCCTTCTTCCCGCCCTTCTTGAGCGCGGGAGGCGGCGCCTTCTTCGCGCGCGCCTCCTTCTCGCCCTTCGCCTTCGCCGGCTTCTCTTCCTTCGCCGCCTTCGCGGCCTTGTCCGCCTTCTTGTCGGCAGCCTTGTCGGCGGCGCCCGCCTTCGCCTTCGCGCCCTTGGCCTTCTTGTCGGCCTTCTTGGCGACCTGCGCGCTCGCCGCCTGCGCCTCGGGCGCGGCCGGCGGGGCGTCACTCGACGAGGCGGCGTCCGCGGCGGCCTCTTCCCCTTCGGGCGCCTCCTCCTCGAGCGCCGTCAGGTCGAGCCGATCGAGCTCGCGCTCCACGTCGACGTCGGCCATGCCGAGCTGACGGGACAGCTCCGACAGCCGCTTCACGGCGGCGAACTCCTTCAGGTAGGCCGCTACGTCGAGCAGGCCGTACTCGCGGTCGCCGCCGGTCAGGTAGACGATGCGCAAGTAGCCGGGCACCGAGCGGTTCACGCGACCAAAGCGGCGCGACTCGCGATCGTAGAGCAGCGAGCCCGCGTCGTAGATGATGTTGGGATCGACGGGGCGACCCTTGGCGCGCTTGACGTTCTCGGCGGCTTCCTCGAGGAGCCCGCGGCGCCACTCCATGGCGGCTTCGCCGACGTCCTCCATCCCGCCTTCTTCGGCCTCCTCTTCGAAGGCGCCCGTCGAGTCGTGGATGCTCTCGAGCTCCTCGAGCTGCTTGCTGTTGAAGATGAGGGTGCCACCAGGTTCGGTCACGTGAACGTCCTTCGCGAGGCAAGAAACGAAAGGGGGCGCGTCCGCGCCACGCACGTCCGGCTGCATATTGAGGCCGCAGCTCGCGCGCAACAAAGCGCTCTCTCGCGGCGAAGCGCTCTCTCGCCAGAGCGCGTAGCAGCCCCGCCCGCGCCCTGTCAACGGGCTTAAATGGCAGAATTATTCAGGGGTTGCGAGCGCGGCCGCAGAGGCTATGGCTCGGGTCGGCGCTTTCCCACGCCCGCGCGACACGGTCCCCGCTTGACGGTCCGCGCGGCGCTTGCTTTGGTCGCCCCTCGACAAGGCTGCATCGCAGCCAGCACCTTGCAACGGAGTCGCCTGCGCTCCCCTTGACGTGTCAGGCGTGGCCATCATGAACATCATCGACGAGCTCGAGCAGCAGTACCTGCGTTCCGATCACCCCGCGTTCCGTCCGGGCGACACGCTCCGCGTGCACTTCCGCATCCAGGAAGGCGACAAAGAGCGCGTGCAGGCCTTCGAGGGCGTGTGCATCGGACGCCAGGGTGGCGGCAACCGCGAGACCATCACCGTCCGCAAGATGAGCTTCTCGCAGGGCGTGGAGCGCATCTTCCCGCTCTCTTCTCCTCGCGTGGAGAAGATCGAGGTCATGCAGCGCGGCAAGGTCCGGCGCGCCAAGCTGTTCTACCTGCGCGCCCTGCGCGGCAAGAAGGCCCGCATCAAGGAGCGTCAGGACTGGGGCAAGCGCGCCGAGAAGGCCGCCGCCGCCGCTGCCGCGAAGGCCTGAGCGTTCACCTCCCGCGCGGAGGCCGACGTACGACGTCGCGTATCACTACGCACACCGAACGCAGGCGCCTTTACGGGGCGCCTGCGTTCGTCGTAATTCCTCTCTGCAGTCTCTCGTCGGAAGGCCCCTTCGCTTGGAGCTCCTCGAGGTCGTGATTCAGGGCTTGAGAGGATTCCCGCAGATGACGCGGGTGTCGCTCGGCCCCGCCGTCACCGTCGTCCACCCGCTCGGGGGCAACGAGGCCGCGCTCGCGGAGGTGGTGCAGGGCCTCCTGTACCCGGACCTGAGCGGCGGCGATGATGACCCGCTCTTGCGGCTCGCGGATCCGACCGCTGACGTCGTGCGCGTCGGCCTCCTGGTGCGCGCGAGAGACGGCGTCAGCTACCGCGTGCTGCGCGATCTGAAGGCCGCGAAGTGGTCCATCCTGAAGGAGGCGAAGGGCGGGTACTCGCCGCTCTCGAGCCGCCCGGCCGACGTGGCGCAGCTCGTCACGGCGTCCATCGGGTTCCCGCAGAGCGACATCTTTCGCGACCTCTTCATCACGAAGCGGAGCGATATGCCGTCGCAGCGCGCGGACGCCTTCGCCGGCGCGCCACCCCCGCTGCCGCCGGACGCGAGCGGACCCATGAGCCTTTCGGGGCCTGCCCGAGGGCAGAGCGCGGCGCCCGCGAGCGAGTTCGCGTACCTCAGCGACGACGAGAAGCGCGCCAAGCTGCAGCAGATCGAGGGCGCGCTGGCGCACAACGCGAACATCCGCGTCATCGAGAGCGAGATCGACGGGCTGCAGCGTCAGCTCTTCACGCTCGACGAGCAGCTCGGCCACATCGACGCCTACCTGCAGGCCACGCAGGAGGCCGAGCAGGCGCTGCAGGAATTCGCGCACCTCGACGTCGTGCCTGACAACTTCCTCGAGACCGTGCAGCGGCTCACGCGCAACATCGAGGGCACCAAGCGCGACCTGAAGCGCATCCAGGACGAGCGCGCGGGCGTCGACCAGCAGCTCCAGCGCGAGCTCGCGCTGCGCCCGAGCAAGGGCGCCGTCGTCGTGGACGCCTTCCGCGACAAGCACATTCTGGCCGGCACCGCCGTCGGCGTGGGCGGCATCCTGCTCGGCGTCATCGGCGCGCTCTCCCTCGAGCCGCTGCGCTACGCCGCGTTCCTCGACGTGCCCGGCTTCGGGGTCGCGCTCTACGGCGCCTGGCGCTTCATCGGTGACGCCGAGGGCGGCTCTCGCCTTCGCTATCGCCTGCAGCGCCTCGACGAGGACCGCGATCAGAAGCTCGCGCAGCTCGCCAAGGACGAGCAGGAGCTCGAGAACGGCTTCCGGCTCATCGGCTACGCGAAGGAGGACGTGGCGCGCGTCGAGCACGTGCTGAACCAACGCCGCGCCGCGCGCGAGACCTACGCGCAGGCGAAGGCCGCGCTCGATCAGGTGACGGCGGATCCGAACATCGGGCCGGCCGAGGCGCAGCGTCAGGAGCTGAAGGGCCGCGTGCAGGAGGCCGAGGATCGCCTCTACAAGACGGGCGGATACATGGGTGACGGCAACGAGCTGCGGCACCAGGCGGAGGAGATCCGCGCGCTGCTCGAGGGACGCGAGCCCGACTTCGCCGGCATCCATTACTCGGGTCCCATGCGCCGGGCGCCGTCCGCGTCGCAGTCGATACCGGTCGCCGCCGCGGCCACCCCGAGCGCGTGGGATCCGACCGCGAAGCTCGTCCAGCACGCGCGCGATCTCCTGCTCACCGACGTCGACAGCGCCTGCCAGATGCTGCAGCCGCGCGTCGGCCAGTACCTCGGCGGCCTCAGCGATCGGCGCTACGGGCAGGTGCTGTTCGGACCGACCGGCGAGATGGCCGTCGTAGAGACCGCCTCCGGACGCAGCCTGCCGTTCGCGCAGCTCACGCCGGGCGACCGAGACCTCGCCTATCTCTCGCTCAAGCTCACCATCGTCGAGGCCGTGGTGCGGCGGGGACGCTTGCCGCTCGTCGTCGAGCGCGCGTTCGAGACGCTCCCCGAGGGGAAAGATCCCCTGCTGCTGCGCATGCTGCAGTATCTCGGCACCGTCACGCAGGTCGTCTGCATGACGCGGAAGCCGGGGCTCGCGGGCGCCGGCGAGCACCGCGTGTCCCTCTCGTAAACGGGCGGCGCGCCGAGGCTACGTCGTGAGGCTGCATCGTAAAGCTGTCGTCGTGAGGCTGATATGAAGGCGCGCGCCCGGCGGAGCAAGCGCGCGCCCCCGGAGCCGGCGGCCGTGTTGCTCGAGCAGCTCAAGCGCTCGCGGTATGTGGCGGGTCTCGACGAGGCCGGTCGCGGTCCGCTCGCGGGGCCCGTCGTCGCGGCCGCGGTCGTGTTGCATCCCGAGCGTCCGGTAGAGGGCCTGAACGACTCGAAGAAGCTCGACGCCGAGACGCGAGCGGTCTTGTACGAGCAGATCCTCGCGAACGCGCTCGCGGTGGGCGTCGGCGTGCACGAGCCCGAGCGCATCGACGAGATCAACATCCTGCGCGCGTCGCTCGACGCCATGCGGGTGGCGTTCGAGGCGTGCGAGGCCGCGCTCGGCCGGCGCATCGGCGGCGCCGTGACCGACGGCAACATCCTCGCCCCGCTGCCGGCGCGGGTGAAGCAGGAGGCCGTCATCGGCGGGGACGGGATCTCGCCCTGCATCATGGCGGCGTCCATCATCGCAAAAGTGACGCGTGACCGACGGATGGTGGAGGAAGCGCTCCGCTGGCCCGGCTACGGGTTCGAGCAGCACAAGGGCTACGCGACGCCGCAGCACCGCGAGGCCCTCTTGCGGCTCGGGCCGTGTCCGCTGCATCGGCGCAGCTTCATTACGGTGCGCGAGGCGTTGGCGCTGCAGCTGCCGGGGATGGATGCCGAGTGATGACGACGACGGTGGCTCGCGCGGTGGAGAGACGGGAGAGGGCTAAAACCACGGCCAACGCGACGGCGACGGCGACGGCGACGGCCCGGGAGAGTGCGCCGGTGCTGGGGCAGCGGGCGGAGGAGCGGGCGGCCTCCTATCTGTCTCGGATGGGGTTTGTCGTCGTCGACAAAAACGTTCGCTCGCGGCGGGGGGAGGTCGATCTCGTCTGTTTCGAGGAGGACACGCTCTGCTTCGTCGAGGTTCGGGCTCGAGCGTCGCTGCGCCACGGCAACCCGGCCGCTACCGTCGACTTCCGGAAGCAGCGGCGCATCTCGCACGCGGCGGCGACCTACCTCTCGCGCTGGTCGGGGGAGCCGCCGCCTTGTCGCTTCGACGTCGTGGAGGTGGTGGGCACCGGCCATGGCGCCGTGTCCTTCCGCTTGCTCCGGGCGGCGTTCGAGGCGCCCTCGTGAAGGAGCGCGCTCCAGGCGGCCGCCTGCTCGTCGTGGCCACCCCCATCGGCAACCTCGGGGACCTCAGCCCGCGCGCCGCCGACGCCCTGCGGGGAGCGGCCGTGGTGCTCGCGGAGGACACGCGCAGGACGCGCCCGCTCCTCGAGCACGTGGGCTCGAGCGCCAAGCTGGTCTCCTGTCATCAGCACAACGAGGAGCAGCGCGTGCCGCTGGTCCTGGGGCGCGTCGGGTCGGGGGACGACGTCGCCCTGGTGACCGACGCTGGAGCGCCCGGCATCAGCGATCCCGGTGGGCGGCTGGTGGCCGCCGTCGTCGAGGCGGGCGCCGCCGTCGAGGTCGTTCCAGGGCCGAGCGCGGTCATCGCGGCGCTCATGGGCGCGGGGCTCGTGTCCCATCGCTTCGCCTTCCTGGGCTTCTTGCCGCGTCGCGCGGGCGCACGGCGGGAGATCCTGCGCCAGGCGAGCGGAGCGCTCGCGCTGGTCATCTTCGAGGCGCCCGGCCGCGTGGAGGAGACCCTGCGCGCGCTCGCGGAGGAGCTCGGCGGCCGCCGCGTGGTCGTCGGGCGTGAGCTGACGAAGCACTTCGAGACCTTCCACCGCGGCGTCCTCGGGGGCCCGCTCGAGCCTCCGCTCGTCGACAAAGGCGAAGCGGTCATCGTGGTGGAGGCGGGAGACGCGTCCGCCGAGCGCCCTCAGCAGGACGCCGCCGTCGTCGTCTGTAAGGCGAGGGCGGACGAGTCGCTCACCCCGAAGCAGCGCGCCAAGCAGGTGGCGAAGGCGCTCGGCATCTCCCCCCGTGAGGCGTACGCGCGCCTGCTGGTGGAGGGCGTCCCCGTCGAGGAGCCCCCGCTACCCCCGGCGAGGGTCTCGCGGATCGGCGGCGCCGTGCTGGCGTCGTCCATCGCTCGCCGCGAGCTCGCGTCCAAGCTGGCCGACGCCGCGCGCGCGCTCATCGCGGCGGATGAAGCCGCGGCGCACGCCCTCGGACGTTCCCTCGAGGAGCCCGTCAGAGACGGCCCCGAGAGCGGCATCGAGGGCGTGGACGAGCTGCTGCAGTGGCTGGCCGCCGGCCCCTCACTCCCGGCGCCCACGGAGGCGGTAGAGACCGGCAAGGCGCTGCTGTCGGCCATGAGCGCAGCGGACGCGCTGGAGGACGCCCTGCGTACCCTCCTGGGCGATGAGGAGGGGTAGGGAAAGCCCCCCGAACCGGTAACACTCCTGCTCGTCCGATCGTCTGACGCGCAGTGAGGTCGATCCCGTGAGCAGAGCGCCCGACGTGGGGGACGTCGCCCCCAGCTTCCAGAGCCGCACGAACCGCGGCGAGAGCGTCACGCTGTCCCAGTACCGTGGCAAGTATCTCGTGCTGTACTTCTTCCCGAAGGCGCACACGCCCGGCTGCACGAAGCAGACGCGGCAGTTCCGCGACAACTACCCGGAGCTCCAGGAGCTCGGCGCCGAGGTGCTGGGTGTCAGCCTCGACGACTTCGAGACGCAGTGTGACTTCGGCGCCAAGAACGCGGTGACGTTCCCGCTCATCAGCGACAGCGACCGCAGCATCAGCGAGGCCTATGGCGTCGTGCGTTCGCTCCTGCCCGTGGACAAGCGCATCACGTTCGTGATCGATCCGCAGGGAAAGATCGCGTCCCGCTTTCAGCACGAGTTTCAGGTCTCGAAGCACTTGGACGACGTGCTGCACTACCTGCGCGAGCACGAGCGCCGGTCGCGGGCGCGATAGCCGCTCAGAACGTGAGCGCGATGTGCGCCATGACCTGCAGGCGCAGGCTGTCATCGACCTTGAAACGGCGGCCGGGGGTGTCGATGGCGGGGTTGAAGTACACGTTCCGCTCGATCTCCGCCTGCGGCAGCGGGTCGCCGTCGCGGTCGGTCACCTCGAGGTTCACGACGCCGTCCCCCGGCGCTCCGGTGGCGTCCTCGTCGTCGCCGATCTTCTCGGACGTGACGAAGTGCGGGGAGTCGTACATCGCGGAGCCGACCACGTTGATGTAGCCGTACTCGAAGGCCTTGAAGTACAGCCCGAGGTTCAGGCCCGTGCGCATGAAGTTGTCGCTGTAGTTGAGCTCGCCGAGCGCGTCGGACAGCTCCGTGTAGTCGCGGCCTTCGGCGAAGTACTGCGCGAGCCCGGAGAGCTGGATGGCGAACTTCTGCGACAGCTTCTCGTTCTCGTACGGCACGATCTCCATGCCGAGCGTGAAGCCGCCGCGGTGGCGCGGGAACAGGCCGAAGTGCGCGTCCGACGTCGAGAACGGGGCCCAGTAGTCGACCACGAAGAACGGATCGAGCAGCAGCCAGCGCTTCGACATGGCCACCTGGAAGTGGAATTCGTGCACGCCCTTGGCGACGGGGCCGGGCTCCTCCTCGGTGGCGAGGTCCGAGACGGGGTCGGCGATGGGCAGCGGTAGGAAGCCGAAGTTGTAGTCGGCCTGCAGCGTGATGGTCGGCTTCGACGGGTCGCGCTCGTTGTTCACCGGCGACCAGCGCACGCCGAGCTGCGGGTAGTCGAAGCCCGCGCGCGCGCTCTGGTACACGCCGCTGCTCGGATCGACGCGCCAGTCCGTGTAGCCCTTGCCCGGGTAGCCGTAGCAGTTGTTGGCGTCGACGCCGTCGGCGCCGCTGCCGCACGTCTGCGGCCATCCGTCGATGGTCGGCGTCTGGTTCATGTCGCGCGTGATGGTCGAGTTGCTGTTGGTCGTGCCGTCGGTGAACTTCGTGGACTGCTGGTCCCACAGCACGATGGGCCACTCGAGGAAGACCGACAGATCGTGAAAGACGCCGACCTCGATGCGCGGCTTGAGGCGGGCCCGCAAGCGCTGGTAGTCGAGCTCGCGCACCTCGACGGTGCGCGGCTTGGTGCCGTTGCCGCCGGGGATCTGCGTGTTCTCGCGCGTGATGAGCGCGCTGTGCCGGAGCAGCTCGATCTTCACCTCGATGTTGGCGTCGAACGGGTCGTCGCCGTCGGCCGCGTCCGCGACGTCGGTGACCTGCGCGGCGAGCGCGTTCCCGCCGGCGAGGACCGTGAGCGCGGGGACGGCCCACGCGAGGGCGGCGAGGGCGCGGCGGCGTGCGCGGGCGAGCATCGGGTCAAGGTACATGAGGTCCTCTCGGGCCGCGCGCCGAGGGACGCGAGGCTCGGCGACGTTAATGAGCAAGCGACGAGAGGGTCAAGTTCGGGGGGCCACCGGAGGGCAGGGCCCTGGGCACCGGATGAGCATTGAGCCTCAGGCCTCACCCGCCCGGCTCGGGGGCGTCGTGTCCTCCCGGAGGCCGAGGTCCTTCATCTTGATCTGCAGGCTCTTGCGGCTGATCTTGAGGCGCCGGGCCGCGTGCGTGACGTTCCCGCCCGTCTCCTCGAGCGCGCGCACGATGAGATCGCGCTCGAGCTCGGCGGTCGCCTGTCGCACAATTTCCTTCATCGAGGCGTCCCCGATGGCGTGGTTCGCTTCGAGGTGGGGGGCGCTCGTACGCGGACCTTCATCCGGCTTCAGCCCGCCGTCCTTGAGCGACGCGGCCTTGAGCGCGTCCTGCTTCACGCGCATCACGAGGTCCGGCGGAACGTCCGCTGCGTCGATGACGGTGCCGTCCGTGAACAACAGCGTGCGCTCGATGATGTTCTCGAGCTCGCGGATGTTGCCGGGCCACGCATAGGAGGCGAGCAGCTCGAGCGCGGCGCTGGTCAGCCGCTCGACGTTCTTGCCGAGCCGCTTGTTGAACTTCTGCAGGAAGTGCTCGACGA
>CAYLZW010000159.1:0-13035 GCA_964388085.1 uncultured Myxococcales bacterium | reverse complement strand
ACCTCGCTGGCCGCGCTCGGACAGCTCGATCCCGCCGTCGGGCGCAGCGCCGAGTCCTCGCAGATCATCGACGTGCTCGGCAAGCGGCGCGCGAACAACCCCTGCCTCGTGGGCGAGCCCGGCGTCGGCAAGACGGCCATCGCGGAGGGCCTCGCGGTGAAGCTCGTCACCGGCGACCCCGAGGTCGCGCCGCTGTACGGCAAGGTGATCATCGAGCTCGATATGGGACGCATCACCGCCGGCACCGCGCTGCGCGGCTCGTTCTCCGAGCGCATGCAGGGCCTCAAGAAGGACGTGGAGCGCGCCAAGGGTCAGGTCATCGTCTTCATCGACGAGATCCACACGCTCATGGGCGCGGGCGGCTCCGGCGAAGGACCGCAAGACGCCGCCAACGAGCTGAAGGCCGCGCTCGCGCGCGGGGCGTTCCCCTGCATCGGCTCGACGACGCTCGACGAGTACCGCAAGTACATCGAGGCCGATCCCGCCATGGAGCGGCGCTTCGTGAAGATCCTCATCGAGGAGCCCGAGGACGACGCCTGCATCGAGATCCTGCGCGGCGCGGCGCCGCTGTACGAACAGCACCACGGCGTGCGCGTCAGCGCCGACGGCATCGCCGCGTCCGTGCAGCTCGCGAGCCGCTTCATTCACGATCGGAAATTGCCCGGCAAGGCCATCGACCTGCTCGACCTCGCCATGAGCCGCGCCCGTCGCGCCGACCTCCGCTCCGTGGGTCGGCTCGAGGTGGCGCGCGTCTGCGCCGACGTCGCCAAGGTGCCTCTCGAGCGCATTCAGCTCGACGACGCCGCGCGCTTTCTGCAGATGGAGAGCTTCCTGAAGCAGAAGGTCATCGGGCACGAGCGCGTCATCGAGCGCGTCGCCGAGTCGATCCGTCGAAACTACGCCGGCTTCGTCTCGCAGCGGCCCATGGGCAGCTTCCTGTTCCTGGGCGCCACCGGCGTCGGCAAGACCGAGCTCGCCAAGGCGCTGGCCGACTTCCTCTACGGCAGCGACGACGCCCTGCTCCGCCTCGACATGAGCGAGCTCTCGGAGCCACACACCGTGGCGCGTCTGGTCGGCGCGCCGCCCGGGTACGTGGGGCACCAGGACGGCGGACAGCTCACCGAGGCCATCCGGCGACGGCCGCACTGCGTGGTGCTGTTCGACGAGATCGAGAAGGCGCACGCGGACATCCTGCCCTTGCTCTTGCAGATCCTCGACGAGGGGCGCCTGACCGACGCCAAGGGGCGCACGGTGACCTTCCGCAACGCCGTCGTCGTGATGACCAGCAACCTCGGCGCGCCCGAGAAGAAGAAGGCGCGCCGCGTCGGCTTCGGCTCCTCCGACGAAGAGGACGCCGGCATCGACGAGGAGGCGTCGCTGACCTCGGCCAAGGCGCACTTCTCGCCGGAGCTGTGGGGGCGCATCGAGGACAAGCTGGTGTTCGCGCCGCTCACGCGCCCGCAGCTCGAGCACATCGCCGGCCTGCTGCTGGCCACCTCGTCGAAGAACCTCGAGATCACGCGCAGCATCCAGTTCGAGTGGGACAGCGACGTGCTCGGCGTCCTCGTGGAGGAGGCTGGCGACGGCAAGGAGGGCGGCGCACGACATATGCGCAACGCCATCCAGCGCCTGGTCGAGTCGCCGCTCTCGGAGGCCATCCTGCGCAAGGAGGTGCGCGAGGGCGATCGCGTCCGCCTGCGCACCGACGGCGGTCGCATCCTCGCGCGCCGCGTGGCGACGTGAGCGCAGAGGCGGCGGGTCCGTGACGTTGCGCGTCGGTGTGCTCGGGCTCGGCAAGGCGGGCGGCTCGCTGTCGGCGTCGCTGCTCGCGCACGACGTCGAGCTGGTGGCCGCCATGAGCCGCGACGCCGGACGCCGGCAACGTTTCCGCGAGCGCCACCCGAACGGTCCGAAGCCGGTCGCGCGCCTGCCGGCGTTGCTCACGCAGCTTCGCGAGAGAGGTGGGTGGTTGCTCTTCCTCGCGACGCCGGACGACGCGCTCGCCTCCATCGCCAAGCGGCTCGCGAGCGCCCCCTGGCTGCCGCCCGTCGTCGCGCACTTGTCGGGCTCGCGCGGGGCGGAGGCGCTCGCGCGGTTGACCGGCAAGACGAGCGCCGCCGCCTTCCATCCCCTCGCGGCCCTCGACGGCAGCGCGCCGATCCCGCGCGGCACCCTCCTGGCCGTGGACGCCACGCGAGCGGCCGTGGCGAAGCGGCTCGCGGATCTGGCGAGCCGCCTCGAGCTCGCCCCCGCGCGCATCAAGCCGCACGAGCACGCGCGCTATCACCTGGGCGCGGTCATCAGCGCGAACCTCGCCGTGGCGTTGCTCGACGAGGGCGTGCGTCAGCTCGTGCGCGCCGGCGTGGAGGAAGAGCTCGCGCGCGTGTCACTCGCGCGCCTGCTCGCGAGCACGGCGCGCGGCGCGGAGGCACGACCGCTGCCCGCGATGCTCACGGGCCCCATCGCGCGGGGCGACCTGTCGACCGTAGCCGCACACCTCGAGAAGCTGCGCGGCGCCGAGGACGGCAGCGACCGCCTGTACCGCGCGCTCTCGCTGCGCCTCGTAGAGCTCGCCGGGCTCGACGAGCGCACCAAGCGGACGCTGCGCGCGCTCCTCGAGCCGGCCTGACTTCAGAAGCCGCCGTCGTCGCTCGCGCTCGCGCCGGCGCTGCTCCCGCTCACGACGCCAGCCACGAGATCCATGGGGCTCTCGAAGTCGAGGGTGCCGAAGGACGCGCCGGTCAGATCGAAGAGCTCGCCGTGCGGCAGCGCCGGCGAGAAGCTGTGCCCGTTCACGACGCCGTCGTCGTAGGTGTACTCGGTGATGACCGAGTAGCCGTCGTTGCGCTGCTCGATCTCGTCGATGCGGTGCTCAGCGTCGTACTCGACCGCGACGCGCTCGCCGTCGGGACCGTCCATCTCCTCGAGGCGGCCCTCGTCGTCGTATTTCACGGAGTAGAGCTGCGTGCTGGTGCGGATCTCGGGCTCGCCCTGGTCGGGCGCCACGGGCACGGTGGTGCCGCCGCAGGCCGGGTCCGGCTGCGGGCAGGTGGAGTCGCAGTAGGTGTCGGTGTAGTAGCCGGCGTCCCAGCACCAGTCGACGACGGGCGCCGGGTAGTAAGGCACCTCGACCGTGCTCGTGACGCGCTCGAGCTTGCCGGTGTCGCTGTCGAAGCGCAGCTCGGTCGTGCTCGAGGTCTCGCCGGTGGTGCCGGCGCTCGACTCGGTGAACGTGCTGGACGCGATCTCGGCGATGCGCGAGCGGTCGTCGTAGCTGTAGCTGCTGGCGGTCTCGGAGAAGTACGACGGACCATCGCTGGTGACCGCCATGCTGTCGATGAGGCGGCGGTCGCCGTTCAGGTAGCTGATGTCCCAGCGCAGCTCGGTCTCGCTCTCCGTGAGCAGCGCGCTCGCCTCCGTCAACAGCTCGCCGGTGTAGCTGAGCTCGATGATGACCGTCTCGCCGTCGGAGATGATGGCCACCTCCTCCACGCGCCGGTTGTCGTCGTAGGTGAGCTCCCAGCGATCGACGAAGTTGCCGCCGGCCGTGCGCGTGATCTCATCGACGCGTCCGTCGTCGAGGTAATCCACCTCGCTGCGCACCGTGGGCGCGGAGGTGCCGCCGGCGCGCGACGTGGTCTCGATCTCGGCGACCCGCGGCTTGGAGCGCTGCGCCCCAAAGGGGAGGCAGGCGGTGATGGAGGCGGCAGTGATCAGCAGCAGCATTGCCTGGAGTCGGCGCATGGGTGCTCCCTCTCGGTTCATGGGTCCAACGGCGATCCTCTAGCGCAGCAGACCCGGTGAGTCTCACCTTTTCCTACATAGGTGACGCTAGTGGGAGTCGCTTCTCAGCGCTGTGTAGCGCGGACATCCAGCCCTTGGTGGACGGAGTGACCCGCAGCGTGGCCTGCATCACAGTGCAGCCACGGCCCGGATCACAGCGGTATTGGCTGCGGAGACCCATTCGCGATGGCGGGCGCCGTGCGGCGACCCCCTCCCGCGCTACGCGTCGGCCCCCTCCCAGAGCCCGTATTTCTTGAGCAGCTCGCGCAGGTGCTTGCGATCCATCTGCGCCGTCTGCGCCGCGCGCGAGATGTTGCCGCGGCTCGCCTCGAGCACCGCCGCCAGGTACCGACGCTCGAACGCCTCGACGACGAGGTTCTTGGCGTCCCGAAAGGACAGGCCGCGCTCCTTATCGAGCGCGCTCGTCACGGCGTCGAGGAGCTCTCCGCCCGCGACGGTGGAGACGTGTGCTTCGGTGGGCGGCGGCTCTTCGAAGTCCTCGGCCAGCCCGACGTGCTCGTTCGAGCCCGGCAGATAGCGCGAGAGGTCGAGCGCGCCTGGGCCACGGAACAGCGAGTGACCACGCTCGACGACGTTCTTCAGCTCGCGCACGTTCCCGGGCCAGGCGTAGGCCCTGAGGCCGTCCCAGCTGCGCCGGTCGAGCTCGGGCAGCGCCGGGCGAGCCTCGCCGTTTTCACCGGCGCGGGCGCCCGTCTGTGGGTCGGTCCGCTCGACGCTGAGCCGCTCCCAGAAGTGACGGACGAGCACCTCGAGGTCACCGAGGCGCTCGCGCAGCGGCGGCAACACGATGCGGACGACGGCGAGCCGGTAGTAGAGGTCCTCGCGGAAGCCGCCGCCGCGCACCTCCTGTTTGAGGTTCCGGTTCGTGGCCGCGATGACGCGCACGTCGACGCGCTCGTAGTCATCGCCCCCCACCATCTGCACCGCGCGGCTCTCGATGGCGCGCAGCAGCTTCGGCTGCAGGTCGATGGGCAGCTCGCCGATCTCGTCCAAGAAGATGGTGCCGCCGTGCGCGCGACGAAACGCGCCCTGCCGGCTCGCCGTGGCGCCCGTGAACGCGCCCTTCATGTGGCCGAACAGAGCGCTCTCGACGAGGTCGTGCGGGACAGCCGAGCAGTCGAAGACGACGAAGGGCTTCTTCGCGCGCGGGGACTGATCGTGCAGCGCCTTGGCGACCAGCTCCTTGCCGGTGCCCGTCTCGCCCTCGATGACGACGGTGGCCTCGGTGGGGGCGACGTCGGCGAGCAGCGAGAACATCTCGCGCATGCGCCGGTCTTCGCCGACGAGGTCGCCGAAGCGCGCGATCTTCGAGGGCGGCGCGTGCACCTCGTTCTCGTGCGGCACCACCTTCACCTGCGCCTTGCCGACGGCGATGGTGGCCCCGAAGGGAACGACCACCTCCTTGACGCGCGAGCGCTCATAGAAGGTGCCGTTGGTCGAGTCGAGGTCCTTGACGAGGGCGCCGCCGTCGGTGCGCGTCACGCGAGCGTGCTGGCGGCTCACCGTCGGATCCTCGATGCGGAGCTGACAGTCCTCGTCGGCGCCGATGATCACCGCGGTCTCGCCGCTGAGCTCCGCCGTCTGGCCCTTCGAGACCGTGTTGAGCACGACGAGCCGGCAGGCGGAGGTGTCGAGCCGCGTGAGCGCTCCGAGGGGGCCGAGCGCCGCGCTCGTGACCTTGGTGCGCCGCAGGTCGTTCATCACTCGCCGCCCGAGGTGAGATCGAAGTAGTAGCGGGCGACCCCGGACTCGGGGACCTCGACGTTGTAGGTCACGTCGACGCCGAGCCCCGGAACGAGGAAGCGCGCCTCATGGTCACCGACGGGGGCGCGGCGCTCCTCGAGGCCGGCCTGGCCGAGCGCCTTGCCATCGAGCCACACCTCCGACGTCGGCTGGGTGACGAACACGACCTTCCCCATTTTCCCCGCCTTCTGCATGCGCAGCTTGACGACGTGCACCGGCGGACGATCCGTGGGCAGCTCCACCTGCTGCGCGAGGTAGCCGTCGAGCTTCGCCTCGATGCGGTGCGCGCCATCGTAGCTGACATCTTCGAGCGTGAGGGGGCTCTCTCCCACCGCTTTGCCGTCGAGGCGGATGCGCGCCCCCTTGGGCCGCGTCTCGATGCGGACCTCCCCGCCGCTCGCGAGCGACTCGCGCACGCTCAGCCACCGCTGGCCCGCCTCGACGGTGACGCTGGTCTTGGTCTCCTCGCCGCCGGGTAGGGAGAGCAGCACCTCGTGCTTGCCCGGCGTGAGGTCGACGTCGGCCAGCAGCGGTGTCCGCCCGGGCAACGGCGCTCCGTCGACGAGCACCTTGGCACCGGGGGGGTAGGTGGTCGCGAGGAACGCTACGGCGCCCTGCGGAACGTCATCGCCGAGCGCCTCGTCGAGCAGCGGCGCGAGCATCGAGGTGACGTAGAAGGACACCGCCGTAGCGACGACGAACGCGGCGACCGCCCACTTGCGCGTCCCCTTGGGCAAAAAGGCCCGGACGACGTGACGGCCGCGCGCGTCAGCGCCCATGCGGCGGGGGCTGATGTCCGGCTCGCCGATCTTCCACGCCCCGCGATAGGCCAGCGGACGGCGGTCCTCGGTGTAGGCGAAGTGATCGTTCTCGAGCGGCTTGCCGGCGCGTTCGGGCGCCGGCTTCGACGGCGGCGCGCCGCGCAGGGTGCCCCACTCCTCGTCGATGCGCTCGACGGGCCCGGCGAGGGGGTCGGCGGCGCGCGCGGCGGCGGCGGGCGCACCGGCGGGCGGAGGGGGAGGCGGAGGCGGAGGCAAGGCGCCGCCGGGAGGGGGCGGCGGCGGAGGCAAGGCGCCAGCGCCGGGCGAAGGAGGGGGCGGAGGAGGAGGGACGGCGCCCGCCGGCGGTGGCGGAGGCGGAGGGACGCCCCCCGGAGGCGGCGGCGGCGGCGGGACCGCCCCTGACGGCGGAGGCGGCGGAGGCGGAGGAGGAGGCGCCGCCCCCGCCGGTGGAGGGGGAGGAGGAGGAACGCCCGCGGGCGCCGGGGGAGGCGGTGGGGGCGGAGGCCCTCCCGAGAAGCCGCGGCCCGCGGCGGCCGGTGGCGGCGGTGGAGGAGGCGGCGGCGGCGCGGCCCCCATGGGAGGCGGCGGGGGCGGCGGAACGCCTGCCGGCGGGGGCGGCGGCGGCACGCGCGCGGGCGCGGGAGGCGGCGGGACCGAGGCGACCGGCGGCGGAGGCCCGGCGTCATCGAGTCCGCCGACGTCGAGGAGGGCGTCCGCGGCGGCGAGCGCGTCCTGCATGAACATGCGCGTCGGGGAGGGGTGCGCCGGAGGGTTGTCGGCGGGGACGACGCCGTCGAGCCGGCCGGTGACCGCCTTCGGATCGACGCCCACGCGGGGTGCGCTCTTCCCGGCGAGCGGGCGGCCGTTCTCGTCGAGCGCCACCACGCGCGCCGACGTCGCGGCGCCTGGCCCATCGCCGGAGAGCGGCGCCGCGCGCGTCGCCGTCGGGCGCGCCGCGTCGACCGGCGATACGCCTCGAGGCGCGTTGCGGGACGACGACGTCGCCCTCAGATCATCGAGCGGCACCGCGCGCGACGCAGGGCGCCCGCTGCCGGAGGTCTCTCCGAGGTGGAGGGCCTTCGCTGTTCCCGAGCGCGCGGCCACGATGGGGGTCTGCGCCGGCGCGGCGGGCGGCGGCGCGGGCGCTGGGGCGGGCGGCGCCTTGGGCGCCACCTCGACGCGCGTGGCGCCCTCGGAGGGCGCTTCCGCGGGGGCCGATGAGCGCGCCGCCTCCGGGGCCCGCTCGTCGCTCCCCGCGTCGAGCGCGCGCGCGCCCCCCCCCGCGGCGATGGCGGAGGCTCCTCGTCGGCCGGCAACCGGCACGCCGGGCGGAGGCAGCTTGCGAGGTCTCGGCAGCGCGCTCGAGCGCTTGTCGTCGCTCACCTCGTCGAGGGCGCGCACCGTGTCCTTGGTGGCGGTGATGGGCGCCGGCGCTCGCGGCGAGGGCGGCAGCTTCGGCTCGGCGCGCTCCGCGCTCGCTCGCTGTCCGGGCACCGACACGGGACGAGGCGCCGGCGGCGGCGGCGGCGGTACGCTCGCCTCGGCCGGCGAGGACGACGACGCCGAACGCTGGGCCGCGTCGTGCATGGCCGAGTGCAGCGTCACCCGACGCGTGCGGCGCGGCTCCGCCTTCTGCTGCTTCATCTCCCCGGAGAACAGCGAGCGCATGAGCTCGGCGATCTCGGTGCGACGACAGACGAGGTTCTCGCGATGCGCGATCTGCGCCAGCGCCAGCTCGAGCTGGGCGGCGTCGGGGGCGCGCTTGTCGGGGTCCTTCGACAGCACGCGGCGCATGAGCTTGTCGAGCGGCTTCGGCGCGCCGAGCTGCGCGGGCAGCTTCGGCACGGTGGCCGCGCGCATGCGATCCAGCGTCGAGATGTCGCTCGAGCCGGCGAACAGCCGCTCGCCCGTGAACATCTCGTAGAGCAGGATGCCGACGTTGTAGAGGTCGCTCCGGTGATCGAGCAGCTTGCCGCGCGCCTGCTCGGGCGACATGTAGCCGAACTTGCCCTTGACGACGCCGGCCATGGTCTTGTGACCGGACTGCTGCACCTTCGCGATGCCGAAGTCGGTCAGCTTGACGTGGCCGTTGTAGCCGATGATGACGTTGTGCGGGCTGATGTCGCGATGGATGAGGCGCAGCGGCCGCCCGTCGGGCCCCGGAGCGTTGTGTGCGTAGTCGAGCGCGAGCAGGATCTCGCGCGCGATGTGGACGGCCATGGCGACGGGGATGCGCTTGCCCGCGAGCCCGGCGGCGTGGATGACGTCGGCGAGATCTTTGCCGTCGGCGAACTCCATGACGATGAAGTAGTCGCCGTCGTCGGACACGCAGAGGTCGAAGACCTGCACGATGTTCGGAAAGTTGAGGCACGCGGCCACCCGCGCCTCCTCGATGAACATCTCGATGAGCTCGGGATCGCGCGTGAACTGCGGCAGGATCTTCTTGACCGCGTAGTGCTTCTCGAAGCCGTCCTGGCCGGCGACGCGCGCTCGATACACCTCGGCCATTCCGCCCGTGGCGTGTAGCTCCAGGATTTCGAGCTCGGAGAGGCGCATCTCGCCGTGAAAATGACAGAGGGCCTTCCTCCGCTGCAAGCCGTACAACGACGGAACCACATGTTGGCTCGTCGAGCGACCTGATGGAGGTGCCTTTCGGGGCGCGCGCCTTGGGTTGCAGGCGACGGCCCCCGCCCATTAGCGTCCACCGCGGAGGAGCCGCAGGCCTTGAGCGCGCCTAGACCCCCGACCCAGGTCTTCAACCGGAGGAAGCTCGCGTCCGCGACGACGCCGCCGTTCGTCGCCGAGGCCGAGCAGCTGATGGAGAAGGGCGACTACGCGAACGCGCGCGCGCGGCTCGAGGAGGGCCTGCGTCAAGGCGGGCGCAGCGTCGAGGCGCTGCTCGGCCTCGCCGAGTCGTTCTGGGACGATCCGGACACGAAGACCCGCGACCCGAAGCGCTCCATCGACTTTTTGAAGGAGGCGATCCAGCTCGCGCCCAAGGACGCGCGCCCGTACGCGCTGCTCGGCCGCTATCTGCTCTCGAAGGGGCTGCGCGACCAGGCGCTCAACTTCCTCGATCGCGCCATCCAGCTCGACCCCCAGGACGGTGCCTCGAGGCGCCTTCGTGATCGCGCGTCGCTGCAGAAGAAGAAGGCGTACACCGTCGTCGCGAACGCGAAGGACTTCGTCGTCCAAAAGGGCGGCGGCGCCGGCGAGATCCCGGCGCCGCCTCCTGCGCCACCGGGCTCGGTGCAGCAGGCCAAGCGCGAAGCCACGCGCTTTCTGCAGATCGATCCGGCGCGCGCCGCGGAAGAGCTCGAGAAGGCCGAGCGCTCGGTCACGAACGAGGTCGACGCGGCGCTGGCCGCGCTGCTCGGCGCCGATCTCGTCCGCGCCGACGTCTCCATCTTGAAGGGCTCGGCCCAGCGACGGGGGATCAACATCGTGCGCACCATCGTCGCGTTCGTCATCGTCGTCACCGTCGGCTTGGCGGCGGGCGCCGTGCTGCAGCGCGCGGCGCCCCGGGGTGACGCCTCGGCGAGCGGGTTGGCCGCCCTGGTCGGCGCGGACACCCCGTCGTCGCTGAGCAAGGCGCTCGAGCTCGCGAACGAAGATGAGGACGAGAGCGCGCACGCGTGGTCGGCGCTCGCGCACGCGCTCCTGCTCGTGGAGCACGGCGCCGACGAGGGACACCTGCAGAACGTGGAGGACGCGCTCTCCGCGGCGTCGGGCCCGACGCGGCGCTCGCCCCCTGCCCTGCTCGCGCGCGCGCTCATCGCCACGCGGCCCCTCGCGGACGACGACGACGAGCTCGCGGCCGATCTGGACGCCACGGCGGGCGATCCGAAGCAGAAGGACGACCCGTACCTGCTCATGGCCCTCGCCGAGCGGGCGCGCGCGAGCGGAGATCCCACGCAAGCCAGCGAGCTGCTCGCGCGCGCGGGCCTCGACCGAGGCGCGCCGCCTCGCGCCACGCACGAGCTCGCGCGGACGTTCCTGGTAAGGGGCGACCCCGCGCTTGCGGCCGAGCTGTTGAAGCGACTCGCGACGAGCCACCCTCGCTACACGCCGGCCCTCGCGACGGCCGTCGCTGTCGACGCCGTCTTGCTCGCGCGCTCGAGCGCGGCGGCGGACGCGAGCGATGACGGCGCCGGGGACGACCGCGAAGAGCCGCCGAACCAAGACGACGCTGCGCCAATGAAGGACAACGACGACGACGAGAAGGCGGTGGCGCTCTCGTCGCTGCCCGCCGTGACGCGCGCCGTCAGCGCGCTCGACTCCGCGACCCTCGACCCCGCCGACGCGGCGCCGGTCGCCCTGATGCTGGCGGCGTTGGCCGCCGCCCACGGCGACGACGATCTGCACGGCCGCATGATCCAGCGCGCGCAAGAGGGTGACGTCGAGGAGCGCTTCCCCGGGCTGCTCTCGCGCCTGGCGCAGCTCATCCTGCTCGACGTCGGCGACTACACGAAGGTGGAGACGATGCTGTCCGACGGGCTGCGCACCTTCCCCGGCGAGATCCGGCTGCTCGTCGACCGCACCCGCGCGCGCGTCGGACGCGGGCTCAGCGGCGATCGCGTGCGCGTGCTCCGGACCAACGCCGAGCGCCGGCTCGACGAGGCGGGGCTGCTGCTCCCGCTCGGTCGCTTCCAGCTCGACTTCCGCGAGCGGTACCTCCCGCTCCTGCCGATCTTCGACGCGCAGATCTTCCCGGAGGAGGCGATCAAGAACGCCCTCGACATCCGGGGCCTGACCGCGCAGGCCGCCGAGCGCCGGCTCGACGTGGTGGCGAACCTGAAGCTGGCGCAGCTCTCGCTCGCGCAAGGGGACGTCGAGGCCGCCAACGATCGCGTGCGCCTCGCGCGGAAGGAGTCGGCCTCCGATCCCGAGGTGCACCTCACCGACGCGCTCGTCCAGGCCAAGAGCGGCAACGCCGTGCGCGCGCGCGAGGCCATCGAGGAGGCCATGCGCATGGCGCCGGACGATCCCCGCATCCTCGTGGCGGCGGCGCGCCTGCAGGTGGAGGCTGGCGATGTGAACGCCGCTCGCCGCTCGCTGCAGCGCGTGAGCGACGAGGGCTTCGTGAGCCCCGCCGCCGTCGCGCTCGAGGCCAAGATCGCGCTCAAGGAAGGTCGTTACGACGAGGCGCGCGCCACGCTCGAGCAGGCGCGCAAGATGGCGCCCTCCGACGTGAACGTGCTGCTCGTCGCGCTCGCCGTCGAGCACGGCGACGGTCAGTTCGACGCCGCCCTGGCCGCCGCGCGCGAGCTGAGGCCGGCGCTCGGCGACGCGGCCGAGCGCTTCCTCGACACCGACCTCGTCACCGCCGCCTACCTGGCCTGGGCCGACGCGAGCGCCGGTGACGTCAAGGACGCCGCCTTAGACCTCGGCGAGATGCTCGAGAGCCGCGCCGGCTTCGCCGAGGGCCACTACATCCTCGGCCGGATCCTGGAGCAGAGCGCCTCCGGGGAGAAGGGCGCGAAGGAGCGCGCACGGGCGTCGTACGAGCGCGCCGCCGGGCTCGGCGGCAACACGCCGGTGGGCAACGCGGCCAAGATCGCCCTCGCCCGCCTCGACGGGAAGCCGCCGCCCGACGACATCGCCAAGCCCGAGCGCGCGCAGCAAAAGCCGAAACCCAAGAAGCGCCCGAAGCGTCGCCGGACGCGGCGCGGCCGTTGAGACCCTCTCCTCGCGCGCTGTGGCATCCTCTCGGTGCTCTGGAGGCGCGGATCGGACGTTTGTCCGACGGCGCACTGGTGGATGAGAGCTTGGCGTACATTGAGGACTGCAGCCCGCGTTCGCTACCTAGAGATGTGTGCCCCGGTTGGTCGCCGCGAAGGGGATGACGTTCGATGCCGACACCGCAGGAGATCGTGGCTCAGAAGGAGGCGCGCAAGAAGGCGCGACAGGCCGCGAAGCGCCTGCCGCCACCGACGGTGTCGCGCGACGCCATCCGCAAGCTCGAGATCTTCGACGGTGTACCCGACGCCGCGCTGAGCCTCATCGTCGCCAAGGCCGAGGGCGCCGTGCTGAGCCGCGACGACATGCTCGCGACGCCGCAGCAGCCGGTGAAGGACCCGTATCTGAACTTCATCGTCGCCGGCCAGGTGGGCTGCGGCGAGTGGACGGAGGAGGCGCAGAAGGCGGTAGGCGCCAAGGCCAAGGCGGAGCTCTTCAAGAAGGTCGGCCAGACCATCGCGGTGTTCGCCTACGGTGACTTCTACGCCGACGACTTCGCGAACAAGGCGGGCGGCCTGTGTCTGTACGCCATCACCGAGGTGCAGGTCGTCCGCGTGCGCGCGTCCGACGCCGCGGCGATCCTGCAGGCGAACCCCGCGTTGCAAGAGCGCCTGCGCCGGCACGCCGAGCGTTGGTTACACCGCATCCGCACGCTGCGCGAAGAGGGCGGCCGCGACGAGGTGTTCGACTTCTACGTGAAGAACGGCTTCTCGTTCTCGACGAGGACGAAGATCCGTCAGCTCGAGCTGTGCATCGACTGTGACAAGTGCGTCGTCGCCTGCGAGGACCGTCACGGCTTCGCGCGCATCGAGCGCTTCGGGCCGCAGGTGGGGCTCATCAACTTCTCCATCACCTGCCGCCAGTGCTACGACCCGCGCTGCCTCATCGACTGTAACTTCGACGCCATCGCGCGCGATCCCGTCAGCCACGAGATCCGCATCGACATCGAGAACTGCACCGGCTGCTC
>CAYLZW010000158.1:11107-13041 GCA_964388085.1 uncultured Myxococcales bacterium | reverse complement strand
TGGAGAGGTTCAGCAGATCGCCGTCGAACTCGAGCGGACCGATGCGCGACGCCTTACCCGTCGCCGTGTCGACGGCGATGAGCACCGTGGGGACGCCCGTGTCGGTCTTGCCCATGGCGCCCACGACGGCCGTCTTCAGACCCTGCTCCTTGGCGGCGTCGGCGACCTTCTGCGCGGCGGCGTCGGAGAAGCGGTTCAGCGCCAGCGCGTCGAGCGGGCCGTCGGCGTCGAGCGAGGTGAAGCCCGGCGACACCGTCGCCTCGGCGCCCGGCGCCACGGTGACGGCCTTGCCGAACACGCCGGCGCCGTCCTTCGAGACGCGGATGAAGTGGGTACCGGCGGCGAGCCCGAGGACCTTGATGGGCGCCTCGCCGACGTCGCGGCCGTCCACCACCACGAGCGCGCCGGCGCCCGTGCGATCGACGACGATGGCGCCGGGCTCCTCCTTCATCACCCCAGCCCGTACGGTGCGGTGCGTGGTGATGAACAGCGGCGGATACTTCGCCTCGTCGAGCTCGAACTCCGGATCGAGGCGGGACACGGCCGCGAGCGCCTGCTTGGCCTTCTCTTCCTCGCCCTGACGCGCGTACACCTCGGCGAGACCCACGTAGGCCGCCAGCACCGGGGCGATGTCATCGAGCACGGGCGCGGCGGCGGTGTAGCTCTCGGCGGCGGCGCGGAAGGCCTTCTCGGCGCGGCCGAACTGCAGCCGCTCGAGCGCCTGCCGGCCGGCCTTCGCGTACTTGCCCGCCTTCGTGCGCGCCTCGACGGCGGCGTCCTGGTTCGGCGCCGCGGCGCTCGCCGTTCTGGAGCGGAGCGTGAGCGGGACGATCTCGAAGCCCTCGCTCAGCTCCTTGGTGAGGCCCTCGGTGACCTGCTGCGCGAGCGGTCGGGTGGCCTCGCCGACGGGCACGAGGGGCACGAGCCCGACCTTCGGCCGCGCCTTCGCCGGCGCCGCGGGCGCGTCATCGGGCACGAGGATGTCGTCGTCGTCTTGCGCGGCGACCGGGCCGGCGGCGAGCGCGAGCGCGAAGGCACACGCGACGACGCTCCTCGGCTTCAGGGACGCGAAGGGCGGGGTTTTGGACGTGGGCTGAGCCATGAAGGCTCCTCTCGTCGGATGGGATCCTAGAATCGGCAAACCGTCAGAGCGCGCTCCTCGGCGCGACGTGACCGCCGCTAATTGCCAGAGGTGGGCACCTACCACAAGATGTCCACGCAAGACCCTCCTTGTCCCCCTTGACCGCCCTCGGTGTCGATGCGCTCCAGCCTCTCCACCCGAATCTTCGCGGGCTTCCTCGCCATCCTCGTGGTGTTCTCCGGCACCACGCTGTTTGTCGTCGGGCAGCTCGAGCGCATCCGCGAGGATTTGCGCCTCGTGCACCGCGGCCACATCGCCATGGCGCGACAAGCGACCCAGGTGCGAACGCTCCAGGAGGCGAAGGAGGAGTACGTCCGGCGCGCGCTGCGCGAGGCGGATCCCGACGTGCGACGGCACCTGACGGGCTACGCGCGCGAGTTCTATCCGCGGGCGCTGCGCGATCGCCTGCGCGAGATGGCCATGCTCGCCACGGGGCTCGCCGTCGGCCCCATCCCGGCGGACGGAAAGCGCTTCCTCGAGGAGGTCAAAGAGCGGGTGCAGCGCGTACAGCGGCTGCACGACGCCTACGACGAGGCCACGGTGCGCCTGCTCGCGAGCGTCGACGCGTTGCCCGCCGCCGCCGTCTCTCCCGACGCCCTCGTCGAGCCGGCGAACGACGAGCCGCAGCTCGACGCGGGCAGCGCAGGCGAAGGCGCAGCCGCTCCGGCGCTCGGGAGCGCTCCTGTCGACACCGGGACGCGGGACGCCACCGCGCTCGAGGAGGCCGCGCTCGATGACGCCGCGCTCGACGAGGCCGCGCTCGACGAGGCCGCGCTCGACGAGGCCGCGCTCG
>CAYLZW010000158.1:0-11007 GCA_964388085.1 uncultured Myxococcales bacterium | reverse complement strand
GCCGCGCTCGACGAGGCCGCGCTCGACGAGGCCGCGCTCGACGAGGCCGCGCTCGTGGCTGGGGAGGCGGCGCCGCCCGACGAGATCACGCTGCTCCGCGAGGCCTACACGGAGACCAGCGAAGCCTTGAGCCGTGAGGTGCGCGCCCTCTCGCTCGCCCTCGAGACGCGCATCGCCGAGGCGCTGCTGCGCTCGGAGCGCCTCGGCCGCGACGCCACCTACGCCGCCATCGTGCTCTCGTTGGTGGCGCTCATCGTCGGCCTCGGCATCCTCGTCATGATGACGCGCGCCCTGCGCCCGCTCGCGGTGTTGGTGGAGTCCGCGCGCGCCATCCGACACGGCTCCCTCGACGTGGAGGTGGCCTTCGATCGCGATGACGAGGTGGGCGAGCTCGGCCGCGAGTTCAACGCCATGGCGCGCGCGCTCAAGGACAGAGAGCGCGTGCTCGGCTCGCGGAACGACGAGCTGCTGCGCCTCAAGGCCTTCTCGGACGACGTCATCCGCTCGGTGCGCATCGGCATCGTCATCCTCGACGCCGACGGCCGCGTGAAGGGGCTGAACCCCGCGGCGCGCTCGGTGTTTCAGTTGCCGCTCGTCGACATCGAGGGGCGCGAGCTGGCCGGGCTCGAGGGGCTCGCGGGCACGCTCGATGAGGTGCTCGGCGATCTGGCGGCCGTGAACGAGCGCGGCGAGCTCAAGTCCTTCCCGCTCCTGCGCATCAAGGAGCGCGTGGTCGACGTCGCGCTCGTGCCCATCCGAGACCGCGCCGGCGCCTCCCTGAACGACGTGCTGCTGCTCGGTGAAGACGTCACCGTGCGCGAACAGACGCGTGAGAAGCTCGTTCGCTCGGAGCGCCTGGCCGCCATCGGCCGCCTGGCGGCGCAGATCACGCACGAGATCAGAAACCCGCTCTCGAGCATCGGCCTCAACATCGAGCTGCTCGGGGACGACGTCGCGCACCTGCCCGGCGAGCGCCAGGAGGAGGCCGGCCAGATCCTCGACGCCGTCGGCCGCGAGGTCGCGCGCCTCACGCAGATCACCGAGGGCTACCTGCGCTACGCGCGCCTGCCGGACCCGGAGCCCACGCCCGGCGACGTCGGCGATCTCCTGGCCGATCTGTGCGCGTTCAATCACGGCGAGGCGGAGCAGGCCGGCGTCATGCTGGAGCTGCAGGTCGAGGACGGGCTGCCGAAGGTCCCGCACGATCCTCGCCGCATGCGCCAGGCGCTGTTGAACCTCCTGAAGAACGCGCAGGAGGCGGCGGGCAAGGGCGGCACCGTGCGCTGCAGCGCGAAGGCGACCGCGGCCGGCGGCGTGCGCGTCATCGTCGAGGACAGCGGCCCCGGCGTGCCCGACGAGGTCAAAGAGCGCCTGTTCGAGCCGTTCTTCACGACGAAAGAGAAGGGCACCGGCCTCGGCCTCACGCTCTCCCGCGAGATCGTCGCCGAGCACGGCGGCGTCCTCTCGCTCGAGCGCTCGTCCCTCGGCGGCGCCGCCTTCATCGTGGTCCTGCCGGGCGAGGCCCCGTCGTCGCCGTCGCCTGGCGAGCCGTAGCCCTAGCCGTGCCACCGCCCGAGGACGCCGGCGCACCTTACCCCCCCATCGCTTGCTTGGTCCCATGATCAACGCGAGGGGGTCGGGGGGGTAGCGCTCAGATCCCCAACGGGACCTCTTCCTCCTCGTGCGCCGCGTCCGGCTTCGTCGTCGACGGAAGCAAGCGAAAGGAGTCGAGGAACCTGCGCGCCGCCGCCTCACGGGCCGCCGCCACGTCCTCCGCGACCTCGCCGAGGCGGGTCGCGAGCAGCGTGTACATGCGCACGCCGCGCACGATGACGACGCCCTCCACCTTGTGCGACGCCCCCGAGGCAACGAAGCGCGCCGCCGGGCTGCCCTGCACCAGAAGACGCTCCTGGGCCTCGAGCGTGCCGAACTGCTGCGCCATTCGCGCGACCATGTTGTCGAACAGGATGGCCACCCGCGCGGGGTCGCCATCGAGCGGCGCCGGGAAGTCGTTCACGACGACGGACAGCTCGAGCGTGCCGTCGCTGGCCGTCACGATGGTGACGTTCGCGTGTCCCCCGCCCGGCGTCGGCACCTGCTGGCGACTCACCTGCGGCTCGCCATGGAGCTCGGCCGAGAACCCGAGCTCCTCATCGGCGAAGGGGTGTGAAGCGACGCTGCCCGCCGGGAGCACGGCGGCGAGCCCGCGCGCGGGCACGGCCTCGACGACGTACCCCTGCCCGAGGAGCAGCGCCGGTATGCCGAGCTCGCCGAGCATATGCCCCACCCCGACGGCGACCACGGACTGCTGATCCTTCGCGAAGTACGGCGTCAGGCGCTGCACCATGCGAGCGTTCCGCTCGTCGTAGATCGCGCGGTAGAGCGCGTCCGCCTCCGGGTCCTGGCCGCGCTCCTCGAAGGTGAGCGCGCTCAGCGCGGCCGCGTCTCCGCGCGCGTAGGCGTCCATGATCTTCTGCAGCCGCGCGGTCTGGCCCTCGATGTCGTCCACGACGTCGAGCAGCATCTGCTCCTGGGCCACGGGCGGCAGGCTCGAGAACAAGCGCAGCTGCTCTTCGACGGTCTCGAGGCTGCTCGAGCGCTTCTCGCCCGCCGCGCGCGCGCGCGCCAGGAGCAGGCGCTCGACGCCCGCCTCCTCGCTGAAGCCTTCGACCTTCATGCGCAGCACCATGAACGTGATGGCGGCGAGCCACGGACGCATGCGCGCGAGCGCGTCGTCCGGCAGCCCGACCGTCCGCGCCACCGCCTCGATCGCGGCGCGCTCGGCCTCGTCGACGTGCTGAAAGAGCGTCTCGCCCTCTGGATAGAAGCCGAGCTGCAGCGTCGCGGCCTGCACCTCGGCTGCGTTGGCGCTGTCCGGCACGATCTCGAACACCAGCTCGTCGGCGGCGTCGACCTGCTCGAGCACGGCGCGGTCGAGCGTGGCGCTGCCGGCGTCGCGCAGGTGCACGGTGCCGAGGAGATAGACGGTCCCCGGCTGTCCCTCGTGCGTCACCTTCCAGAAGAACAGCGGCGAGGCGGGGACGGCGCGCGCCGCGGCGGCCTCATGCTCCTTTGTCGTCGCGCACGCGCTGACGACGACGAGCAGGAGCAGCGACGCGAGCGAGCGGCGAAACAGGAGCGAGTGTGCGTTCGGCATGGGGGACGGGAGGTAGCATCAGCGGGGCTGGATACGCCAGCGCTGACAGGCAGAGCCGCCCTCGATCCCCTGCCGCACATTGGCCGCGTCCTCCGTCGAGCAGCCCGCGACCTCGAGCATCATGCCGCTGTGACGCGCGCGCAGGCCATAGCTGCCGTCGTCGTTCGGCTCGATGCGCCACTGCTGGTGATAGCCGCCCCAGCGATTGAACACGCGCACATTGGCCGCGTCCGCCGTGGATTGATCCGCCACCTCGAGCGCCTTGCCGGAGTTGACCGCCAGCAGGTTGTAGACGTCCCCGCCGAGGTGCTCGAGGCGCCAGCGCTGGCAGTCGCCTCCCCAGTAGGGCCACTGAATGACATTGGCCCCGTCTTCGGTCGAGCAGCCGCCGACGTCGAGCGCGTCGCCGCTGTGATCGGCGATCAGCCGATAGGTGCCGTCCTCGAGCACGCCGCCCGCGACCGAGCGCAGCGGGAACACGTCGAGCAGGTCGAATTCCATGTAGCCCGAGCTACGGGAGACGCGCAGGGTGTTGTGTCCCGCCTCGAGGTTCCGGCGCAGGTAGATCATGCTCCAGCGGTTCCAGCCCGAATAGACGGTGCTGATATTGACCGGGTCGCCGCCGCCCAGCGAGAGCGAATAGGTCGCGGTCGCCTCCCCCGCGGTGCCGTTGCCCGTGCGCAGGCCGAGGGCGTAGCGACCTGCCTTCGGGACCCACACGCTGAAGGTCAAGTGTGCGTTGCCGCCGTCGATGTAGCCGACCTTCTCGCCGCCCGACGCGCTCTCGTGCGCGACGGCGTGGGCGGTGCCGCCCGTCACCATGTCCTCCGCCTCGTAGCGGTAGCGCGCCGGCTCTCCGGACGGGAGCGTAATGGGCGCGTTCGGATCGACCGGCGCGCCCAGGTTCGGCGTGTGGTTCGCCTTCCAGGTGAACGGCTGCAGGCGCACCTGGCGGGTCCAGCCCGAGCCCGACCAGCGCGCCGTGTGGTAGACGATCCAGTCCTCGCTGTCGTCGGGGGAGCGCGTGAAGCTGTGGTGCCCGGGCCCATACAGGCCGTTGGCGCTCTGAAAGATCGGCTGGCTGTGCTTCGTCCACGAGTCGGGATTCAGCAGATTGCTGCCGGTGGACGCGGTCAGCAGTCCGAGACAATAGCTGTCGGTCCAACTGCCGCTGGCGGAATAGACGAGGCTGATGACGCCGTCCTTGACGATGACCTCGGGGCCCTCGTTGATGTCCGGGTCGCCGACCTTCTCCCAGGCGTAGCTCGGCGTCGACAGCAGCGCGCGGTTCGAGCTGATCGTCAGCGGATCGCTCATGCGCGCGATGTAGATGTTCTGCACGCCATTGGTCGTGCCCGGCCAGCCGGACCAGATGAAATAGAGGCTGCTGCCGACCTCCAGCACGGTGCCGTCGATGGCCCAGCGGTTGCTCGCGTCGGCGATCTTCCCCTGGAAGGTCCAGTTGTCCGAGAACGGGTCCGCGTCCGGGTTCTCGAGCACATACATGCGGCGGCTACCGGCGCTCCCGCTCGAGGCCGCGAAATACGCGTACCATTTGCCGCGCAGGTGATGGAGCTCCGGCGCCCAGATGTCCTGGCTGGCGGGGCCCGACGCGGGCTTGGTCCAAATCACCTTGCGCGCGGCGTGGCCGATGCCGCTCAGCGTCTCGCTGCGCCAGAGGGTGACGTTCCCGCCCGTGGTCTGCGTGTAATAGTAGAGCCCGTCCGTGTGCTTGTAGACCCACGGATCGGCGCCGCTCTGGCGCAGCACGTTGAAGAACGTCGTCACCGTGTGCGCGCCGCTGTCGCTCGCGGAGGCGGGCTCGAGCAGCGCCGGTCCGTCGGGACCAGCGTCGGGCTCCTCCGGCTCGTGCGCGCCAGCGTCGGGCAGCTCCGCACCAGCGTCCGGGACCGGGTCTGGGCCCGCGTCGAGCCCGTCGGGCGCGCCGCCGTCGTCCGGAGGATCGGGCGGCACGCCGGCGTCGTGCGCGGGCATGCCGCTGTCGTCCGCGGACAGGGGGCGACCGGCGTCGTCGTCGTCGCTGCGGGCGGCCGCGTCGGGCGCGCCCTCGTCCGCGCCCACACCCGCCGTACAGCCGACGGGAACGAGGGCGACGAGCACGAGCGCGAGGGAAGCGAGGAGCCCGCCGGCGGATCGGTTCATCCACCGAGGGGTAGCCCCCCGCGCGCGAAGCCTCACTCGGAAGACTGACGGACGACGCGGCCGCGCGGGCGCAAGAGCAAGGCGAGCGACAGCCCCAACAACCAGACGCCTCGGCCCGTCGGCAGGCGCTCGGCCCCCGCGCCCACGCTGCAGCCGCAGCCCTCGGGCGCGCTGTGGTCCGGCGGCATCGGCGTGGCCTCCTGCGCGCACACGGACGGCTCGCCCTCACACACGTAGCCCTCCTCCACGGCGCAGGAGGCGTCGCAGCCGTCCTCGCCCGCGGCGTCCCCGTCGTCACAGCCCTCGCCGTCGTCGAGGAGGCCGTCGCCGCAGACGAGCGGCGCGTCGCAGGGCGCGCCCCCGTGCAGGAGGTCGTCGCAGAGCGGCTCCTCGCGAAGGTCGCCGCTCACGCGTGAGATCAGCACGTCGTCCGCGCCCGCCGCCTGCGCTTGCGCGCCGTTCGCGGTGGCAGGCAGATCGGAGGAGGCGCTGCCGCCAGCCACGACGACGTCGGCGCCGTCGGTCGTGAGCGCGTAGGCCGTGTCGTCGCCGGAGCCGCCGAGGTAGGTGCTCTGCGACAGCGTCGTCAGGTCGCCTTGCAGTCGCGAGAGCACCGCGTCCGCCGCGCCGCCGTTGCTCTCCTGGGTCGCGCCTTCGCTGCCGGGATAGTCCGCGCTGTCCGATCCGCCGACCACCAGGACATAGCCCTCGTCGTCCACCGCCACGCCTCCCGGGTACTCGTATCCCTCGCCGCCGACGTAGGTGCTCTGGAGGAGCGTCGTCAAGGCGCCGTTCAGCAACGAGACGACGAGGTCTTGCGAGCCGCCCCCATTCGGCTGCGCGCCGCCGCTGGTCGCTGGGTAGTCGGTGGACTCGCTGCTCCCCAGCACCACGACGTTGCCAGCTCCGTCCACGGCGACGCCGTGTCCCTCCTCGTAGGCGGTGCCGCCGAGGAACGTGCTCTGCACCAGCGTCGTCAGCGCCCCGCTCAGGCGGGAGACGACGATGTCCCACTCCCCCGCATAGCTCTCCTGCGCACCGCCGGCGGTGCCCGGGTAATCGGTCGACTCCGCGTAGCCCGTGACCAGAACGCCACCATCGTCGGCGAGCGCGATCGAGAGCCCATATTCACTGCCGGCGCCGCCGAGGTAGCTGCCCTGCGCGAGGTTGGTCAGGTCGCCGCTGACGCGAGCGACCACGATGTCCGAGGCGCCGCCTGGGTCCGCCTGCGCGCCGCCCGTCGTGGCGGGGAAGTCGGTCGAGACGCTGGCGCCGATGGTGAACAGGTCGCCCGCGCTGCTCACCGCCAGCTCGGCGATGTTGTCGTAGCCCGAGCCGCCGAGATAGGTGCTCTGGCGCAGCGTCGTCAGATCAGGGCTCAAGCGGGCGATGACGCCGTCGTTGCTGCCGGCGATGTTTGGCTGCGCGCCGCCGGCGGTGCCCGGGTAGTCGGCGGATCCGGTGGCGCCGAACACAAACACGTCGTCGTCGTCGCTGAGCGCGACGCCCTCCGCGAACTCGCTGCCGCTGCCGCCGAGGTAGCTGCTGGAGAGCAGCGTCGTGAGGTCGCGGCTGAGGCGCGCGACGAGCATGTCGCTGGTGCCGAGGAGGCTCTCCTGCGCGCCGCCAGCGCTGCCGGGGAAGTCGCTCGAGGTGCCGCCGCCCGTCACGATCACCTCGCCCGCGCTGTTCAAGGCCACGCCGAGCGCCTGGTCGGAGGACGAGCCCCCGACGTAGGTGCTCTGCAGCACGGGATCGATGACCAGCTCGCGCGTGGGATCGTACGCGCCGAGCCGAAAGCCATACCCCCGCGAGGACGGCCGGTAGTGGACCTCCACGGCGGTGCGCTTGCCGTCGACCACCTGGAACGCCACCGGCGCGCTGAGCGCGATGTCACCATGCCCGGTGCCGACGACGAGCTCGCCCGCGGCGCCGAGGCGCCAGTCCAAGGCACCGCCGAGCTCCATCTCGATGGCCGCCGGGTCCGCGCCGGGCGCGACGAGGAAGAGCCGCTCGACGTTTTGCCCGTGCGCGGCGAGCCGCACCTCGATGCCGGGCCAGACCTGCCCGAACGTCAGCGCGCGCCAAGTCGGGAGGTCGCGGCGCCACTTCGCCGGATCGGCGCCGAGGAAGTACGAGACCCGGGTCGGCGCCTTCTCGACGCCGCGGGCCGGGCTCGGTCGCCCGTCCACGAAGCGCTCGACGACGCTCCAGCCCCGAGCGCGGGCGCCGACGTCCTCGCCCGGGTCCGCGGCGCGCGGCGGCCCCAGCAGGGACACGACCAGCGCGCCCGCCGTCGTCACCCAGAACGTCCCCGCGAAGTGATCCGCCTTGAAGGCGACCTCGCTCGACCACTGCCCGTGGTTCGGATGAAAGGGCACCGCGAGGCTGGCCGTGCCCCCCCTGAGGCTCCCCGAGGCGCCCCGGCCCGAGGCACCGTCGGTGCGGGGGTTCGCCACCGCGAACGGCGCGAGGAAGAGGCCGGCGGCGGCCAGCGCGGGAACCAGGCGGGCGGGTGAGCGACGTCGCGGGCGGTGCATGGCAACCCCTCGGAAGCAGGAACGGAAGGTCCGGCGGCGGACGATAGTGCGAGTGGGTACAACAGCTCGCGGATTTCTCCTGTAGGTGACCCTCTCACCTCCCTTGACGACCTGCGCCGCGGTGCCTAATTTCTCCGTCCCCGTCGCGTAGCGCTCGCGCGCGCGAACAGCAGAACCTTCGCGTTCAGGTGCCCCTCATGAAGCCCGAAATCCACCCCCACTACGAGCCGGTCAACATCACCTGTGCTTGCGGCGCGTCGTACGCCACCCAGAGCACGCGTGAGTCCTACAGCGTCGACATCTGCTCGGCCTGCCACCCGTTCTTCACCGGCAAGGCGCGTCTCATCGACACCGAAGGCCGCGTCGAGCGCTTCAAGGCGAAGTACCGCAAGAAGTGATCGCCGCCTCGGACCCGGCCGGTCCAGAGCGCTCACGAGCCAGGGCCCGTGGCAGCGACGCTGTCTTTGGGCCCTGGCCGCTTTCGTTGGTGCCGACCTCCACAGGTGCGCACGCGCCCCCTAGCTGATAGCTGATAGCTGACCGCTGCTAGCGCTACAGCGACACAGCGAGCCCACTCGACGGAGCCCTCCGTGCGCAAACGTTCCCGCCCCCGCTGGTTCCTGATCCTGCTCTCGCTCATGGCCAAGCCGGTCATCGGCGGGCAGGCGGTCATCGAGGGCGTCATGATGCGCTCGCCGCGCAGCTTCGCGGTGGCCGTGCGCCGTCCGGACGGCTCCATCGTCGTGCGCGAGGCCGGCTGGCTGTCGTTCTCCGAGCGCCTGCCGTTTCTGAAGTGGCCGCTCCTGCGCGGCGCCAACATGCTCATCGAGAGCATGGCGAACGGCATCAGCGCGCTGAACTTCTCGGCCGCGCAGGCCATGCCCGAGGAGGACGACAAGGCGGCGTCCAACGCCGGCGAGAGCGGCGCGGCCGCGGACGTCAAAGGCGAGCCGGTCGCGAGCCACGCCGCCGAGGACGCGGGCGCGAAGACCGGCGGCGCCGCCCTCTGGGGCACGCTCGTCCTCAGCCTCGCCATGGCCGTGCTCATCTTCAAGGGCATCCCCCACATGGTGACGTGGGGTCTTGGCGCGCTGCTTGGCTCGGAGGCCGGCAGCGCGCTGCCCATGGACGGCGCCCTCTTCCACCTCGTGGACGGCGGCCTGCGCGTGGCCATGTTCGCCGGCTACATCACGCTGATCTCGCGGCTCGACGACGTCAAGCGGCTGTTCATGTACCACGGCGCCGAGCACAAGAGCGTGCACACCTGGGAGGGCGACCTGCCGCTCGACGTCGAGCACACGCGGCCGCAGTCGACCGCGCACCCGCGCTGCGGCACGAGCCTCATCCTGCTGGTCATCGCCGTCAGCGTCGTCGTGTTCGCGGCCGCCCTGCCCTTCTTGCCCATCATCAGCGAGAACACGCTCGTGCAGACGCTGTTCACCTTCGCGGTGAAGGTGCCGCTCCTCTTGCCCATCGCCGGGCTCGCCTACGAGGCCCAGCGGCTGGCCGCCAAGCACCCCTCGAACCCGCTCGTGCGCGCGCTCATCGCCCCCGGCATGCTCATGCAGCGCCTGACGACGAGGGAGCCGGGCGACGCCGAGCTCGAGGTGGCGCTCACCGCGCTGCGCAAGGCGGTCTGGCGCGAGAAGCTGTCGGCGCGGACGCCCGAGGCCGAGGTCCACGCGCTGCCCACCATGGACGGCGCGGCCGAGGGCGGCGCCGGGACTACCGCCGAGGCCCACATCGAGGTCTACGCGGACTTCGAGGAGGTCGCCGAGAAGGTGGCTGCCTGATCCGCCTCGCGGCGTCGCTCCGTCGGGCGGATGACCGACGGCGAGGCATGGCCTCGGCAGGGTGTGCGTTAGTAGAGTCGAGGCGTCGACCTCGGAGGCCAAGGAATGCGTGAGCTCCTCATCCATACGATGCACAGCCTGGTCGCCCAGGTGCCCGTGGACCCGAACCAGGGGGCGCCCGCCGCCTACGCCGGAGCGCAGGCGCGCATCGCCGAGCCGCACCTGTACGACATGGTGTTCCCGGTGCTCGCGCTCGGGCTCGTCATCATCATCCCAAGCGTCGTGGCGCTATGGGTCGCGTGGAAGACGATCACCGACACCTCCCTGAAGGACGGCGAGGCTTAACGGGGCGCCATCCCGCTCGCCCGCTTCCGCCTGCCCTCACGTGATTGACGACGACCCGCTCGTCGGGTTGGTTGTGCCCCATGCAACGTCGCCTCGATGAGGTCGTGAAGCGCCATGCCTCCCTCGTGGAGCGCTTGAGCGCGCCCGACCTGAACCCCAAAGAGCTGAGCGAGCTGAACAAGGAGCGCGTGCGCCTCGAGCCCATCGTCGAGACGTACACGGCGCTGAACCAAAAGCGCGAGGAGCTCGCCGGCAACAAGGCGCTGCTCGACGACGGTGACGCCGAGATCCGCGGCATGGCGAAGGAGGAGATCGCGCGCCTCGACGACGAGATCGAGGCCCTCGAGCAGACGCTGAAGATCCAGCTCTTGCCGCGCGATCCCAACGACGACAAGGACATCATCCTCGAGATCCGCGCCGGCACGGGCGGCGACGAGGCCTCGCTGTTCGCCAGCGAGCTGTTCACCATGTACTCGCGCTACGCGGCGACCAAGGGCTGGAAGGTCGACGTCATGAGCGCGTCCGAGGGCGGGCGCGGCGGCTTCAAGGAGGTCATCGCGAGCGTCTCGGGCGATCAGGTGTTCAGCCACCTGAAGTACGAGGCCGGCGTGCACCGCGTGCAGCGCGTGCCCGAGACCGAGGCGCAGGGGCGCATCCACACCTCGGCGGTGACGGTCGCCGTCATGCCCGAGGCCGAGGACATCGACCTCAAGATCGAGGACAAAGAGCTGCGCATCGACGTCTTCCGCTCGAGCGGCCCGGGCGGTCAGAGCGTCAACACGACGGACTCCGCCGTGCGCATCACACACCTGCCCACGAACCTCGTCGTGGTGTGTCAGGACGAGAAGTCGCAGCACAAGAACAAAGACAAGGCCATGAAGGTGCTGCGCGCTCGCCTGTACGACCGCATGCTCGAAGAGCAAGCGCAGGCGCGCGCCAAGGAGCGCAAGACCATGGTGGGCTCGGGCGATCGCTCGGAGAAGATCCGCACCTGGAACTTCCCGCAGGA
>CAYLZW010000157.1:0-13073 GCA_964388085.1 uncultured Myxococcales bacterium | reverse complement strand
GGCAGGTGCACGTCGAGGGACGCCTCGCAGCGATCGGGCACCACGAACAGCTCGCTGCCGCCCTCCATCTCGCGCACGTTCACGACGACGCCGTCGCCGAGCGTGGCGCTCTTCTCGATGACGCCGAGCAGCCAGCGCAGCATGGGCTCGATGGCGTTCGCGCCCTCTTCGGGCACGGCCGCGTGCGCCCGCCTGCCGCGCGCGTACAGCTCGAGCTCGAGGTAGCCGTGGTGCTCGGTGCAGGGCGCGAGGCCGGTGGGCTCGCCGATGACGGTGAGCGGCGCCGTGTGCTCATCGCGCAGGGCCACGCTGCCGTCACCGTACTCCTCTTCCCCGACGACGAGCGCCGCCACGACGCCGCGCGAGAGCGGCAGGCCCGACGCGCGCAAGGCGGCCATGCACTCGACGATGGCCGCGCAGCCGCCCTTCATGTCGGCGGCGCCGAGGCCGCGCAAGACGTCGTCCGCGCGCGAGACCACCAGCTCCTCGTGCGCCAACAAGCGGATGGTGTCGACGTGGCCGACGAGCAGCAGCTCGACGGGATCCGGGCCGAGGCGCGCGATGACGTTGTAGCGCCCCTCCTTGCCGACCGCTTGGCGCAGGCAAGGGACGTCCGCCGCCAGCAGCGCCTCTTCGAAGATCAAAGTCGACGGGCCCTCGACCCCCGAGGGGCTGTAGGCCCGCACCGCGCGCTCGGTCAGCGAGAGCACGCGCTGCTCGTCGAGGTGGCGGAACAGACGCGCGAGCTCGTCGCTCACCGCGGCTTCACCTTCTTGGCGATGGTGCGCTTGGTCAAGGCTGGCGTCTTCGCCGGCTTCGCCTCCTTCGAGAGGTTCTTCGACAGGTACACGTGGCTGCGCGGGTGGCCGAAGCCGTGCTTTTCGAAGAAGCCCACCGCCGGCGCGTTCTGCGGGTCGGTGTCGGCGATGAGGATGCGCACGCCTTCTTCTTCGAAGCGCTCGGTGATGCGCTCGAGCAGCTTGCTGGCGACGCCGCCGCGGCCGGTGGCGGGATCGACGCCGAGCCACAGCACCCAGCCGTAGGTCCAGGCGCTCCTGCGCTTCTCGATGATGGTGCCGAGGATGAAGCCGATGAGCCGCTCGTCGTCGTCCTCGGCCACGAAGCAGTTGTCGGCCTCGGAGGCGAAGAACTCGGCGAGCTCGTACTCGTCCCAGGTGCGGTAGAGGCTCGGCCAGCGCTCGGCGGTGAAGAGCTTCTCCCCGAGCGCGTAGACCCCCGGCAGATCCTCGAGCTCGAGCTCCCGAATGCAGATGGGTGCGGTCGGCTTCTTCTCGCGCGCCTTCTTCGCCATGGGCGGCCCTCAACGTTCGCTCTAACACCGCGCACCACAGAAGGCATGCCGTCGCTTGACGACAAGAACGTCGGCGAACGCAAAGGGCGCGCTCAGCGATTGCGCAAGGGTGGATCGTATTCGTGCGCCACCCGGCTCACGCTGCGAGCACGCGCGCGGCCGCCGCCCGCGACCTCGCTGAGCAGGGAGTCGAGGTGGGCGTCGTCCATCTGCCCGGCGAGCGAGTACACGGTGCCGCCCGAGCTCCACACGTGCACGGCGAGGTCTCCCTGCCGCGCGCGCAGGTGCCCGCTCTGCTCGGCGCCGCTGCCCTTCACCCAGCCGGCGAAGTCCACGTTGCTGGTCGCGGCGGCCTCGGCGCCTCCGACGACGCGTGCGCTCAAGCGTCCGCTCGGGTCGGGCACGGCGACGAGCGAGACGCGCCCCCCGAGACCGCTCTCGTAGACGAGCTGGGCAGCGCGCTGGTTGTGCACGTTGATGACGCGCCCGCCGGCCAGCCCGAGGCCGGCGGGATCGAGGCGAGGCACGCGCACCGGATGACCGATGCGAGAGGCCAGGAAGGAGCCCACGCGCGAAGGATCGGGCGAGGCCACGTCCACCGGCACGTCGAGGGTGTGCAGCGAGAGCGCCTCTTCGAGCAGAGAAGGGGCCGAGCCGCCGAAGGCCGCGGACTGTAGGTCGGTGTCCTCCGTGGCGCCGCCACCGATCCCGAACGTGCTCGCGAGGCTGCTGCCAAAGAGCGCGGCGCCTGCGAACACCAGCGCCCCCGTCGCCGCCACCGCCGGCGCCGCGAGGGCGAACGACCGTCGACGGCGCTCGCCACGCGAGACCTGCGCGATCTGCCCTCGCAGCCGGAGCACGAGCGCCTCGGGGACGGTCGCGTCCTCGGCAGCGCGCGAGCGGAGCGCCTGCTTCACCGCGCGAAGCTCCCGTAAGCGGTGGCGACATTCGTCGCAGCGCTCGAGGTGGGCTTCGAGGGCCGACTGGTCCTCCGGCGCCGCCTCCCCGTCGTCATAGAGGTGGAGGAGCGGCTCTGCTTCACGGCAGTCAAAGGACGTGGGCGACGAGAGCACGGCCGACAAAGTAGCACCTACTGCGCAGCGGATCCCGCAATCGAGCGCCGCTCGAGCCCCGCGGGGCGCGGAGCAGCGCTGGCTTCGGGCGGCACAACAGCGGGCGCCGGCCGGGTCTTCCCGCGGCCGGTCGCTCGCGTGCTTGGGTGTGCTTTCGTGGCCCGGCAGCGCCGCCGCTCAGGCCTTGCGCGCGCGGCGGTTTCGGTAGTCCTCGAGGCTGAGCGGCGCGTCCTCGCCGCCGTCTCGCTGGGGCTTCAAGATCCCGCGCTCGACCGCGAGATCGAAGAGGTGCTCCTGCAGGATGCGCCGGCCGCGGAACAGCCGCGACATCACGGTGCCGACGGGGATCCCGGCGATGTCGGCGACCTCCTTGTACGAGAAGCCCTCGATGTCGCTCAGCACGACGACGGTGCGGAAGTCGACGGGCACGGCGGAGAGCGCCTTCAGCACCTCGTCCGAGAGGAACTTGTCGACGTACGCGTTCTCGGGATCGAGCGAGGGGCGCTTCGACTGCGGGTGTACGAGGAAGTGCTGCGCCGCCGTGCGCTCGCTGCCCTCGAGGATCTCGCGCTCTTTGACGCGCCGGCGGTACTTATTGATGAAGGTGTTCGTGAGGATGCGGAAGAGCCAAGCCTTGCAGTTCGTTCCTGGCTCGAACTGCTCGAAGGCCTTGAAGGCCTTGAGGGTGGTCTCTTGTACGAGATCCTCGGCGTCGGCCGGAGAGCGCGTGAGCCGCATGGCGGCGCCGTAGAGCGCTGGCAGGTGCGGCATGGCCTCGCGCTCGAAGTCCCGCTCCTTCTTCGACTGGGCCGAGAGGGCGCCGCCGTGCTTGCCTGTCAGTGCTCTGAGCATGATGCCCTCCGCCGTGAGACCTGTGGGAACCGCCCTGTGGGGGCCGTTCGTGGAGCCCATTTTTCACGCGCTGTGCCAGGCGCTTTGCCGCTGACGCTGCGAACGTGCGGGCTGCCGAACGGGTCTGACCCGGCGCCGCGAGCCTTGTTTCTGATGATCTCAACCCACTGAAACTAAAGGAGAAATATCGCCATCAGGGGACGCGTGGTAGGGATCGCGGGGACGCTCGGCACGCGCTCCGGGGCAGCTACACCGGCCGTCTCCGAGCCTCCCTGTGTCTGCCGGGACACGGTCTCCGCGTGTCCGCGGGAACACACTCCCCGCGTCAGACGTTGACGTCGCCTGAGCGCCGGACGATCAACGCGAGGAGACGGGGGGATAGCCACGAGGCGCCCGACGCGCCCGCGCTGCCGCGCCGGAGGCAGCTCACTGGACCGGGAGCGTGATGACCGCGGGCTCTGCCGAATTCCCGAGCCAGGACGCGCTGACCTGACAGCGCGGCGCCTCGAGTCCTCGATCGGCCGCCCAGCGGCACACCTGCGCGTGCGATGGCGTCGCCGTGCTGCGCTGGGTGCCGGCGATGACGTCGACGCCGCCGCCTTCGAAGGCGAGCTTGCGCACGAGGTAGGCCTCGTCCGCCACGGTCATCCAGCCGCGCTCGTCGAGGACCATGCGCCGGCCGTCACGCTCCACGACGTCGGGCGGCGCGCAGGGAGCGCCGCCGCCGAACTTCCCGGGGACGCGCGTCTCCGTCGTGGTGTCGACGGGCGGCATGAACAGGATGATGGCGAGCAGCCCGAGCGCGTCCGCGGTGAACACGCTGCCGAGCACGATGAGCGGGACGGTGTCGTCCTCTTGCAGGTGGGGATCTTCGAGCACGTCGGACCAGACGGCGATGGCCCCCACGGTGTCGAAGAGGAGCGGGAAGCCGAGCACGATCTTCTCGATGAAGCTGAACTCCCGGACCGTGTTCGCGACGATCTCGTGCTGAAAGCGCACCTGCCGCTCGCAGCGAAAGGCGACGGGCGGCGGATCCGCGGGCGGCTCCGGCACGGCGACGACGGGAGGCCCCACGACGACGGGAGGCCCCACGACGACGGGAGGCCCCACGACGACGGGAGGCTCCACGCTCGGCGGCGGCGGCGGCGGAGGCGGTGGCTCAGGCGTGGGCTCGGGCGGCAGCGGCGGCGCGTCCTCGAGGAACACCGTCAGGCGCTCTTCACGAGGGCCGTCGCCGCGCGAGGTGGTGAACGTCTCGCCTCCGCGCGTGCCGGCGAGATGGAGCGTCATGCGCACGGCGCTGCAGCCCGTGCTCGTCAGAAGCGCGGCAAACGCGAGCGCGGCGACGGAGGCTCGTCGCAAAGGTAGCGGGAATCGAGGCATGCGCCCCACTCGACGCCGAAGCCTACGGCGGTATTCATCCGCGCATGACGCACCTCATCCGGGCCGACAACGAGTGGCGCTTCGATCTGCTGGACGAGGACTTCAGCGTCGTCACCCGCAACCGACGGACGCTGGAGCCGCTGTCCGTGCAATTGCCGGCGAGCGAGCAGCGCCTGCAGGCGTCACGGAGCTGCCCGTTCTGCGACGACGAGCCGCAGCAGCTCCTCGATCGCGTGCGCGGCGCCTCCGGCCAGGAGGTGCTCGTGCTGCCGTCGCCGACGCCGCTCGGCTTCGTCGAGCACGGCCCGCCCCCCCTGCGCGCGTTCGCCAGCGCGGGCGCGCTCGCCGCCCATGAGCTGCTCGTGGCGAGCGGCGCCAAGCAGCACGGCGCCAGCCTGACGGACCTCGACGAGGAGACGCTCGCGCTCGTCTTGCTCGCTTACTGTCGTCGTCGAGCGGAGCTGGCCGGAGACAAGCGGCTCGGCGGCGTGTCCCTCTGCATCGCGCCCGCCGCGCTGTCGCGCTTCGCGCACGCGCACGCGACCCTGCTCGCGGCGCCCTTCTCCGCGCCGCGCTACTCCTCGGTGGAGACCTGCCCGGGCTGCCGGGAGCTCGGCGACGCGCGCGCGCGGGGCCGGGTCGTGGTCGAGGGCGGCGACGTGGTGGCCTACGTCCCCTTCGCGCCGCGCGCCAATGTGCACGTGCGCCTGGCCGCCGTCGAGCACGGCGCCGAGCTGCTGTCGCTCGCCCACGCCGAAGATCGCTGCCGCGCCATCGCGCGCGTGTTGCACGACGTCATTGCACGCATCGGTCGCGTCGCGCCCGGCGCGCACCTCTTGTTCCGCGTCTGTCCGCTCCCGCTCAGCGCGAGCGAGGACGGCCGCCGCGGGCACCTGCTGCTCGAGGTGGAGTCGCTGTTCGACGTCGACGCGGTGCTGTCCCAGGGGCTCTCCGTGCGCGTCTTGAGCGTCCCGCCCGAGGACCTGGCGGAGCGGCTGCGCGCGGCGTGACCGGTTCGAATGCGTCAGGCCGATCCACAGCGACGGAACGACCTGCACCCTGCCCCGGCTCGCCGGAGACGCTGTAAGCTCCGCCGGCGGGCGGGACGCCCGGCTCGCGGACGTGCCCCGTGCACAGGCCGCCGGAGGAGACCCGCGATGGCGAGGAAGCGCCTTGGCCAACTGCTCATGGAGCGCGGCCTCATCGACACGGACCAGCTCAACAGCGCCCTCGCCTACCACCGGCAGTGGGGCGTGCGCCTCGGCGCCGCGCTGGTCGCGAAGGGCTTCATCGCCGAGGGCACGCTCACGCGCACGCTGGCCGAGTCGCTGCAGATCCCCATGGTCGACCTCGCCAAGGTCGTCGTCGACAAGAAGGCGCTCGCGCTGCTGAAGGCCAGCATCTGCGAGCAGTACGAGATCTTCCCCATCGCCATCAAGAGCCACAAGGGCCGCTCGACGCTGCTGCTCGCCATGACCGACCCGCTGAACGTCGCCGCCATCGACGAGGTGGCCTTCACGACGGACATGACCGTGCGCCCGGCCATCGCGCAGATCTCGAGCATCGACGCCGCGATCCGGAAGCACTACCACGGCAGCAACCACGACATCCCGCCGCTCGACTTCACCAAGAAGCGCGAGGGCCAGGAGTTCGACGACGAGCCCGGCGCCGAGATGACCATCATCACCGGCGCCTCCATGCGCGTGGTCGCCATGACCGCCGAGGAGGAGGAGGTCAACCTCGACGTCGAGCTCGACGCGCTGCGCACCGACGCCGACGCGCCCGGCGACGCCATCTCGCGCGCCGAGGCCGCCATGCGCAAGGAGCGCGAGGTCGCGCAGCTCGAGGGCGCGCCCGCCTACATGCTGCCCGCCGGAGAGCCCGATCCCTTCGCCGGCGCCCCCACCGGCACCTTCGTCATGGCCCCCGTGACGACGTCAATCAGGTCCGAGCCCGACGGAGCGCTGCGCGCCCGCACCCCCGCGCAAGGCAGCTTCTCGACCGACGCCCTCGGCACCGTGCAGCTCTCCGAGCGAGACAGCGTCGAGGCGCTCGAGAAGAAGTTCTGGGCGCTCATGCGCGTGCTGGCCCGCCGTGGCGTCGTGACGAAGGACGAATTCCTCGAGGAGCTGGCGCGCAGCGAATAGCGCCGTCGCCGTCGCGTCGCCGTCTTCTGCATCGCCACAGGTCGAGGCTATCGCCGTACGCCTGCGCGCAGGTTCTTCTTCGCGACCTTCTTCTTCGCGACCTTCTTCTTCGACCCCCTTCTTCTCGTCGTCGCCCCCCTCAGGCCGCGACGGTCATGAGCAGCGGCCGGCCCTCGGTGACGACGAGCGTGTGCTCGTACTGCGCCGTCACCGAGCCCATGGTCGACAAGAGCGTCCAGCCGTCCTCGTGCGTCTTCACGTAGCGCGGGCCCGTCGTGAGAAAGGGCTCGAGCGTCAGCACCATCCCTTTGTGAAAGCGCCGCTTGTCGCGCGGGTCGTAATACGAGGGGATATCGCCGGGGGCCTCGTGCAGCGCGCGCCCGACGCCATGCGAGCAGAGGTCACGGATAACGTGCAGGCGCGAGCGCTTCGCGACCTTCTCGACCGCGACGCCGACGCGGTTCAAGAGCGCGCCCGCCTTCGCCTCCTTGAGCGCGCGCGTGAGCGCCTCTTGCGTGGCCTCACAGACCTTCGCCTGCAGCGGGCTCGGCTCGCCGACGGCGAAGCTGCCGCCCGTGTCGCCGAAGTAGCCGTCCTTCTCGGCCGAGACGTCGATGTTGACGAGGTCACCCTTGCTGATGACGCGCTCGCCGGGGATGCCGTGCGCGACCTGCTCGTTGATGCTGATGCAGGTGGCGCCGGGGAAGTCGTAGGTGAGCTGCGGCGCCGAGCGCGCGCCGTGCTGCTCGAGGTAGCGCGCGCCGATCTCGTCGAGCTCCCGCGTCGTCATGCCGGGCTCCATGCGCGCGGCCATGTGCTTCAGGCAGCTCGCCACGATGCGGCCGATGACGCGCAGCTTCTCGAGGTCTTCTTCGGTCTCGATGGTCATGGAGCCTCCGCCCGCAAACATAGCGAAGGCTCCCCGGCGCGCGCGAGCCGGTACAAAACGGCGCGCGTCAGGCTGCGCTCTCGGTAGCGTCCTTGCCGTCCTTCAGCGTCGCGCCGGCAGGCTTGCGGCGCGCGTTCAAGAGCCGGCGCAACAGCCCACCGCTCGTCGCCTCGATCTCACCGAGCACGCCTTTGCAGCGCGGCTCCACCTTCTCCATCCAGCGCAGCGCGAGGTCTCGGCGGTCGTCCTCGAATTCGCCGCCCTCGGCGCCATGCGCCTGGCGCACGAGGCACTCCGCGATGGCGACGTCGGAGAGGATCTTGGTGAGCCGCTCGGCGTGCAACAGACCGAACGAGAAGTCGCGCTTGGCGTCCCAGTCGCGCATGAACGCGTTCATCAGATCGCGCACCGGACGGCCGGCGAGGTCACCGAGCTTGTCCGCGGCGATGCGCGAGAGGATGGTCTGCTGCGCCGAGTGCGCGAGCGTGCGCAGGCGCGCCAGGTTCTTGTCCAGGGCGTCGCCGCGCATGGCGTCGATGCGCGCGCTGGCGAGCTCTCCGAAGAAGCGGCCGGGGTTTCGGATGGTCGCCTGCATGTTGTCTTTGAGCGCCATGAGCGCCTGGATCTGGCTGGTGCCCTCGTAGACGGGCAACACCAGCGCGTCGCGGTGCAGCTTCTCGGCGGGATACTCGCGGATGTAGCCGATGCCGCCGAGGATCTGCATGCACATGCGCGTGATGCGCACGGCCTCTTCGCCGCCGAAGTACTTGATGAGCGGCGTGAAGTAGCGCGCCTTGCGCTTGTGGCGCCGAATCTTGCGCTCGATCTCGCGCTTCTCGTCGTCGCTGGCGGGCGGATGCAGCTTCAGGGACGCCTTCAGGCGCGAGGCGACCTCCTCGTGAAAGCCCGCCTCGAAGCTCATGGCGCGCAGGCCGCGGATGCTCAGCTCCATGTCGTCGAGGTACTCGGCGATCATCTCGTGCTTCGCGATGGGCTTGCCCATGGACTTGCGCTCCTCGGCGTACTCGACGGCGAAGCGATAGGCCGCCTCGCAGATACCGAGGGCCTCGAAGCCGACCGCGATGCGCGCGTTGTTCATGAGCAGCAACATGCCGCGGAAGCCGTGCCCGCGCGTGCCGATGAGCTCCGCCTCGCTGTCGTCGTAGTTGAGCGTCGCCGCCACGGCCGAGTGCTGGCCCATCTTCTTCTCGATGCCGCCGATCTCGAAGTTGCGCACGCGCTGGCCGTCCTTCTCGACGTGCGCCGGGCAGTAGAAGAGGCTGAGCCCCTTGAGCCCCGGGTGCGTGCTCGTGTCCTCGCTGCGCGCGAGCACGATGTGGTGCTCGCCGTGACCGGAGGTGATGAAGATCTTCTGCCCGTTCAGACGCCACTTGCCGTCGTCCGCGAGCGTCGCCGTGGTGCGGATCTCGGCGAGGTCTGAGCCGGCGCCGGGCTCGGTGAGCACCATGGCGCCCCACTCCTCGCCCGTGGCCATCTTCGCGACCTGCTCGTCGAAGCGCGTCTTGGTGATGCGCGAGCCGTCGCTCTCGACGCTGCCCTCCTCGAGCGCGTACAGCAGCATGGCCTGGCCGATGCCGCCGTGAAAGCCGTAGTGGCTCATGCAGCTCACGTCGGCGCGGCCGAGCACCTCGTAGAACGCCATGTTGACGAGCAGCGGCGCGTTCATGCCGCCGAGGCGGCGAGGCAGCGTGAGCCCCATGGCGCCCATCTCTGCGAGCTTCGCCATGATCGTCTTCATGCGCGGCGCGTCCGTGACCTCGCCGTCTTTCAGCACCGGGTGCTGCTCGTCGAGCTCCTTCCAGTGCGGGGCCACCTCTTTGGCGACCAGCTCACCGAGCGCCGTCAACAGGTCGAGGTAGAACGCCTTCGCCTCCGTTGCGCTCTTGAAGGCGTCGTCATCGCCGAAGGCGTCCTCCACCAGCGGCACCAGCGTCTCCCAGTCCACGCGATCGAGGTGAAAGCGGATGTCGTCGTTGTCGGTGAAGAAATTGCGGGACATGGCTCGCCCTCCGGTTGCCTCCCCGGCATAACATCTCGAAGGCAGAAGAACGAACGCTTGGCGACGGAGGAGACCGCAGCGTGTTGCGCCCGGACGACCCCAGCCTGCAGCGCGTCCTCATCGTGGACGACGACGATCTCGTGCGCAGGCGCCTCGCGCGCACCATGCGGCTGCGCCTGTCGCCGAGCGCCGAGGTGCTGCTGGCGGCGGGCGTGCAGGAGGCGCTCTTGCTGCTCGACGACCGCCTGGACCTCGTCGTGACCGATCTGGCGCTCGCGGACGGCTCGGGCGTCGACGTGGCGCTCGCCGCCTCGGGCCTCAGCCCGCCGCCCGTGGTGGTGGCCGTCAGCGGCGTGGCGCGCGCGCATGACGGCTTTCAGCTCGCGCGCGCGGGCGTGTTCGCCTTCCTCGAGAAGCCGGTCACGGCCGGACAGATCCTGGCCCTCGTGCGCGCGGACGAGCGGCGCGCCCCGCCCGCCATCGGGCCCTTCGTGCGCGAGCAGCTCGGCCGGCGCTCGCTGGCCGACCTCTCCGAGGACGTGCGCAACATCCTCATCGACAGCGCCATCAACGTCGCGCACGGCAACAAGACGCTGGCCGCGCGCCTGCTCGGCATCAACCGACAGACGCTGCAGAACATCATCAAACGCACGCGCCCGGACCTCGACGACGATCCCTAGGCGGGGCTTCGGCCCCCTGCTCGGCTGTGCCGGCGAAACTCAGCGCTTACCGCGCTTGCTCGACCTGCCGCCGGACGAGCTGAGCGTGAGCTTCGGCTTGTGGAAGCTGCCGCGCACGTTGAAGTGATAGCGGCCGTCGTCGTCGCGCGCGCGCTTGAGCGGCGCCGCGAAGTCGAGGATGGTCTTGAACTTGGCGTTCTGGTCGAGGAACTGCTCGCTGATCTGGAACGAGCCGTCGCCGGACAGGCGCGAGGCGCCGAGGCGCGAGGCCAGGTTCAGCTCGAGGTCGAGGTCGGCGTTGAAGTCGCGGCCGTTCAGGCCGAGCTTCTCGAACTTCGCCTTGCCTTCGCTCACCGGCGCCTTCACCTCGAGGTCGCCCATGTCGATGAGCGGCAGCGTGAGCCCGCCCGTGAGACCCGGCACCGGGATCTTGAGCTCGCCCGGGCCGAGCGTGACGCCGGCGAGCTTCAGATCGATGTCGCCGCTCGCCTCCTTGCCCGCGTCGGCTCCGAGCTCGAGGTCGATCTTGCCCTCGAGCACGCCCGTGACCGGCACGCCGGCCTTCTCGACGACGGGCGGCGTGCGGCTCAGGTCGATGCCCGAGACCGTGACGTGCAGGGCGGCGACGTCCTTGGCCTTGCCGTCGAGGAACGCGAAGGTGTGTCCGAAGAAGGCCTCCTCCGCCTCCGCGCCTCCCTTGATCGTGACCGAGCCCGACACCTCGCCCTCGTAGAGCTCGGCGCTGAAGTGCAGCGTGGGCGCGTTCAAGAGCAGGCTGAACAGCCCGACGCGCCCGGCGACGCTGTCGAGCTCGAGGGTGGCGCCCGGATCGGGGTCGTCGCTCGCGAGCTGCAGCGAGACGCGCTCGAGCTCGACGCCGCTCATGCGCCAGACGCTGAGCTGGTCGATCTCCACCTTCGGATCGACGCCGTACCTGCCCTGCTTGCCCTTGCCGAGCGCGTCCTCGAGCGCGGCGATGACGGGCGCCTTCACCATGGTGAGCGGGAAGCTCAGGTACAAAAACGTAAAGAAGCAGAGCGCGAACCAGCCGGGGTAGCCGGTCACCTTCAGCCACTTCGGGATGACGACGGTCATGCTGCTTACCCCGCCTGCCAGGTGGACACGGTCATCCCCACGTCGAGGAGCTCCGGGTTGTCGTAGCGCGTCTTGACCTTGAGCTTCATGATCTTGACGAGGCCGTTCGAGCTCTTGCCCTCGATCTTCTCGAGGAAGGTGTTCAGCTTGTCGATGCTGACCTCCTTGAGGTTCACCTCGACGGACACCTCGGTGATGTCACCGCTCTCGCTGGCCGGCGAGCGGCGCTCGTTCAGGTCGTTCAGCGTGAGGCCGAGCTCTTGCGCCGCCCCCTGCAGGTGCGAGAACAGCGAGGTGTTGTTCGTGCGCAGGCGCATCTCGGCCTGGCGCTCGGCCTGCTCGGCCGCCTTGTACTGTGCCTCGAGCGACTGGATCTGCGTCAGCACCGAGCGCATCTCCCGCACGCGGCGCTCCTTGCCGTCGATGGCCCCGACGCCCCACCACACGCCGCCGCCGACGACGAACAGCAGCAGCGCAGCGGCGAGGAGCAGCACGAGCTTGCGCTCGCGATCGTTCAGGCCCGCGAGGACCGTCGTCACCTGAGTGGGCAGGTTCATGGCGCTCATCACTTCACCTCTTCCTTGCCGTCAGGCTCGACGTCGCGCTCGCTCGGGCGCGCGCCGATGGCGTCACGATCACGCCGGAGCGTGCGCGCCGAAGGGCTGAGCGCGGGGATGGGTCCACGACGGAGCTCGGGGCGCAGCTGCCCGGGGACAGGCCGCGGCGTCCCTTGTGCGCCGGCCGCCTCCCGCGCGTGCTGCAACGCCTCTCGCTTGGCCTTCAGCTTCTGCAAGCGCTCTTCGCGCGCGCGCTCCGCCTTCGACTCGCCGCCGGCCGCCGCGCTCTTGTCGGCCTTGTCGCCCTTGTCGGCCTTGTCGGTCTTGTCGGTCTTGTCGCCCTTGTCGTCGTCGGCCGCTCGGGCCGCGGCCTCGTTCTTCGCGGCGGTGTTCGCCTTCAGGTCGCGCGCGCGCTGCTTGATGCGCGAGCCGGACGTTCGTCTCGAGGACGCGGCGGGGGCGCGCGCCGAGGTCTTCTCCTCCTGCAGCTCGCCCTCCGCGTCCTTGCCGTCGCCCTCTGCCTTCTGGCAGTCGAGGCGCACGACCACGTTGAACTCGACGCCGCCGTTGACGTTGCGCGCCTTGCCCTTCTCGAGGCTGTCGAAGCAGCGGCCGCCTTCGAGGCCGGCGACGACCTTGTCCACGGCGTCGAAGTCCGGCACCACCGCGAGCACGCGCATGCGCTCGGGGTTCACGTCGAGCTCGGTCACCTTGCGCTGCAGCGTGCCCACGGGCGGCAGGCGCTTGGCCGCCGTCAGGTAGTGGTCGACGGCCGAGTACTCGGGCAGCGAGAAGCCCGCCTGACCGCTGATGCGCTCTTGGATGATGGCGAGGCAGCGCGAGGACGAGTCGATGTCCTGGCCGGTGATGGCCTTGCACGCCGCGAGCTGCTGCTGCCGGATGTCGTCTTCTTCGGACGAGAGCACGAAGGCCTGCACCGCGCCGCTGAAGCCGAGCGCCAGGACGAGCACCGCCGCCCACGCCGTCAGCGGCAGCGCGCGCTCGCGCAAGAAGTCGAGCTCGCCCTTCCACGCGAACTCGCCGGTGCGGAAGTCGATGCGCGCG
>CAYLZW010000156.1:0-13124 GCA_964388085.1 uncultured Myxococcales bacterium | reverse complement strand
AGACGACGAGCTTGCCCTCGTTGGCGACCAGCAGCGGATCGAGCCCGAGCAGCTCACAGGCGCCGCGCACGACGTCGGCGACGGGCACGGCCGCCTCCTCGACGTGGATGCCGAGGCGCCGCCGGGACGCGATCTCGACGAGCGTGGCCGCGAGCCCGCCGCGCGTCGGGTCGCGCATGGCGTGCACGTGCGGCGCGGCGTCGAGCACCGCCGCGCACAACGACGACAGCGGCGCGGTGTCGCTGCGGACGTCACCCTCGAGCGCGAGCCCCTCGCGCTGGGCGAGGATCGCGACGCCGTGATCCCCTACGCTGCCGGAGACGAGCACGACGTCACCGGCGCGCACCTCCGCGGAGCCGAGCCGCGTGCCCGGGCGCACGAGGCCGACGCCGGAGGTGTTGATGAAGATGCCGTCGCCGTTGCCGTGCCCGACCACCTTGGTGTCGCCTGTGACGATGGGCACGTGCGCGCGCTCGGCCGCGGCGCGCGTCGACGCGACGACGCGCTCGAGCACGTCGAGCGGCAGGCCCTCCTCGAGGATGAACGCCAAAGACAGCGCCAGCGGCTCGGCGCCGGCGACGGAGAGATCGTTCACGGTGCCGTTTACGGCGAGCTCCCCGATGTCGCCGCCCGGAAAGAACAGCGGGCTGACGACGTACGAGTCCGTCGTGAAGGCGAGCCGCGCGCCGTTCGCGAGCGGCAGCACGGCGCTGTCGTCGAGCTCGGCCAGGCTCGGGTTGTCGAAGGCGGGCACGATGAGCTGCTCGAGCAGCTGCGCCCCGAGACGACCGCCGCTGCCGTGCCCGAGCAGGATCCGCTCGCTGTGGCCGATGGGCACGGGACACTCGCCGAAGGGCGCCGCCCTGGTCGTGGTGCGTGAATCTCGCGTCACAGGACGTCGTCCTCCCCCAGCGCGACGTGCAGCTGATCCCACAGGAGGTGCAGCAACACCGTCTGGACCTCTTGCACGCGGTGGACCGACCAGGCGGGCACGGTGAAACAGAAGTCGCACAGGTCCACCATGGCGCCGCCGTCACGGCCCGCGAAGCCGACCGTGCACAGACCGAGGGCGCGGCCCCGGCGGAGCGCATGGTTCACGTTCGCGGACGCGCCCGAGGTGGAGAGGCCGAGCAGCATGTCGTCGGCCCGGCACAGCAGCGCCAGCGGCTCGCTGAACACGCGCGCGAAGTCGGTGTCGTTGCCGATGGCGGTCAAGAGCGAGGGCTCGGCGCCGAGCACCAGCGCCGGCAGCGGCCGTCGCTTCTCGACGATGGGGTGCTGAAACTCCACGGCGACGTGCTGCGCGTCGCAGGCGGAGCCGCCGTTTCCCATGACGAACAGGCGGCCGCCTCGCTCGAAGCGCCCCGCCAGCGCGATGACGCAGCGCTCGAGCTCGCCCGCGATCTCGGCGACGAAGCGGGTGGTGAGCGCGGCGCTCTCGGCGGCCTTGCGCAAGATGGCGTCGCGCATATCAAGCCTCGTCCGTGTGCTGGTGTCGTCGGTACTGGTAGTAGGCGGCGCAGGCCCCCTCGCTCGAGACCATGGTGGCGCCGAGCGGGGAGAGCGGCGTGCAGGCGCGGCCGAAGGCGGGGCACTCGGAGGGCTTCTTGAGGCCGCGCAGCACGAGACCGCTGATGCACGACGGTGACTCGCGCGTGGCGATGTCTTCGACGGAGAAGCGCCGCGCGGCGTCGTGCTCCTGGTACTCGTACGAGATGCGGTAGCCCGACTTCGGGATGGTGCCGACACCGCGCCACTTGCGGTCGACGACGTCGAACACCTCGGCCAGGACGCGCTTCGCGCTGGCGTTGCCGTCTTGGAGCACCGTGCGGGCGTAGGCGTTCTCGACGAGCGCGACGCCGCGCTCGAGCTGTCGCACGGCGCGCAGGATGCCCTCGAGCAGGTCCACCGGCTCGAAGCCGGTGATGACGATGGGCGTGCCGTAGCGGGCGGCGAGCGCCTCGTAGGAGCGCACGCCCATGACCGTGGCCACGTGGCCGGGGCCGAGGAACGCCTGGACGCGGTTGTCGGACGATTGCAAAATCGACGAGATGACGGGCGGGGTCAGCACGTGGCTGACCAGCATCGAGAAGTTGCCCACGCCGAGCCGCTTCGCCTGCTGAAGGGCCATGGCGTTGGCGGGCGCGGTGGTCTCGAAGCCGATGCCGAAGAAGACCACCTCCTTGGTCGGCTGCTCGCGCGCCAGGCGCACGGCGTCGAGCGGCGAGTACACGACGCGCACGTCGGCGCCGCGCGCGCGCAGGCCGAGCAGGTCGCCGCGCGAGCCGGGTACGCGCAGCATGTCGCCGAACGACGTGAACACGACGTCCGGCAACGAGGCGATGGCGTGCGCGCGATCGATCATCTCGAGCGAGGTGACGCACACCGGGCAGCCCGGCCCGTGCACGAGCTCGATGCCGCTCGGCAAGAGCTGATCGAGGCCGTGCCGGACGATGGCGTGCGTCTGCCCGCCGCACACCTCCATGATGACCCAGGGGCGCGTGACCTCGGCGCGGATGGCGGCGAGCAGCTTGCTGCTGGCCAGCGGGTCCCGGTACTCGTCGAGGTACTTCACGCCGCCGGCTCCTCGTCGTCGGGCCGCGCGGGCGCGTCGTTCGCCGCCGGCGGCCCGCCGAGCTCGTCCAGCTCGCCGAGCTCTTGCAGCAGGGCCAGCGTGCGCGCGGCCTCCGCGGCGTCGAGCTTCGCGATGGCGAAGCCGACGTGGACGAGGACGTAGTCGCCGCGCGCGGCGTCCTGCTGGTACTCGAGGCAGACGTCTCGCTCGACGCCGCCGAAGCGCACCTTGGCGAAGCGCAGCCCGTCGCGCTCGAACAGCTCCCTCACCTCGCCCGGGATGCCTAAGCACATGACGCTTCGCCCTCCCGCGTGAGCCGCGCCGCCGCCACCGCGGCCTGCCCGAGCGCGACGCCGCCGTCGTTCGGGGGCAGCGCGCGATGCCGCAGCACCTCGAAGCCGCTCTCCTCGAGGAGGCGGCGCGTTCGCTGCAAAAGTCTACGGTTCTGAAAGCATCCACCTGTCAGCGCGACCACGTCGGGCCCGCCCGCGGCGCGCGCGTGTAGGGCCATCCCGGCGGCCGCCCGCGCGAGCGTCTCGTGAAAGCGCGCGGCGATCACGGAGACCGCCACGTCGGCCCGGCGCGCGGCCGCGATCTCGCGCACGGCGGGTCGCAGATCGACGACGCTGGGCGCGCCAGGCGCCCCGGGCTCGAGGCTCAGCGGGTAGCTCATGGCCGGCTGCTCCCCCGCCAGCGCCTCGAGCTCGGCGGCCGCCTGGCCGTCGTAGCTCACCTCCGCCCGGAGCCCACAGAGCGCCGCCACGGCGTCGAACCAGCGGCCCGCTCCGCTCGCGCGCGGCGCCGGGACGCCTTGGCGCAACCACGCCGCCGCGCGCTCCAGCCGGCGCACGTCGACGAGCTCGCGCAGGGGCGCCACCGACTCCCCCGCGTCACACAAGGCCGAGAGCGCGAGCCGCCAGGGCTCCCGGATGGCGCGCTCGCCGCCGAGCAGCTCGAGCGGCCGCAGGTGCGCCACGCGCCGGTAGCCGACGAGATCGGCGATCAAGGCCTCGCCCCCCCACAGCGAGCCGTCGTCGCCGTAGCCGGTGCCGTCGAAGACGAGGCCGAGCACGGGCTCGGTGCGCCCATGCTCGACGAGGCAGCTCGCGATGTGCGCGTGATGGTGCTGCACGCCGATCGCACGGAGCCCGCGCTCGAGGGCAAAGCGCGTGGAGCGATAATCGGGGTGAAGGTCGTGCGCCAGCGCCACCGGCTCCTCGTCGCAGGCACGCAAGAGCTCGTCGGCCGTGCGGCGGTAGAGCGCGTACACGTCGGGTTGGCGCAAGTTGCCGAGGTGGGCGGAGAGCAGCGCCTCACCGCCCCGCGCCAGGCAGAGGGTGGCCTTGTGTTCGGCGCCGACCCCGAGAACGCACGGCCCGCGCACGGGCAGCGCAAGCGTGCGTGGCACGACGCCGCGCGCCCGGCGCAGCGCGACGGCGCCACCGTCCATCGCGCGGAGCACCGAGTCGTCGGCGCGCCGCACGATGTGTCGGTCGTGCAGCAGCACGGCGTCCGCCACGTCTCCGAGGCGCGCGAGGGCCTCCTCGTCGTCCTTGGCGAGCGGCTCGTCGGAGGCGTTGCCGCTCGTCAGCACCTGCAGCGCCGGGCCGTCCTGCAACAGGAGCTGCTGCAGCGGCGTCGGCGCCAGGAACACGCCCACGTCCGTGAGCCGCGGCGCGACGCTCGGCGCCAGCGGGCCGCCCGGGCGCGCGGGGACGAGCAGGATGGGGCGAGCGCGAGAGCGCAGAATGTCTCGATCGACGTCGCTGAGCCGCGCCACGCGCTCCGCCTCTGTCAGGTCGCGCGCCAGCACGGCGAACGGCTTGTGCGGCCGCAGCTTCCGCTGGCGCAAGAGCGCCACCGCGCCCTCGTTGGTGGCGTCACAGGCGAGCGCGAAGCCGGCCGCGCCCTTGAGCGCGACGATGGCGCCGTCCGTCAACAAGCGGGCGGCCGCGCGGAGCGCGTCGTCTCCTCGCTGCGTGCGCGCGCCGCCCTCGACGAGCGACAGCGTCGGCCCGCAGGCAGGGCAGGCGATGGCCTGCGCATGAAAGCGCCTGTCTCGCGGATCCTCGTATTCCCGGCGGCACGCGGCGCACAGCGGGAACGCGGCGAGCGTCGTCCGTTCCCGCTCGTAGGGCAGCGCGCGCACGACGCTGAGGCGAGGCCCACACGCGGTGCAGCTCAAGAACGGATAGCGATAGCGCCGGTCGAGAGGATCTTCGAGGTCCCGCAGACAGGCCTCGCAGGGGGCGAGATCCGGCGGGATGAGCCCCGGCCAGGTGAAAAGCCGCGCGTCGACGCTCGCCTCGCTGCCGCGCACCGCGAACCCCCGGGCTCCGCTCGGCGCCAGTTCGACGACGTCAAAAGTTTCAATGTCAGCCATGTCGCCCCCCTCCTGCCCCAAGCGCGCGAGAAAGCCGCTGACCGCGTCGACCGCGCCCTCCACCTCGAGGCGCACCCCGTCACGGGCGTTGTGTACGAAGCCGGACAGCTCGTGCGCCGTCGCCAGCCGGTAGATGGCAGGCCGCAAGCCGACGCCTTGCACGACGCCACGTAGCCACACGGCGCGTCGAACCAGGCCCCCCGTTTGATCGCTCATGCGTCCAGCAGCGTAGGCCGGCGGCGGCGGATCTCCAGGCTGAGAAGTTTGCAGCGCCGCGCGCGCGTTGCGCTGCGCAAGAGCCGCTGGTGACGACGACGGCTCGCGATCTCTTCATCTTGTTCGTGCGCGCCGGCTCCCTACTGTCTCCCTGATGCACGAGCTGTCGCTCATGGAGAGCCTCGTCACGACGGTCGCCGAAGAGGTCGGCGCCGCGCGCGTGATGACCGTCCGGCTCGAGGTCGGCGCGCTCACCTGCGTCGTGCCCGCGGCGCTGCGCTTCTGCTTCGACGTCTGCACGAACGGCACGCCGCTCGAGGGCGCCGAGATCGACATCGTGGAGATCCCCGGGCGCGCGCGCTGTCGTGCCTGCGCCGTGGAGCTGTCCGTGGATGTCGACGCGGCGCTCTGCCCGTGCGGCAGCGCCGACCTCGAGGTGCTGGCGGGGCTCGAGCTGCGGCTGAAAGAGGTCGAGGTGCTGTGATGTGTAGGACCTGCGGCTGTGACGGAGCGAGAGGCCACGAGCACCCCGATCATCGGCTCGCGCCCGATCGCGCGCGGCGAGAGGTGGCGCCGCGCACGCTGCGGCTCGAGGTGGATCTGCTCGAGAAGAACGATCGGCTGGCGCGGCGAAACCGCGCGCTCTTCTCCCGCCTCGGCGTGCTGGCCCTCAACGTCATGGGCACGCCGGGCGCCGGCAAGACGGCGCTGCTCGAGGCCACGCTCTCGCGGCTCGCGGGCGAGCTGCCGCTGGCCGTCCTCGAAGGAGACCAAGAGACGGACAACGACGCCGCGCGCATCCGCAAGACCGGCTGCCCCGTGCTGCAGATCAACACCGGCGCCGGCTGTCACCTCGACGCGACCATGCTGCTCGACGCCCTCGAGGTGCTGCATCTCGAGGAGCGCTCGCTGCTCATCATCGAGAACGTCGGCAACCTCGTGTGTCCGGCGCTGTTCGATCTCGGGGAGCGCGCCAAGGTCGTGGTCATGTCGACCACCGAAGGCGAAGACAAGCCGCTCAAGTACCCGCACATGGTCCGCGCCGCGGACGTGCTCGTGCTGAACAAGATCGATCTCGCGCCCCACGTGGGCTTCGAGGAGGACGCCTGGCGGACCAACGTCGCGCGCGTGAACCCGACGCTGCGCGTGTTCACGGCCTCGGCGACCCGCGGCGACGGCGTCGAGGAGTGGTGCGCGTGGCTGCGCGCCGAGCTGGCCGCGCGCCCAGGGCACTCCGGCGCGGCCGTCGCGTGAGGGGCGGGATGGCGGACGCAGAGCCTGCCCCGAGCAGCGACGACGAAGCGGCCGCGCTGATCGGCCACAGCGATCGCATCGGCGAGCTGCTCGACGCGCTCGAGCGGCAGGGGCCGAGCAGCACCTGGCAGCAGGTCGAGGAGCTGGTGCAGCGCCTGACCGCGCTCTACGGCGCCGGCCTCTGGCGCGCGCTCGAGCGCTTGCGCGCGGCGGGGCTGCTCGACGAGCGGGCGGAGCGACGCCTGTACGACGACGAGCTGGTGGCCAGCCTGTTGCTGCTGCACGGGCTGCACGAGGAGCAGGGCGCCGTCGGCGGCGTGCTACCGCCCGCGAGGACCGCGGGCGACGAGAGCACGCGGGAGCCGCAAGCGCTCGTACAGCTACGGCGCAAGGCGCGCCCGCTGCTGGCGACCGCGCCGGCGCACGACGACGAGACCCGCTGCGAGCTGTGCGCGGCCCCGGTCGGCGCGGCGCACGCGCATGTCGTCGACCTCGAGGAGCGCGCCTTGTTGTGCGCGTGCAAGCCCTGCTCGCTGCTGTTCGAGCGCCAACAGGACGGGCGCTATCGGACCGTGCCGCGCCGCGTCCTCGTGCAGCCGAGCCTCGCGTTGACGTCGTCACGGCTGGCCGCGCTCGGCGTGCCGGTGCAGCTCGCCTTCTTGTTCAAGAGCTCGCGGCACGAGCAGTGGACGGCCGTCTATCCAAGCCCCGCGGGGCCGACCGAGTCCGCGCTCCGGAGCGCGGACGTCGAGCAGCTCGGCGAGACCTGCGCGCTCGTGCGCGCGCTCGCGCCCGACACCGAGGCGCTCCTCGTCTACGGCCGCCGCGCTCAGGTGGTGCTCGAGTGCTTCCTCGCGCCCATCGACGACTGCTACCAGCTCGTCGGACGCATCCGCCGAGCCTGGCGCGGCTTTGACGGCGGCGACGACGCGCGCCGCGACATCGAGGCGTTCTTCACGTCGCTGCGCGCGCGCGCCAAGCCCTGCCCGGACGAGCGAGGAGCCAGCTCATGACCTTCGAGCGCGCCAGCGCCATCGCCGACGCCGTCCTCCTCGAGGGCTACGTCCTCTACCCCTATCGCGCGTCGTCGTTGAAGAACCGCTACCGCTGGTCCTTCGGCGTGCTGGCGCCGCGCGCCTGGAGCGAAGCGGGCGGCGGGGATTCCTGGTGGCTATGCGCGCACTGCCTCGTCGAGGCGAACGGGCGGACCCGCGTGCGCGGCCGGCTGCGCTTTCTGCAGCGCGAGCGCCGCAGCATCGAGCGCCTGACCCAAGCGGGCTTCGAAGAGGTGCAGGCGCTCGAGGCGGGCGGCCGTCTTTGGCTCGCCTGGGACGAGGCCGCCACGCACGAGATCGACTTCGAGCTGCGCTTGGAAGACGCCCTACGCGGGGCCTTGCACATCCCCTTCGAGGTGCCGGCGAGCCGCGTCCGCGAGCTCGTGCGCGACGAGGCGGGCGCGACGCTCGGCCGCGTGACGCGCGAGCGCTGGGCGCTACAGGGCCGCCTCTGCGTCGTCGGCAGCGCGCTCACGGCGGAGCGCCCGCTGGCGCGGCTCGAGATCAGGGTCGAGAACCTCACGGACTGGCGCGACACCGCCGCGCCGCGCGACGAGGTCACGAAGGGCTCGTGCCTGTCGACGCACCTCTTGCTCGCCGCCCGCGACGGCGCCTTCGTCTCCCTGCAGGATCCGCCGGGCTGGGCGCAGGCCGGTGCTGACAGTTGCAAAAATGTCGGAGTGTTTCCCGTGCTGCTCGGCGCCGAGGGGGAGCGCGATCTGCTGCTCGCCTCCCCCATCATCCTGTACGACCACCCCTGCATCGCGCCCGAGAGCCCGGGCGACTTCTTCGACGCCACCGAGATCGACGAGCTGCTGACGCTGCGTACCCAGGCGCTCACCGACGACGAGAAGCGGCAGGTGCGCGCCACCGACGAGCGCTCGGCGGCGCTGCTCGCGCGGGTCGAGGCCATGACGCCCGAGCGCATGGCGCGCCTGCACGGGGCCGTTCGCGAGCGCGGCGTCGAGGGCGGGCGTGAGCCCATCGCGGTGGGCGCCCGCGTGCGGCTGCGCCCCGGACGGCGCCGCAGCGACGCGCAGGACGCCCTCTTCGCCGGCCGCTCAGCCACCGTGGAGCGGCTCGCGCACGACGTGGACGGCCGCGTGTTCGTGGCCGTGACCGTCGACGACGACCCCGCCGCCGAGCTGAACCGCTGGTACGGCCGCTTCCACTACTACGAGCTCGACGAGGTCGAGCTGCTGGCGGACGCGCCCCCGCGTGTCCAGGGCGGCGCTGACGACGCGCGGCGTGACGGCGAGGACGCGGCGTGACGTCCGGCCCGCGCGTGCTCATCGCCGGCGTCGGCAACCTGCTCCGGCAGGACGACGGCTTCGGCGTCGTCGTGGCCCAGCGGCTGGCGCCGATGTCACTGCCGGCCGGGGTGGTCGCGCGCGACTACGGCATCCGCGGCGTGCACCTCGCGTTCGAGCTGCTGAGCGGCGTCGGCACGCTGCTCGTCATCGACGCGCTCGCGCGCGGCGCCGATCCGGGCACGCTCTGCCTGTTCGAGCCGGCGCTCGACGACGTGGAGGGCGCGGCGGCGGGTGACGCGCACGGCATGGACCTGCCGCAGGTCTTCGCCTCGGTACGTTCCATGGGAGGGGAGCTTCCTCGCGTTCTCCTCGTCGGGTGCGAGCCCGCCGTCCTCGACGACGGCATCGGGCTGAGCGCGCCCGTCGAGCGCGCGGTGACGCCCGCGCTGGGCCTCATCCGCGAGCTCCTGCACGGCGAGCTCGCGTCGCCGCCCGCGGCGACGACGAGGAGGAGCCTATGAGTGACATCGTGGTCGAGCCCACCCGCTCGACGTCGCCGCCGAGCCAGCGAGAGGAGCGCGAACGCACGGCCGCGGCGAGGTACCGCGCCCTGAAGTGGCTGGGCGGCGGCGTGCTCGGCGCCGCAGCGCTCGCCGGCCTCGCGCTCTTCGCGAGGAGCTTCCCGGACCTGCGCCGCTACTTGCGCATGGAGCGCATGTAACCGGGCAGCGCCACGTCGGCGCGCGGCGCCGTCAGGCCGCCGAGGCGAGCGCTTGTGGCTCGGCCGCCTCCTCGCGCTGCGGCGCCGTGCCGAGCTGCTTCAGGATGCGCGCGTGCGAGACCACGGCGCTCATGAACGTCGGGTACTCGATGTAGGGCAGCCCGAACTCCTTCGCCGTCTCGATGACGATGGGCGCGATGGCCGGGTAGTGCACGTGGCAGATCCTCGGGAAGAGGTGGTGCTCGATCTGGTAGTTGAGCCCGCCGCAGATGAACTGCGCGAAGAAGCTGCCACGCGCGAAGTTCGCCGTCGTGCGCATCTGGTGCTCGGCCCACGAGTCGCTGATGGAGCCGTCGCGCGCGGTGCTCGGCATCTCCGCGCCCTCGACGACGTGCGCGAGCTGGAACACGATGGAGAGCGTGAAGCCGCCCACCGCGTGCATGGCGAAGTAGCCGACGGCGATCTGCCAGAGCGCGAAGCGATCGATGAGCACGATGGGCAGCACGACGAGGAAGCCGGCGTGCAACGCCTTGGCGGCGAGCACGCTCAGCCAGGCCGACAGCGGCGCGCGCTTGCCCGAGCGCGGGTCCGGGCGCGCGATCTGCTCGAAGTCCTTGGTGAACACCCAGATGAGCGAGACGAAGCAGTACAGCGGCCAGGCGTAGAGGTGCTGGAAGCGGTACGCGGGCCGGAGGGGGTGCGCGGTGTGGAAGCGAAGCAGCGGGCCGGGCTCGATGTCACCGTCGTGGCCGGGCACGTTCGTGTACGTGTGGTGCACGACGTTATGGGAGATGGCCCACGTGTACGCCGAGGCGCCGAGCAGCTGGAAGGACCAGCTCAACAGGCTGTTCAGCCAGGGACGCTCGGCGTAGGCGCCGTGGATGGCGTCGTGACCGATGTTGAAGCCGATGCAGGCCAGCGAAAAGCCGAGCGCCATGGCGAGCAGCAGCGACGTCCAGGCGCCGAAGGGCACGAAGACGATGAGCGCCCACAAAAACAGCGTGAGGCCGAACCAGAACACGCTCTTCAGCGCCATGGCGGCGTTGCCGCGCTTCGAGAGGCGCTTGTCCTCGAAGTACGCGTCGACGCGGCGCTTCAGCTCGGCGTGGTAGCCGGTGCCGCGCGGCGCGAAGCGCACCTTCGGGCGCGCGCTCGTCGTCGCGCTGTTCTCTCGCTCGATGCTCTCGGCCATGCTGTCGTTCACGTGCGCTCCTGGCGGACGGCCACCGAAGGTCCCGTCTTAGGAACCCCACCCTACGTTCGGTCTGTCACCGCATTGTCGCGGATCAAACCGAAGCGGAACCGCTTTGACAAGGGCGGCGGGTGACGTCGGGGAGCGGGTGAGCGGCAGCGGTGTGAAGCGCGTGTGCTGCGCGCCCCACGAGGACGACGGCCAGGGTCGGCTGACACAGGCGCGCGTGCCACGATCTCTGCGCGCAGCGCCGGGCACGACTCCGCGCCTGTGTGTCGTGGGGGTCTTTGCCACAGCGTCGTGCTCGGTGCGGCGCGCGCGCGGACGGCGGAAAAAAATCTGCCGCGCGCCGTGCACGCGCGTGGATCCGCCAGGTCAGCCGCCCCCCAGGCCGCTGGCTGCTCGCTGCTCGGTGCTCGTCGTCGTCCGCCGCGCGAGAGCCTATTCTCCTGCGAGGGGTGCGGAGGCGCCATGCGCGAGGGCTCGGTGCGCGACTACTACGACGGCTACCCAGAGCGCGCGCTCGAGCGTCCGCTGGCGCTCACGGGTTTTTTCGGCGCCGGTGTGTCGCGCATCGGCAACGCGCTGACGTCGAGGACCGGCCTGCCCGGCATCGAGCTCTTGCGTTGGGTCGAGCACAGGGCCGGCTGCTCGCTGTCCGAGCTCACGCTGCGCGCGGGCGAGCAGGCGGTCACCGCCCTCGAGGACGCGCTGCTCCTGAAGGCCCTCGCCGAGCGGCCGGCCGGCGTCCTCATGCTCGGTGACGCCACGCTCATGAGCGCCGAGAACCGCAAGGCCGTCCTCGAGGGAGCCACGCTCGTCTACCTGCGCGCCCAGCTCGACGCGCTCTACGCCGGCATCGCGCGCGACCTCGAGGCCTCCCCCGGCTGCTACCCGGCGTTCCTGCTCGGCGCGCCGTCGTCGCCCGCCGAGCTGCTGCCGCTCTTTCACAAGCGCGCGCTCGGCTACGAGTGCGCCGACGTCATCATCGACATCGATGAGCGCTCGGTGACCAGCGTGGCGACGGAGCTGAAGGAGCGCTTCTCGTTGTGACGGTCCTCGTCGTGACGCTCAGGTGCGTAGGGCACCGAGCCCCCCTCGCCTCGCATCAGCTTGTCTCGCGTCAGCGATGCTCGTCGACGAGATCCCTGCCGAGCTCGACGAAGCGGTACGCGAAGGGCTCCCGGTCCGCCGCCTTGCCGTACGCGAGGAGCCCGCGCCCGATGACCGCGAGCCGCTGCCGAAACGTCACCGGCGCAGACAGCGCGAAGCTCGGCTCCTCGTCGAGCGAGGGCGGGGCGTCCGCGTGCGCGAGCTCGAAGCTGAGGGCCACGCGCGCGGCGCTCGCCTCGCCGGTGCTCACGCCGCCCCAGTGCAGCACGTCGAGGCGCCAGGCCACCAGCGAGCCGGCGGCGACGGGCAGGGCGCGTACGCCGTGCAGGAGGCGGATGACGTCGTTCATGTCCGCCTCTTCGGCCTCGTGAAAGCCACCTTGCGAAGCCAGCGCCGTGAGCTCGCGCGCGAACGGGGCGGGCACGACATGGAGGCAGCCGTTGTCGAGGGTGGCGTCGCTGAGCGCGAGCCAGGCCGTGAGGCGGCTCGGGGCGCCGTCCGGCATGCGCCGCGCGGGCCCGGGCACGTCGACGTGGGGACCCCAGCCGCGCGCGCCCGCGAGGGGGGACACGCGGTGTACCCACACGCCCGGCAGCTGCCGCGCGTCGTCTCCGAGCAGCTCGTGTACGAGGCCGAGCAGCGCGGGCGCGCGCAGGCAGCGCCAGAGCTCGTCGTAGACGAAGGCGAACACGAGCGGCCAGCCCGCGCGCTCGACGACCTCGAGGGCGGCGAGCGCGCGGCGTAGCGCCGGCTCGTCGACGAGGGGCGGCGTGACGAAGAAGCCGTCGGTGCCGGTGCGTTCCACGAGGGGCTCGCGACCGGTGGGCGAGGCCGCGCGCGCGAACGTGAGCTGCTCGTCGATGCCGGGCCGCCTCATGCTGTCGTCGAAGCTCGCCGCCAGCGCGCGCCAGTAGGCAGGATCGCGCGCGAGCCGCAGCCGCTCGGTGACGGCCGAACGGTCTTGCTCGCCCTCGACGCTGCCGTCCCGATCGTCGCCGCGCCAGGACAACAGCCGCGAGGCGAACGAACGCCGCTCGGCCATCCGTCAGCCCTGCATCCGTCAGCCCTGCGTGGGCATGCCGGCCGACGACGCGCCCATGATGAGGGCCGCCAGGTTGTCGATCAGCACGGGCTTGCGCACGACGTCATGCGCGAGGCCACGCTCGCGCAGCGCGGGGAAGTCTTGCGGGCGCGGGCTGCTGAGGAGCACGCGGTGCGAGCGGGGCAGGGCGCGCGCGATCTGCTCGAGCAGCCACAGCCCGCCGTGCGTCGGCAGGTCCACGTCGACGCAGATGAAGTCGAACGCGGCGCCCTGCGCGATGACCTGCACCGCGGCCTCGGTGTTGTTGACGATGGTGAGCT
>CAYLZW010000155.1:0-13219 GCA_964388085.1 uncultured Myxococcales bacterium | reverse complement strand
CATCAAGGGCAAGCGCGACGCCATCGAGGTGTTCGAGGTGCTCGACGAGGAGCTCGGCGGCCCCGAGGACGACGAGCTCGCCAGCCTCGAGCGCGAGATGACCATGGACGGCGACCTGTCGCAGATCCAGGCGAAGCTGCGGGAGCGCCTCGCCGAGGTACGCGCGCAGCAGGCTGACAACCCGCCTCCCGAGTGACCTGCCTCCCGAGTGGCGCGCCTCTCGAGCGCCCGCGCGACGCGGGCGGGCGCTGCGCCTGCCACGTCAGAAGAAGTCGTGCTTGTAGCCGACGAAGAAGGAGCGCGGCTTGCCCGGCCGAGCGCCGAAGGGCCGGCGCGCCGCGACGTGCTCGCTGCCGAGCAGGTTGTCCGCGCGCAGGTAGAGCTGGCCGGCGGAGAACAGCCGGTACGAGGCGGACGCGTCGAGGAGCAGAGCCGGATCGGTGCCTTCGCCGACCTCGAGCGCTCCCTGTCCCGGTACGTCCCGCATGGCGCCGACGACGGTGCCGACCAGCGCGACGTCCAGGCCACGCCACTGAGCGCCCAGGAGGAGCGAGCCCTGGTGCAGCGGCACATAGGGCAGCTCGTCCCCCTCCTCGACGCTGCCGAACAGCGGGCTGCTCGAGACGAAGCTCGAGAGGAAGCGCGAGAGCGTGAGCGTGTAGACGAGGTCGGCGTTCAGGGTCACGCCGAACACGTGCGCGCTCTGCCGTGCCATGGCCTCGAGGCCGTACACGAGCGCCGCGCCGCCGTTGAACTGGCGGTAGAGCTCGGCGTCGGAGCAGCCGGAGGACATCGTGCACTCCCCCGTGATGTTGCTGTAGTGGCTCGCGAAGCCGATGAGCTCTGCCTCGTTCTCGCCCGAGAACAGGCGCACGCCGCTCTCGTAGCTCCACGCCTCTTCGGCCTGCACCTCCTGCGGCTGTCCCGGAGAGACCGGCGAGAAGCCCTTGTGCACTCCCGCGAGGAGGCCGAGGAAGGGCAGCGGTTGCCAAGAGGCGCCGATGCCGGGCAGCCAGGCGAGCTGCCACGCGCTGTTGGCGCTCGTGTCGACGAGCCCGCCTGCGTTCGCCTCGGCGGCCTTGTGGTCGTCGAGCTGGGTGCGGATGAGCTCGAGCCGGAGGCCGGGGGCGACGATGAGCTCGCCGAGAAAGGCGCCGAAGCGGACCTCGTCGGTGACGTAGAGCGCGCCCGCGATGGCCGACGCGCGGCTGTCGACGTTGACGACGGTCTGGCGGCCGTCCGGCACGAGGCGGCCGCTCTGCATCAAGAAGGAGTCCTCGGTGTGCAGGCGATCGATGTGGTCCTCGTGCAGGCGGGCGCCGACCTCGAGGACGTGCTCGAGGATCCAGGTGCGCAGCGCGAGGTGTCCCCGCGCCTCGATGCCTTGCGAGACGAAGGTGCGATCGTTGGTGCCGAGCATCAGCGCCTGCTCGGGGCCGTTGCTGTCGGCCGCGCCGCTGAGCACCTGGTAGTAGATGGCCGACCGCCCGGCGTCCGGGTAGGCGAGCACGCTGTTCAAGCTCGGACCGGCACGAAAGCGGTTCAGCTTCTGCCAGGCGCGATGGAAGTCGTGCCGGTAGGCGACCACCTGCACGTCGAGCGCGTCCCACGCGAAGCGGTAGCGGAGCTGCGCCTGCGTGCGGTGCCACTGCATGTGATCGAGCTGGCTGCCGCGGTAGCGACGATAGGGCCTCTGCCGGAAGTCCTCTTCGCTGAGGCCGAGGTAGGTCTCGTGCGAGTCCTCGTCGCCATAGCCGAGCTTGAGCTCGAGCGCGTGCTGCACCGCCCGGAGCGGCGCGGTGGAGAGCCGCGCCTTCAGCATGACGTCGTTGCGCCGAAAGCCCGTAGGCCCGCCGCCGTCGAGCTGCTTGAAGCCGCCGGACGAGAGCTGCAGCCCCTCGAGCAGGATGCCCACGTTCTCGTCGCCGTAGCCGACGAAGGCGTGCGCCTTGCCGCTCTCGTAGGCGCCCACCGCGAGGTCGATGCCACCGTCCGCGCCCCAGGGGATGCGGCGCGTGCGCAGGTTGATGGCGCCGCCGATGGTCTGCGGTCCGTGGCGGATGGAGGCGGGCCCCTTGAACACCTCGACGCCGATGACGCGCGTGGCGAGCGGGAAGTAGTACGCGGCCGGCGCGCTGTAGGGTGCCGGCGAGAGCGGCACGCCGTCCTCGAGCAGCGTGATCTTGCTCGAGCGATCGGAGCTGGCGCCGCGCAGGCCGATGTTGGGCCGGAGGCCAAAGCCGTCCTCGTCACGCAGATAGACGCCGGGGACGCGGCGCAGGATCTGGTGCACGTCGTCGTACTCGAGCCGCTCGAGCGCCTCCTGGTCGATGATGTGCGCCGAGCCGGCCACCCGACGGCGGGCGCGTCGATCGCCCACGATGGTCGTGCCGTGCTCCGCGGTCGGCGCGTCGGCGGCTGCCGCGAAATCGTCCGCCGGGACGTCACCGAGCACAGGCTCTTCGCCGGCAGCGAGCTCGCCCTCGAGCGGCTGGCCCCACTCGTCGACGGCAGCGTCGTCCTCGCCCTCCTGCGGAGCCGGAGGCGGGTCCTCGGCGAGGGCGCTGGGGCTCGCGAGCGCGGCGAGCCAGAGGGAGAGACGCAGAACGAGACCGCGTGCGCGCGTCATCACTGGCCCTTTGTCTGAACGAACAAGGCAGGCGCTCCTCGGGGCAGGAGCGGAGGGGTCTCGGGCGCGGGCAGAATCCAGCGCGCCACGCCGATGCCGTCGTCGATCTTCGTCAGGTCCACGTCCGGATCGATGAGGCGCGCCGGCGCTCGGCCGTTCAGCGAGGCCGTGGCGTCGACGCGCACCTCCACCGGCCCTTTGCCGCGGCGCTCGAAGTCACGCGCGATGTGCTGCGCGAGCTGCAGGATGAGATCGGGCTGGCCGCTCATCTCGTGCACCTGGCGCCAGGTCAGGTAGTCGTGCGGGCTCGCGAGCCACTCGCGTCCCGTCGACACCTGCCGCACGCGATAGGTCACGGCGCCGTCCTTCTCGCGCACCATGACGCGCCACGAAAAGCGCATGCCCTGCTCGCCCCAGAGCACATCTCCAGGGTACGCGAGGTGTCGAAGTGGCAAGCCCACCTGCACGAGCGCGTAGAGCGCGAAGGCCAGGGCGCCGAGGCGCTGTGCGCGCGTCCACCCGCCGGGCGTGGGCGTCGCTGCGAGCGAGGGCGGCGCGGCGGCGGCGCCGCGGAGAAAGCGCCGCGGCCACGACGGGGAGAAGAACACCGTCGTCGACACCGCCATGATCACGGGGAACATGCCGATGGCGAAGAACACGCTCGTGAGCCCATGAAAGACGAGCACCGTCAGGTACGCGAAGGGCCGCGTGCGCGGCCACGAGAGCCAGAGCACGATGGTGAGGTCGTAGAGGAAGCCCGCCCAACTGAACAGCCAGACCGAGAACGGCAGCTCGAGGAGCGCGCCGATGAACGGCAGGTGCGTCTTCGTGCCGAGCCAGATGCCGAGCGGCTGCGCGAACAGCAGCCAGTCGGGGCCGACCTTCGCGAGCGACGCGAACAGGTAGACGACGCCGACCTGAAAGCGCAGCAGCCAGATCATCCAGGCCGGCACGGACGCCCGCGCGAGCTTCGGTCGTCGTCGCGCGTCGAGCGAGAAGGCGGCGTTCATGGGCAACAGCGCCATGAGGCCGAGCAGCAGCACGACGAGGTAGTAGTGGTTCAGGTAGTTCGTCACGTCCATGAGCTGCAGGTAGGTGAACAGCAGCAGGAACAGCGTGACGGCCGCGCGATAGAACAAGCCGAGCGTGATGAAGAGCGCCAGCACGACGAGGGCGGCGTAGTGCAGGTACATGCCCCACAGCGGCCAGACCTCCACCCACGAGAAGCCCCAGTACTTGAAGAAGAAGGTCGGCTGCCCGTACAGGCGCTCCACCCACCCTTGCAGCACGAAGCGGCTGGTGCCGACGAAGAGCAGCGCGCCGAACAGGATGCGCAGCACCGCGAGCGACGCCACGTCGACGGGACGGAGCGCGGCCGATCGCGCGCGCTGAACAAACGGAGGGCGGCCGGCCTCAGTCATTGTCGCCGGCGCCCTCTTGCGGCACGCGCAGCCCGAGGACGGACGGCAGCTGCGTCTTGAGGTCGTCGGTAACGACCTTCACCGTGGCGTACAGCGCGCGGGCGCGCTCGACGTCGCTGACCAGCGCGTCCTCGAGGCTGCCTTCGAAGGCGGCGAGCGCGGCCTCGGCGGCGTCGATGTCGGCCTTCATGTCCTCGGCGAGCTCGCCGGCGTTCGCGTCCGCGAGCAGATCATCGAAGCCGGCTCCGTCGCTGCCGTCCGGGTCCGCCTGCCCGAGGAAGATCTTCTCGAAGGCGCGCAGGTTGGCGGCGATGTTCTCCTTCGAGCGCTTGGCGTAGGGCGACTCGACGAGCTCGGGGCAGCTCTCGGTCGCGCACAGCACGTGCAACCCCGCGGGCACGGCGAGCTTGCGATCCTTCACGACGAGCTCGAGGTAGAAGATCGCCTGGTAGAGCGCGTCCAGGGCCTCGCTCGGGCTCGCGTACACGGCGTCGGCCCCGCCCGGAGCGACGAGCTGCGCGCGGAAGTCACCGTCGCTCTCTTCCCAGGCGTCTCGTAGTCGCTGCGCGTCGGCGACGAGGTGGGCGGAGGCAGCCGCGCAGTAATCGGCCCGCCGCTGGCGGATCTCGTCGCTGCCGAGCGCCGTCCAGGTGCCCTCCGCGTTGATGGGTCGCGCGGCGGCGCATGCGTTCGCGTCACCCTCGACGAACAGCAGGTACTCGAGCACGGCGAGACCCGCCCGGTTCACCGCCTCGCGCTCGAAGAAGCCCGCGTCACGGAACACGTTCTCGACCAGCTCCTCGTCGACGCCGCAGGGGTTCGTCGTCGGGAACGAGTAGATCTCGTCGCGCAGGTCCTGCCCGCCCATCACCTTGCCCATGGCCCCCGCCGGGCCCACCTGCAGGAGCTCCGCTTCCTGCCAGAGCTCCATCGCGCCGTGGAAGGCGGCCTGCGCGCTCGTTCGCGCCGCGCTCGCCTCCCCCGGCGGGCTCTCGGCGGCCCACGCCGCGCACGCATCGGCGAGGGTCTCGCTCGCGTCCGCGAAGCTCCGCAGCGTCGGCAGGATGATCTCGTCCGCCACGCTCGTGAGCACGCGCGTCCGCAGCTCGTCCCGCGGGTCGGGCCCAGACTGCTCGGGCGGACAGCCGGTGCTTGCGCAGGCGAGCGCCGCGACGACGAGGAGAGGGAGCCTTCGCGACACATTTGCCTCCGCCATGAGCGCGACCGCGAGAGCGCCGCCGCTGACCGCTTGCTAGTGCACGGTCCGCGAAAACTCAATAGGGAGAATCATTATCAATATTGACCGGGGCTCGGCCGCCCGCTCCTCCGGCGAGGCGCGGCCCTCCGGCGGACGCAGCCCGCGAGCCGAACGGCAGGACCAGGGCTCAGACGTGCTCGGCCTTGCGACGACGACGGGAGCCGCTCTTCCGGCAAGCGGGGCAGAGGCCGTACAGCTCCATCTTGTGGTGCGTGACGGAGAAGCCGTGCGCGGCCGCCGCCTCCTCCTGCAGCTCCTCGATGCGCTCGTCCATGAACTCGACGATGCGCCCGCAGGAGTCGCAGATCAGGTGATCGTGGTGCTCTTCGTCGTCGGGCGCGACCGGCTCGTAGCGCGTGTGCCCGTCGCCAAAGTGCCGCGGCTGCGCCAGGCCGCACTTCGTGAGCAGCTTCATGGTGCGATAGACGGTCGCCTGGCCGATCTTGGGGTCGACCGCGCGCACCCGCTCGAGCAGCTCGTCGACCTTCAGGTGCCCGCCGGCCTCGAAGAAGACCTCGGCGATGACCTCGCGCTGGCGGCTCGACTTGAGGCCGTGCTCGTTGATGTAGCTGCGCAGGACTTCGTTTGGATCCGGCTGCGGCACGGACGCATAACCCTCGACGTCGGCTCCTGGCTCGGCAGGAGCGCGCGAGCGTACACCCTTGTCCGCGCGCTGTCGGCCGTCGTCGGTCGGTTCGTGCACTGTCGCCGCCTCGCTCTCTCACCCCCTCGGGGCGGAGTTGAGAGTGAAAATCGTATTCGTATCGTCAGGTTGCACGCCGCGCCAGGTCAAGCCGCGGCCAACGCGCCTCGCTCCCTCGGTCGCCGTCGTCACTCGTAGGCCATGCCGTCGAGCAGCGCGTCCACGGCGCCGGCGCTCCACAAGAGCGCCGTGAGGCCGCCGGAGATGGCCGTCGTGGTGAACAGCACGTTCGCCTGTTCGCGCAGGCCCTTCGCCTCCTGGCCCGCCTGCTGCGGAGTGACGCCGTCGGCCGGGCTGTAGTTGTCGTAGAGCGAGGCCAGCACCGCCGTGCTGACGCCGAGGCCCACCGTCGTCAGGGCCGCGCCGTAGGTGGCCACGCCGAAGGCGGCGCCCTTCACGGATTGACGATTGTAGAACTGTCCCCAGCCGGGGGCCACGGCGGAGCGGAAGAAGGCCTCGCCGGCCGAGCGGGTCTCGATGGCGTCGGACGCCAGCGTGACGACGCCCTCACGCGGGAGCCGCGCGTCCGCCGCGCCGAGCACGGCGCCGCCCTCGGTGCCGACCGCGCGCAAGCTGAGCACGAAGGCCTCGCCCGCCTCGGACACGCTGCCGAGCACGATCGCCTGGGCGTCGAGCATCTTGCCGAGCTCGGGCGCGTCACTCTCGCCGAGCTGCGCCGCCAGCGTGAGCTGCGCCATGGCGCTCGAGAGCCGGTCGCGCTCGACGACGAGGTAGCCGCGCTGGCGCAGCCCTTCGCCGAGCTCCGCCTGCACGAAGCGATCGACGCGCCCGGCGCTCACCGCCTCGCCCTGCGCCTCGAGGGGGGCGACCACGACGCGCTGGTAGCGCACGTCGCCGGGCAGCTTCGCGAGCGCGGCCGAGAGCTGATCCACGGCGGCGTCGATGCCGCGCCGCACGGTGGTCGCGCGCGCGCTGGTCGCGGTGGCGGCGGCCGAGAGCACGCCGCTGCTCTCGGCGAGCACGGCGCCGGTCTCGACGTGCAGGAGCTTCAAGCGCAGCCGCACCTCGCCACCGGCGTCGACGACCTCGCTGAGCAGCACATGATCGGCCGAGAGCGCCTTCAGCGGCGCGAGGTCACCGGCGAGCGCGCTCGCGCCCGCGTCGCCGAGCGCCCGCTGCACCATCGCGGGCGTCACCACCTCCTCGCGACCGCGGTCGATGAGCGCGCGCACGACGCGGAGCTGCAGCACCTCGCCGCGCGCGCGGTCGCTGTCCTGCACCGGCGGCACGGCCACCCGCACGGCGTCGAGCGCGCGCGCCATGACGTCGTCGACGATCGCGTCCACGGAGATCTCCGCGGCCACGCTCGACGTCGCCGCGGCGCCGGAAGCGACAGGGGACGCCGGTGCCGGCGCGGCGCTCGGGGCCGCTGTCTCGGGCGCCCGCGGATCGGCGACGCTCTCCGCGCTGCTCGACGTCGAGGGATCGGGTGCGCTCGTCTCAGCGCCGGAAGCGGCCTGAGCGGCGAGCATCAATGCGACCATCACATACATGGGTCCTCCACCCTATGACCCGGCGCGTCCTGAGGGCGATCTCGTCGAGGAGACTGGCACAAATCGGCCCTGCCGGGACAGGGCCGGCCGGCGCCTGGTAGCGTGACGACATGCCTTTCCGCCCAGCGAGCCGAACCGTCGCGCGCGCCCTTGCGTGCGGCGCCGCACTCCTCCCCCTCGTCAGCGTCGCCTGCGCGCATGGCAGCGACGCCGCGCCGGGGCCAGCGCCCACCGTCACGGACGCCCGCCGAGGGGCGCCGCGAGGCAGCTCCGATCTCCTGCCCGCGCCCGACGTGAAGCGCCCCGAGAGCCGCCTCGAGGCGCGCGGCATGCTCGAGCGCGCCTTCGAGGCCGCCGCCGACGGCCAGCATCGCGTCGCCGTGGCGCTGTACGGCGCGGTCCTCGGCACCGACTACCTGACCGACAAGGGCCGCGCGAACCTCTATTGGATGCGCGCCGAGTCCTGCTCCGAGATCGACGACGAGGACGGGCGGCGGGACGCGCTGCTCGGCTTCCTCGTAGCCTCGGAGCTCGCCGCGGGCCGCGCGCCCGCCGACGATGACCTCGAGTCGCGCCAGGTGCGCGCGCGCAGCACGCTCACGGCCATGCGCGTCGAAGAAGACCCGCGCTTCGGCCGCTCTCCCGAGCTGCCCATCGCGGTGGAGGATCTGCGCGAGCCGGCCTCCGTCATCTCCTCGCTCGCCTGCGGACCGGAGCGCGACGCGCATTACGTCGACGTCGCCATCCGCTCCGTGCGCAAGGAGCAGAGCCGCCTCGTGCACCGCCGCGCCGAGTGTGAAGGGGACGGCGCCGTGCTCGAGCTCTGGTTCGACGTGACGCACGCGGACGCGCGCCGGTAGAGCCGGCCGGAGGCGCCCGGCGGCCCGCTACTGCTTCACGGCCTCGAGGCGCTGCTCGAGCTCGCCTTTGGCGGCGTGCTCGTCGTCGTCGCTCTTCGCCGCGGCCGCCATGAGGCCGCGCCAGCCGGCGGGCTCCTGCACGCGCGCGAGGTTCACGCCCGCCACCGGCCACTTCTTGTACTTCTGCATGCGCAAGAAGAAGTGATCGAGCGGCTCGTCGACGACCGAGTGGAACATGCGGTCCGCCGCGTGGCGCATATACAGCGCGCCCTTCTTCTCGATGACGATGCCTTGGTGGCTGACGCGCACGGGCACGGACTTGAAGTCGACCCGCACGAGGTTCAAGAGCGTACCCGGCGGGATGCGTCGCTGGTGCGCGCGCGCGTCGTCGAGCGGCCAGACGTCGAGGGCGAAGTCACCGCTCGGGATGCGCGCCGCGGGCAGCTCGAGGTGAGAGGGCCGCTTGCGTCGCTCCCACACCGCGGCGTCGAGGCGCTTCTTCTCGACCACGACGTTGTCGCCGCCCACCTGGCGCGTGATGTCCTCGAGGAAGCCGAGCTCCTGCAGCTCGGGGATCCACTCGGCCTCGGGGAAGTGTCGGCGCGCGAGGAACCCCGGCTCGCCGTGCCGATAGCGGATGAGATCGAGCAGGCGGCGCGCCTCGCCAATGTCCTTGGCGATGGCGAGCGCGACCGTCGTCTCGACGAAGGTGGTGCAGTCGAAGGCGTCGTAGCGGAGGCGCGGATCGGGATCCTCGCCCTGCCCTTCGCCGAGCGGCGAGAGCGCGTAGGGCGCGCCGAGGAAGGGATCGCTGACCACGCGCAGGCGATCGGCGAGGTCCTGGTCGTGCTGCGCCGCGCGGATGCGCTCGAGGATGAGCGCGTCGCTCGGCGGCGCGAAGGGCGCCTTCGCGAAGGCGCCGGCGGCCAGGCCGACCACGACGACGAAGGCGGCGCTGTGCAGGGCGGTGCGGTGCGAGGAGCGCATGAAGCGGATGGTGCCTCATCGAGACCGCTTCACGCCACCTCCAGGCACACGCCGCGCATGGGTCGTAGCGCGGCGTCGCGTGACGACGGCAGATCGGGCCCGAGCGGCACCTCGAGCACGTCGCGCACCGTGCGCCCGGCCGCCTTCGCGCCGCGCCGCGCCTCGGCGGCGACGTCGTCTACGAGCACCCCTCGGTCGTTCGTCGACAGCACCAGCGCGCCCCCGTCGAGCAGCGCGCGACAGGCGTCCTCGGCGAGCTCGTGCAGGCGCTCGCGCGCGAGGAAGCGTTTGCCCTTGGGGTCGAGCGCGGTGGTAGGAGGATCACACACAATGACGCCATAGCGCGGCCCGCGTCGAGCGGCGCGCCTCAGCACCTTCAGCGCGTCGTCGACCAAGAAGCGGTGCGCGCGCGGATCGAAGCCGTTCAGCGACAGGTTCAGCGCGGCCCAGGGCGCGCACTTTCGCGCGGCGTCGACGTGGTCGACCCGGCTCGCGCCCCCCGTCGCGAGCGCGACGCCGAAGCCGCCGGCGTGCGCGAAGAGGTTCAGCGCCGGTCGTCCGAACGCGCGCGCGCGGGCCATGCGGCGGCCTTCGCGGTGGTCGACGAACACGCCCGTTCCCACCGCGTCCTCGTCGGCGGTGCGCACGAGGTAGCGCCAGCCGTCCTCGAACACCACGTGGGCGGCGGGCACCTTACCCGCCGCGATCCATAAGCGGCCTTTGCCTCGCCGGTCGCGGGAGAGCGCGACCACGCCCTCGAGGCCCGGTACCGCGTCGCCGAGCGCGCGCGCGATGGCGTCCACCTCGCCCACCAGGCCGGGGTCGTAGAGCTCCACGCGCGCCACGGGGCCGTAGCGATCGACGACGACACCGGGGACGCCGTCGGCGGCGTCGTGCACCAGGCGGTAGACGTCGGTGCCGATGCCGATGCGCGAGCGCACGTCCGGCTCGCTGCGGCGAGCGACGGCACGAACGATGACGTCTCGCACGAGCGGCCGATCCTCAGCGAGCGCGACCGCGCTCCTGCACCTGCTGCAGCAGCGCCTCGAGGAAAGCGACGTCGCCCTCGGTCCCCGCCGGGAAGCGTCCGGCGGGCGTACCGGCGCCGGGCGCGGCGACGACGGACGAGCTCGGCAGCGACGCCGCGATGTGGGCCGGGCGCGCGTGCGGACCCGACATCTCGCTCTTGCGCGCGCTGGCGGCCTTCAGCTCGGCCATGCGCTCTTTGGCGAGCTCGTTCGACGGGTGCTGCTCGACGACGCGAGCGTAGAGGGCGATGGCGCGCTCGAGGTCACCCGCGTTGGCGGCTGCCTCCGCTTCCTCCCCGAGGGTGCGCGCCTCCGCCTGCGAGAAGCGCGGCTCCACGCGCACGGGCTCCGTGCTCGCCGCGGCGACGACGGGCTGTGCAGCGATCGGCTGAGCGACGGCGGGCTGCGCGACGGCGGGCTGCGCGACGGCGGGCTGTGCAGCGATCGGCTGTGCAGCGATCGGCTGTGCAGCGATCGGCTGTGCTGCGATCGGCTGTGCAGCGATCGGCTGTGCTGCGATCGGCTGTGCAGCGACCGCACGGGCGGGGACCGTCACGGACGCTCCTGGCTGCGGCGCGGCTTGCGCGGCCGCGGCCGCCTTCGCGCGCGCCTTTCGCTCCTGATAGAGCTTGTGCACCTCGACCCAGCGGCGGTGCACCTGCGGCAGGCGCGGGTCCTTCAGCGCCTTCAGCATCTCGTAGCACGTCGACAGATCACGAACGGCCTGCGCGAGGTTCCCCTGCTTCACGTTCTCGTGCGCGGTGAGCCAGAGCTGCTCGGCCTGCTTTGCGTCGCTCACGATGCCTCCGACCCTACCCCTCCGACGAGGTCTTCTTCCGCGGCGCGCTCTTCTTGGCGGTGGCCTTCTTGGCCGTCGCCTTCTTCGCGGTCGCCTTCTTCGCCGGGACCTTCTTGGCCGCGGGCGCGTCATCGCCGTCATCCGTGGACCGCGATCGCGCGCTCACCTTAGCGGACGCCTTCTTTTTCGTCGCCTTCCGGGCCCCCGCGTCCGGGGCGGGCTCGTCGTCGGCCGCCGCCGGCGCCGCCGCGCTGTCATCGGCACCGGTGTCGTCGTCCTGGGGCGCCTTCTTGGCGGCCTTCACCTTCGTCGTCCGCGTGCGCTTGGCCTTCGGCTCGACGCTCTGCGCGGGCGCTGCCGGCTCCTCGGGGAGCGCCGCGGGGCGAGCGCTCTCGAGCGCGGCGGAAGCGGGCGGCTCCTCGGAGAGCGGGGGCTCGTGAGCGGCCGGCGCCGGCTCGGCTCTGCCCGCCGCGCCGTTTTGCGACGTCGAGGCGGACGGCTCGGCCGACGGCTCGGCCGGCTGCTCGGCTTGCGGCTCGGCTTGCTGGACGCGCTGCTGCCGGCGGTGCTCCTCGAGGCTCTCGAGGTAGAGCTTCTCGTCGGCCGCCGGCAGGATCGCTAGACGGATGCGATCGTCCGGGTAGCGGTTCACGATCTTGTTCACGAGGTAGTTGAGGCTCATGAGCGCGGCGTTGCCGAGCACGAAGAGCGGCTCCCCGGCGCCTCGCCCGCGACGCTCCTCCGGCAGGCTGCCCTGCGGGCCGCGCTCGTCGATGGTGACGATCACCTTCGGGCGGTTGTCGTCGTCGAGCACGCGCGAGACCACCACGGCGTCGCGGCCCGCGCCCGTGAGCACGTTGGCGACGGCGGCGTGCGCGTCGAGCCGCTTCTGCTCGCGATCGCTCTTCAGCACGTACTCGAAGCGATCGTCCTCCTCGAAGTCGAAGAAGCGCTGCGCCCTGCGCTCGGAGACCTCCTGCGCCGCCTGGCCGTCCACCTGCTCGCGACCGTCACGGCGGCGGCGCCGGCGACGGCGACCGCGACGGCCCTCCTCGTCGACGCCATTGAGCGACAGCGCCGCCCCCGCGAGCCCTGGCTCGACGCCGCCGGAACGAGCGCCGCCGTTGGCGCGCTGCTGACCACGCTCGAGCTGCTTGCGCTCGTCGGCCTCCCGCATGGCCTCGACCGCGCGCTGCACGTTGCCGGCGACCACGGGGTTGACGCCACCGACGATGTAGCGGCCCATGCGCTGGTGCGGCTGGCCGCCCTTCTTCCGGCGGCGACCGCGGCCGCCGAGATCCGCGAGCACGCCGGAGATCTCGTGCGTGGGCGCGGCGTCGACGCGGTTGCCCACGTCGTCGTTCGGCATCCACGCCTCCTCTTCGAGATCGCGCTTGTTGCCGAGGTTGTCCGGCGGATGCTGCGTCTGCTTGAAGGAGCGTCGGTTGCCGACGTCATCCCCGGGCTGCAGGCCATCGGGCACCCCGGTGAAAGGCGCTCCGCCACCACGACCGTGTCGACGACGAGGACGAGCCATAGGCGAGACACTCCCAATGCGTGCGGCGCCGAGGCGCCTCTTTACAAACGTGAATCGAGTCAGGGCGACGCGAGCACGCCGGCGCTGCCGTGCACAGCGCGAGCACGCTCGACGTCGCTACTTGTACTTGCGCCGGATGTAATACTGCTGCGCCATCGTCAGGACCGAGTTGGTGATCATGTAGATGGACAGGCCCGACGGCATCTGCAGCATGAAGAACGTGAACATGATGGGCATACCCCACATGACGTACTTCATCTGCGGCTGATCTTGCGGCGGCGGCTGCATCAAAGTCTGCCCGAGCATCAGCACACCGACGACGAGCGGCAGCATCGGCCAGCCGAACAGCGGCGAGACGTCGGGCGCGCTCAGATCCGTGATCCAACCGAAGAAGGGCTGCTGGTACAGCTCCACCGAGTTCCACAGCGTGCGGTAGAGCGCGAACCAGATGGGCATCTGCACGAGGACCGGGAAGCAGCCCGC
>CAYLZW010000154.1:0-13224 GCA_964388085.1 uncultured Myxococcales bacterium | reverse complement strand
CTTCGAGCTGGTGGGCATCCCGCCCGCGCCGCGCGGCGTGCCGCAGATCGAGGTCACCTTCGACATCGACGCCAACGGCATCGTGAACGTGCACGCGAAGGACAAGGCGACCGCCAAGGAGCAGCACATCACCATCACCGCGAGCTCCGGCCTCTCGGACAGCGAGATCCAGAACATGGTGAAGGACGCCGAGTCACACGCCGAGGACGACAAGAAGCGCCGTGAGCTCGTCGAGGAGCGCAACAAGCTCGACAGCCTCGTCTACAGCCTCGAGAAGTCCCTGCGCGAGAACGGCGACAAGATCTCGGCCGAGGCCAAGACGCCGGTCGAGGAGGCGATCAAGGCGGCCAAGGAGAAGCTCGACTCCCAGGAGGTCGGCGACCTGCGCACGGCGCACGAGGAGCTGACCAAGGCGAGCCACAAGATGGCCGAGGAGATGTACAAGGCCGCCGGCACGCCGCCCCCCGGCGCCGAGGGCGGACCCGACGGCGGCGAGGCCCCCGGCGGCGAGGAGACCAAGAAGGACGGCGGCGACGACGACGTGGTCGACGCGGAATTCGAGGAGTCCCCGCGGGCGTAGTCCGCAAGGGTCACCCGCAACGCGAACCGCAACAATCTCGCGCCAAGCCGCCAAGCCGCCAAGGAACCACTCATTGTGTTTTCCTTGGCGGCTTGGCGGCTCGGCGCGAGACTTTTCTTCGCAGCTCACTCCCCGATGACGAACCCCTCGCCCAGCTTCTCCCGGTACGCCGAAGCTGCGTCCCTCGACGTGAAGCCGCCGATGCGAACGCGGAACATCGCGCCCTTCTCGGGCAGGTCCACCTTCGAGATGCGCGCCTCGTGGCCTTGTCCGCGCAGCTTCTCGACGAGCGCGGCGGCGCCCTCCTCGCTCGGGGTGGACGCGATCTGCACGGCGTAGCGCGGCTGCTCGGCTGCCGCGATCTGCTTGGCCTTCTCGACGACGTCCGGGGCGCTTGGGGCCGCGTCGTCGCCGAGCACCCTCGCGATCGCGCGGGCGACGCGCGTGCGATCGGCTTCGGTCTCGGCCTTCGGCGGCGTCGCCATCAGCTCTTCCAGCTCTTCGGCGTTGGCCGGCGCCTGGTCGTCGGCGTCGTCCTGCGTCGCCGCGGCGATCGCGGGCGCGGCGGCCTTCGGCGCGGACTCCGGGGGCTCGGTGCCGCTCGAGGCCTCTTCGGCCTCGGGCACCGGGCTCGCGGCCGGCACGGCGTGCGCGGCCGCCGTGTGCACGATGTCGGTCGGCGTGACCGGTGTGCCGTGGGGCTTGTCGCGCGGGGCGCCGGTCAGCTCCTTGTGAAAGGCGAGGCGTAGCTTCTGCTGCACGGCCTCGAGCTTGTCGGTGCTGGCGTCGGCCGCGGCGAGCGCGGGCTGCGCGGGCTGCGCGTCGTCGTCGTCCGCGGCGCCGAACAGGAGGCCACCGCCAAAGGCGGCGCCGAGCACGAGCGCGGAGGCGCTGGCCTTCGCGTAACCCCACATCGCCTGCGTGGCCACGCTCCTTGGGGGCATCGTGTCGCTCATGCTCGCCATCGATGCGCTCCTTGGGCCTCACATCCCTGCGTCATGCACGTTCTCCTATCCCTCGTCCTCGTCGGGGGACGCGGTCTGCTCATGCGTCATGTGGTCGGGCGCCTCGATGCCGAGGATGCCGAGCGCGTTCTTCAGCGTCTGCCGGAGCGCCGCCACCATCGCGAGCCGACCCTGGGTCTTGCTCTCGTCGTCGGAGACGATGCGCTCGCTGTGCTTGTACTTCGTGAAGTAGGCGTGGAAGTCGCCGATGAGGTCCTGGGCGTAATAGAGCACGCGATGCGGCTCGAGCGCGTCCGCGGCGCCGGCCACCACGTCGGGGAAGGCCGCCAGCTTCTTCAGGATCGTGCGCTCCTCGGGCAGCACCAGCGTCGAGAGCTGCGCGTCCGTTAGCGCGCCCGGGCCGACGAAGGGGACGCCCTTCTCCTCCGCCTTCTTCATCACGTTCACGGTGCGCGCGTGCCCGTACTGCACGTAGAACACCGGGTTCTGGCTCGACTGCTGCTGCGTGACCTCGAGGTCGAAGTCGAACTGCGCGTTCGGGCTGCGCATCAGGAACACGAAGCGCGCCACGTCCTTGCCGACCTCGTCGACGAATTCCTTCAGCTCGTACAGCTCGCCCGAGCGCTTGGAGATGCGCACCTCCTCGCCGTTTCGCAGCAAGCGGACGATCTGCACGAGCAGGAACTCGAGCTTCTTGTCGTCGAGGCCGAGCGCCCGCATACCGGCGCGGATGCGCGGCACGTGCCCCGCGTGGTCGGCGCCCCACACGTCGATGATGCGATCGAAGCCACGCTCGAACTTCTCGCGGTGGTACGCGAGGTCCGCGGTCAGGTACACCGGCGTACCGTCGTGCCGCAGGATGACGCGGTCTTCCTCGTCGCCGAGCGCGCTGGTCTCGAGGAACGTGCCGCCCTTCTGCTGCTCGGCGTAGTGCGCGGCCTTCGAGCCCTCACGGCGCTCCTTGTCCTCGCTGCCGCGCGCGCGCTCGGCCACGTAGGTCTTCCCCGCCGCGCGGTATTCGTCGACGATGGCGAGCGGCTTGCCTGCCTCGTGCAGCGCGGCCTCGCTCGCCCACACGTCGAAGCGGATGTCGAGCGTCTCGAGCGTGGCCTTCACCGCCTTCAGGTTCTCGCGGATGCCGATCTCGACGCAGCGAGGCATCCACTCCTCGGGCGCCTTGCCGAGCCAGCGGTCGCCGTCCTCGCCCCGCAGCGTCTTGGCGATGTCGATGACGTAGTCGGCCGGGTACTCGCCCTTGTCGAGGCTGACCTTCTCCCCGAACAGCTCGCGGTAGCGCGCGTGCACGCTCCGGCCGAGGGTCTCCACCTGCTTGCCGAAGTCGTTGACGTAGAATTCGCGGGTGACGTCGTGGCCGGCGGCCGTGAGCAGACGAGCGACGGCGTCGCCGACGTAGGCGCCGCGCGCGTGCCCGAGGTGCAGCGGCCCCGTCGGGTTCGCGGACACGAACTCCACGAGCACCCGCTTACCGCTCTTCTCCCTGCGCCAGCCGAAGCGCTCTCCCGCGGCGAGCACCTCGCGCGCCGTGCGCTGGATGACGCGGTCCGAGAGCCGGAAGTTCAGAAAGCCCGGCCCCGCGATCTGCACGGACGCGACCGCGCCCTCGTCGTCGACGAGGTGGTCGACGATGGCCTGCGCGATGTCACGCGGCTTCTTCTTCTCCGCCTTGGCGAGCGTCATGGCGACGTTCACCGCGTAGTCACCGTGCTCGGGGTTCTTCGGCGCGTCCACACTGAACGCCGGCATGGCCGCCAGCGTCAACGTGCCCTGCTCTCGCAGCGCCTGCAGCGTCTTCTCGACGACGGCCTCGACCAGTTGCTTCATCGCCTTCGTGCCTCGAGGGCGCCTCCGGGAGCCGCGCCGACGCCGAATGGCGACGTCGGGCTCCATGCTGCGCCAGTGTGCGCGCCCGCGGATGGGCGGTCAAAAATTCTCCTGCCCGCTCTCGCGAGCGCCACGCGAATCATGCCTTCGACCCTCCGTCCAGGGCCGGGTTCGCGCCGGATCCAGCGAGGGCGATAGCAACCGGTTCACGAGGTGACGAGCGAGCGGGGTACCGTTCTCTCGCGGTCCCGCTACAGTCCGCTCGCGCCGCGGCCCGGCGGCGCCAGCAGGAGGTTCATCGTGTCGCTGGCTGGCAGAAGGCTCGACGGAGAGGTCGCCTACATCACGGGCGCGTCGAGCGGCATCGGCGCCGCCTGCGCGCTGCGCCTCGTCGAGCACGGCGCCAGCGTCGTCCTCGGCGCGCGCCGTCAGGGGCGGCTCGCCGAGGTCGCGCGCGCCTGCAAGGAGCGCGCGGACGGCGCCACCGTCGTCGCCCTGCCCCTCGACGTCAACGACGACGCCAGCGTCGACGCCTTCCTCGCGGAGGGCCAGCGCCAGGCGGGGAGCTGCACCATCCTCGTCAACAACGCCGGCGGCGCCAAGGGCGTCGGCCACGTCATCGACGCGGACCCCGACGACTGGGACTGGACGCTCGACACGAACGTCCGCAGCCTGTTCCGCATCACGCAGAAGGTCGCGCGCGGCATGGTCGCGCGAGACCACGGCGACATCGTGATGGTGGCCTCCGTCGCCGGCGTCGAGCCCTACGCGGGCGGCAATGTGTACAGCGCCGCCAAGGCCGCGGTGCAGGCGTTCGCGACGTCGCTGCGGCTCGAGCTGCTCGGCAAGGACATCCGCGTCATCACGCTCGACCCCGGGCTCGTCGAGACGGAGTTCTCGCTCGTCCGGCTCGGTGACGTCGCGAAGGCGAAGAAGGTGTACGAGGGGCTCACTCCCATGACGGCGGAGGATGTCGCGGACTGCGCGGCGTTCGCGCTGACCCGGCCGCGGCGGATGTGTGTGGACCGAATGTTGATCCTCGCGACGGACCAGGCGGGGACGCGGGCGATCCATCGTCGTTGATTACGGCGCGGGCTACGGCCAGGGACACGGCTACTGGTCGTGGCGCTTTCGCGCCTTGGCGCTGGGTTTTCCTGACGACGAGGCTGTCTGCAGGCTCGTGTAGCGGAGCTGCAGCCAGCGATCGCGATCCTTCGGCTGCTGGAACGACGCGCTCAGCGCTTTGACCTGCTTTGGGGGGCCGAGGGCCTGGGCGCCGACGAGGACCTCGTTCAGCCCTCGTGGAGGCTTCACCGACCGGACCTCGGCGAAGGTCTGTAGAAAGGCCTGGCGGGCGGCGCGGCGGACCTTGCGGTGGCCGGAGTCGGTGATGAGGTTCGCCGCGAACGCGCCTCCTGGCTCGAGCAGCGCGCACATGCGCTCGAGCACGTGGCCCTCGGGGATGGCGGAGCGCTCGACGTCGTGGGTGCCGGTGAGGAACAGATCGTCCACCACCACGTCGAAGCGCTCGCTGCTGCGCTCGATGAAGGCGTAGGCGTCATCGATGACGATCTCGGCGCCGAGCTTGTCGAGCTCCATGTGCTTGCGCGCGAGGTCCACGACGAGGGCGTCTATCTCGACCGCGACCGCGACCAGCTCGGGCACGAGCGCTTTGAGCTGGCGCAGCATGGTGCCGCCGCCGAGCCCGAGGAGCAGCACGCGCTTCGGCGGGCCGCCCTCGTGGAGCAGGCAGGCGGCGGTGAGGGCGTCCCAGGAGTAGCCGGTCAGCAGGTGTCGCGGGTGCCAGGTGGCGAAGGTGGCCCCCTCGACGTCGAGATCGACGCGCTCGCCGACCCGCCGCGCGACGATGTCGTTGTAAGGCGTCACGACGCGCTCGATCTCCTCGCGCAGCCGAGGCATCGTGCGGGCGGCCGTGGGCATGCCAGGACTGTATGCCCCTCCTACGGAATGCCCAACCGGGTGCCCGGCCGCCGCCAGAACGCGGCACCTGCCCTCGAGCCGCGATCCCCCGAGGTGACCGACGTGCCGACGCCAACCACGAGGACGAGAGAGCTCTGCCGCGCCCAGCTCGCGCACACGCTCGAGCGCTGCACGCAGCCGGCGCCTGCGCGGCACGGCAAGGTGCGGGAGATCTACCAGCGCGGTGACGAGCTGCTCCTCGTCACCACCGATCGCGTGAGCGCCTACGACGTCGTGCTCGGCACCATCCCCTACAAGGGCGCGCTCCTGACCGAGCAGGCCGTGTTCTGGCTCGAGCTCGCGAAGGACGTGGTGCCGACGCACCTCGTGGAGCGGCCGGATCCGCAGGTCATGCGGGTGAAGAAGGCCACGCCCTTCGCCTTCGAGCTCGTCGTGCGTGGCTACCTCGCGGGCTCCCTGCTGCGTGAGCCGCCCGAGACGCGAGGGAGCGCCTACGGGCTGCGGGTCGACGCGAGCGTCCCTGCGCACGGGCGCTTCGAGGCGCCGCTCGTGACGCCGACGACCAAGGAACAGGTCGGCCAGCACGACCAGCCCTGCTCGCCGGCGGCGCTCGTCGCGCGCGGCGTGGTCACCCAGGCGCAGCTCGACGAGGTGGTGGAGCGCTCGCTCGCGCTCTATCGCCTGGGCAGCGAGCGGGCGCGTGAACGCGGGCTCATCCTCGTCGACACCAAGTATGAATTCGGCCTCGTGGACGGGCGGGTCACGCTCATCGATGAGGTGCACACCGCGGACTCCTCGCGCTACTGGATCGCGGCCAGCTATGACGAGCGCATGGCGCGCGCCGAGACCCCCGAGATGCTCGACAAAGAGCGCCTCCGCCGCTGGCTGCGCGAGGAGCGCGGCTATCTCGGCGAAGGGCCCCCGCCCGCCCTCAGCGACGACGTTCGCGTGGACCTGGCCGCCCATTACTGGTCGCTCACCGAGCGCGTCATGGGGCGCGACTTCACGCCGGTGGCGGGCCCGGTCGCCGAACGCGTGCAAGGCGTCGCGCGGCGTTTCCTGCAGGCACCGACGTTGTGAGACTCTCCCCTGTGACGTAGCGCTCGCCTCTCGCGGACCCCCGCGCACAGACCCAAGAGCCGATGGACTGATGGCCGACAACGGCAACGCAGAGCGCCCCTCGAACGGAGCGCGGGTCCCGAGCGTTCGCATCGACGCGAGCGGCGCCGTCACCGCTGTGGAGAAGGCCGCGCGCGACGTGCTCGGCGCCTTGCCGGGCGTCTACAAGGCCATGCGCGCCGGCTCGCTGCTCGTCCTCACCCTCGACGAGGGGACGGGCGCCGCTCCGCGCGACGGCGAGGAGCTCGTCATCGCCGGCTCCCTCGCGAAGGACACCCTGCTCGGCCTCCTGAACCTGTTCGCGCAGAACCGCGACACCGGCCGGCTGGTGCTCAAGAAGGACCACATCGAGCGCGTCATCATGCTGCGCCACGGCGACGTCGCCTCCGTCGGCAGCAACGCGCCCGAAGATCGGCTCGGCCGCTTCCTCGTGCGCGTCGGCAAGGTGAGCGATCAGCAGCTCGAGGCGGCCGAGAGCGAGGCCCGCTCGTCGCACAAGCGCATCGGGCAGGTGCTGGTCAGCCGCGGCCTGCTCGACGCGCACGAGCTGTGGTCGACCATCCAGTCCCAGATCACCGACATCTTCTCGGACGTCGTCGGCTGGCAGGACGGCAGCTTCATCCTCTACCGCCTGCCGGAGGGCTATCCGTTCCCCTCGACGCCGCCCATGTCGATGCAGGGCCTGCTGCTCGAGTCGCTGCGCCGGCAGGACGAGCTCAGCGTCTTCCGCGAGCGCATCTCCGATCGCAACGTGCGCCTCGAGCCCACCGGCAAGGCGCCCAAGACCGACCTCGAGGAGCTGGAGCTGCGCGCCTTCGAGGCCATCGGGCTCGGCGCCTCCGTGGCCGACGTCGCGCGCGTGCTGCACTTGACCGAGTTCGACGCCACGCGCGCCTGTTATGGGCTGCTCAAGGCCAAGCTCGTGCAGGTCTCCGAGGCCGCGCCGCCGTCGCAGGCGCTCTCGCTGACCACGGCCCAGAAGGAGCGCCTCGAGGTCTATAACCTCGCCTTCCGCGAGATCCAGGACGAGATGGAGCGGCACGGCAAGGCCACCGACTTCGCGCGCTCCGTCGAGAAGTACCTGCAGGAGCCGAGCATCGCCCACGCCATGCTGTTCAGCGGCGTGCTGCCCGACCGCACCGGCGCGCTGCCGACCGAGCAGCTCGTCAATAACCTCGCGCGCCTCGACACCGCCGAGCCCATGGACTTCCTGCAGGAGGCCCTGAACGAGCTGACCTTCTTCATGCTCTTCCAGTGCGGCGAGATGCTCGACGCCCAGAGCGACGAGAACCTCGGCCGTCGGGTGCGGCTCATCCACGCGGCCTTGAGCGCTCCGCCGACGGCGTCGAACCCCTCGCTCGGTTGAGCGGGCCTACAGCCCGAGCTGTCGAACGCCCTCGAACACGACCACGGCGGCGCACTGGGCGACGTTCAACGAGCGCATCCCGGGCCGTGCCGGCAACGTCAGGATCCGCTCGTTGCCCGGCCGCGCGAAGGCGCTTGGCAGCTCGACGCTGCCGTCCTCGGGGCCGAGCACGACGACGTCCCCCCGCGCGAAGAGAGCGTCCCAGGGCGCCTTGGCGCCGCCCACCTCGACCACCCAGGGGTCCTTGCCGAGGAGCTTCAGACAGCGCTCGAGGTCGTCGTGGAAGTGCACGCGGGCGTCGCCCCAGTAGTCGAGCCCCGGCCGGCGCAGGTCCGAGCCGGCCGTGAAGCCTGGAGCGCACACATGCAGAGCGGCGCCACAGGTTGCGACCAGGCGGGCGATCGCGCCAACGTTCCCCGCGATCTTCGGACGATCCAGCACGACGTGGAGCAGCGGATGAGTCGACACCGAACGCATCATGGCCCCTCCCCTCGCGCGCTCACGCTCGCGCTCCTTTGTGCGTGTGCGCTGTCGTCGTCCTGCAAGAAGGACGAGGACGCCGCGCAGGCCGAGGCCGCGGGACACGCAGCGGGGGCCGGCGCCGAGGCAAAGCCGCCGGTGACGCTCGTGAACCGCTCGGTGCCTGGCACGCCGCTCGAAATCAAGGTCCCCGAGGACTGGCGCTTCGACGACGTGGACCCCGGCAAGCTCCCGCCCGCCCCCGGCGGCGGCGACGGAGGTTCAGCGAGCGCGGCGGGCGACAAGGCGACGGCTTCCGGCGGCATCACGCTCCTCTCGCGCACGATGCTGTCCGCGCGCGCGCCCACGAGCAAGCTCGGCGAGCGCGTCACGGCCTGGTTGATCGTGCAGCACGATCCCTGGCTGCCGGAAGGCACGACGACGACGGACTACCTGGAGGCTCAACGGCGGTCCAACCAGGGCGCGGTGCCGGAGCTCAAGCACGTCGAGGCCGAGCGCTCCCGTCGTCAGGGGCGTCCGGCCTACTACGTGCGCGACGAGTGGAGCGCCCCCTACGTCGACCGGGAGGTCACCTTCAGCCAGGAGACCCTGCTGCTCATCGACGTTCAGGACGAGCGCCTGCACGGCTACGCGATCACCGTGACGCTCCCGAAAGAGGACCGCGCCGAGCTCGCCCCGGTCATCCGGCAGATGCTGGAGAGCGTCAGGTTCTCGAAGCGGTAGGGATCGCAACAGGATGATCGCGGCCATCGCGCTGGCCGAGCTGCGTGGCGAGCCCCGAGTGAGCGTAGCGACCCGCACCACTCGCGAATTGCTGCGCGTCCCAGGGCTGCGGCTCGAGGCCTGGTAGCGGTCGACGGCGGAACAAGAATCTCGCGCAAAGGCGCAAAGCCGCAAAGAAAACCCCAACGCGGTTCCTTTGCGGCTAGCGGCTTTGCGCGAAATTTGTGTTCTGCGCTGTCTCGCGTTCGTCCTGAGCTCAGCGGGAGAACAGCTCGCTCTCCGCGAAGAACCAGGCGATCTCCGTCGCCGCCGTCTCGGGCGCGTCGGAGCCGTGCACCGTGTTCTCGCCCTTCGAGGCCGAGAACATATTGCGGATGGTGCCCTCCTTGGCCTCCTTCGGGTCCGTAGCGCCCATGAGGTCACGGTTCTTCTGGATGGCGTTGTCACCCTCGAGCGCCATGAGCACGACGGGGCCGCTCAGCATGAAGTTGACGAGCTCGCCGAAGAAGGGGCGATCCTTGTGCACGGCGTAGAAGCCCTCGGCCTCCGCGCGCGTGAGCTGGACCATCTTCTGGCCCACGATGGTGAGGCCGTTCTCCTCGAACAGAGCCACGATCTTGCCGATGACGTTCTTCTTCACGCCGTCGGGCTTGATGATCGAAAGCGTGCGCTGCTTGGCCATAGGTCTCTCCAGGTCTCAGGTGAAGGGTCAGGTGAAGCGTCAGATGAAGCGTCAGGTGCGTGTCGGAGATCGACCGGTCACTTGGGCGGCGTGAAGGCCTTCAGAAGCTGGATGGCCTGGCGCACGCGATGGCGGGTGCGCTCTCGCCCGAGCACGGCGACGGTCTCGAACAGCGGCGGCGTCGCCTTGCGGCCGGTGACCATGAGGCGGATGGGCATGAAGTAGTCGCGCGGCTTGAGCCCGAGATCCTCGCACTGCGCGCGCATGAGCTGCTCGACGTTCTCGTGCGTGAAGTCCACGCAGCGGTCGATGCGCTCGGCGAGGTCCTCCCAGATCTTGCCGCTCTCCTTCTTGTCCTTGCCCTTCAGGATGAGGTCAGCGACGTCGTAGCGCTCGACCTCGCCCGAGAAGAAGTACGGTGCGTAAGCGATGAAGTCCTCGGACTTCTCCACGCGCTCCTTCACGAGCGGCACGATCCGGCGCAGGTACTCATCGGAGAACAGCCGGTCCTTCAGGTACTGCACGAAGTCTTCGTCGCTGCGCTTCTCTCGCAGATAGCGGCCGTTGAGCCACAAGAGCTTCGCCTGGTCGAACACCGGGCCGCCGAGGGAGATGCGCTCGAGCGTGAAGTTCTCGACGAAGTCCTGCAGCGAGAAGAGCTCGCGGCCGTCCTCGAAGGTGAAGGCCATCATGCCGAGGAAGTTCACCATCACGTCGGGCAAGAAGCCCGCCTCGCGATAGTAGGAGAGCGACACCGGGTTCTTGCGCTTGCTCACCTTCGACTTGTCGGCGTTGCGTAAGAGCGGCAGGTGAACGAACTCGGGCTTCTGCCAGCCGAACGCGTCGTAGAGCATGACGTGCTTGGGCGTCGAGCTGATCCACTCCTCGCCGCGGATGACGTGCGTGACACCCATCAGGTGGTCATCGACGACGTTGGCGAGGTGATAGGTCGGGAAGCTGTCGCTCTTCAGCAGCACCTGATCGTCCACCTCCGCGTTCGGGATGGCGATGTCTCCGCGCAGCTTGTCGGCGAAGCGCGTCTCTCCCTCGCGGGGCGTCTTCAGGCGGATGACCGCGGGCGCGCCGGCGTCGATCTCGCGCTTCACCTCGGCAGCGTCGCGATCGCGGCAGCGCCCGTCGTAGCCGGGGTTCTCCTTGCGCTCCATCTGCGCCTTGCGCAGCTCAGCGAGGCGCTCGGACGTACACGTGCACCAATACGCCTGGCCCTTCTGCACGAGGAGGTCGGCGTGCTCACGGTAGATGCCGAGCCGTTCGCTCTGGCGGTAGGGGCCGTTCGGGCCGCCGACGTCCGGGCCCTCGTCCCAGCTCAGCCCGAGCCAACGCAGCGCCTCGAGGATGGCGCCCTCGCTCTCCTTGGTGGAGCGCGCCTGGTCGGTGTCCTCGATGCGCAGCAGGAACCTGCCGCCGAGCTGCTTGGCGAAGGCGTAGTTGAACAGCGCGATGTAGCCGGTGCCGACGTGCGGGTCCCCCGTGGGCGAGGGCGCGATGCGGACGACGGGGGCGGTGCTCATGGGGGCTTTCGTTCTCTCGAAGGAGTCTGGGCGGCGGCCTCAGTAGGCCATCTGCGGCTCGGCGAGGGCGAACCTATCGTCCTCGGGCAGGCCCAGCGACGACGACTTCTTCTTCTTGCGCTTCTTCTTGGGCGCCTCCATGCCGTACTTCTTCGCCTGCCGATCCCAGGTGTTAATCAGGTTCACCGGCAGCAGGTAGAAGTGGATGGCCAGCGAGCCGAGGCAGTAGATGGGGCCGTAGATGAAGTTCACGTACGGGATGTAGGCCGGGACCGTCAGGAGGAAGCCGGGGATGATGTAGAAGAGCCACGTGATGATGGCTTCCTTCAGGTAATCCTCGGGCGCGTCGTCGATCATCAGCAGCGGCAGCCAGACCTGACCGCCGACGCAGCAGAAAATGCCGCCGAGGAAGAACGGTAGGGTGTCGTCCGCCACGCTCGGGTGCAGGTCGTCGTTCATGGAGAACGCAAAGCGGCGTTCCATGACATTGTCGAAGATCCCCTCCTCTTCTTCGTCCTGCACCTCGACCACGTCCCCCTGGTCCGCTCCCACAGCGGGCTCGACGGCGACGGACGCGTCGGCGGCGGCGGGTGCGGCGAGGAGCAGGGACAACGTAAGCGCGGGTGCGAGCATGGCGTACCTCATGAGCAGACGCCGCGCCTATAGCACACGTCACTGGAGCGTCCATCACGGTGCGGCGAACCCCTCGCGCGCTCGCTCGACGTCGTCAGGCGTGAGCCCTCGCTCGCGGGCGGCGGTGACGAAGTCCGCCGGTGGCGACGACACCAGCCGTGGCTCACCCGGCAGCTCCAGCAGCGCCGCATGCAGCAGGTGCCCCGCCCGCGCGCTCGTCTCCGATCCGCCGTACAGGACGTCGCCCACCAGCGGGAAGCCGGCGCTCGCGAGGTGGACCCGCACCTGATGGCGCCGGCCGCCCTCCGTCCGCACGAGGACGAGTGAGGCGCCGCCCGACGAGGCCACCGGCGTGACGTGCGAGCGAGCGGCCTTCGGCTCCCCGCGAGCTTTCGCTTCGTCCCCGGCACGAACGGTGACCATGCGGCGGGCGTCCGAGGGGTCGTGCGCGATGGCAGCGTCGAGCAACAGCGGGCTCGTGAGCAGCCCGTCGACGAGCGCCAGGTACGCTCGCCGCACGTTCCCGTCGCGGAAGGCAGCCCGCAGCGCCAGCCAGGCCTCCCGCGATCGGGCGGCGGCCAACAAGCCCGACGTGAACGTGTCCAGCCGGTGCACGAGGCCGGCCTCCCGTTCGTGCTCAGAAGCGGCCGAACACTCGGGGTACCGGAAGGCCAGCGCGTCCGCGACCGTCCCGCCCTCGCCCCTCCGGAGCGGATGCGAAGGGACGCCTGCCGGTTTGTCGACGACGACGACGTCAGCGCTCTCGTGCACGACGACGAGCCAGTCGTGATCGCGCGGCGAGAGCCAGGGCTTCGGTTCGGTGACGTCGAGGACGTCCCCGGCCTGGACGCGATCGCCCTTCGCGATCGAGCGCCCTGCCCTCGTCACCCCACCGTCGTCGAACAGGCCGCGCGCCTCGCGGACGCTCAAGCCCAAGGCACGCGCGAGGGCAACGTCCGCGCGGGCGTCATCCCGCCCGTCGCCGATGACCACGCGGCGCTCGCGCGCGTCGCTCACCGGATGACCCGCTCTTTGGTGCGGGTGCCACGAAGGCGCTCGGCGAGGCGCGTCTCGGGATCGGCGTCGTTCGCCACCTCGCGCAGCATGCCGAGGAAGCAGCGCATGTCCTCGTTACACGCCCGCCAGGTGCGCTGGTACAGGTGCTGCTGCAGCGTGTAGATGCCGTAAGCGCTGAGCTCGGCGTTGTTGTCCGGCAGGCGCGCGTTGCGCAGCCGGTACGTGAGCAGCGTGTCCGCCACCTCGCCCTTGTAGTGCGTCTGGTGCTTCAAGAAGATGGCGTCCTTGCGCGCGAGGATCTCGTCGTCGGACAGGTCCTGCGCCTGCGCGAACAGCACGCGCAG
>CAYLZW010000153.1:4759-13311 GCA_964388085.1 uncultured Myxococcales bacterium | reverse complement strand
TGGGTCACCATGATCCTCGGCGGCGTCTGGCACGGCGCGGACTGGCGCTTCGTCATCTGGGGCGCCGTGCACGGCGTCGTGCTCATCGGCAACCGCATCCTCTGGTGGACCTTCGGCAAGCCGGCGAAAGACCGGCCCTTCCGCAGCAAGCTGCTCGCCGGCCTCTTGACCTTCATCGTCGTCATGGAGGCGCGCATCGTGTTCCGCGCGCCCGACATCTCCTCGTCGTACGACGTGTTCATGGGGCAGTTCAAGAGCGGGCTGTCCGCGCCGAACCTCACCCCCCTCGTCCTGTCCGTGATGGCGGCGGCGACCGTCGGTCACATCATGCCGCACCGCTGGTACGATCAGCTCTCGTTGGCGTTCTTGCGCGTGCCTGTCCCGATTCGCGCGGTGACGCTGCTGATCCTCGCGCTCGGCATCAAGGAAGTGTCGAGCTTCGAGGTGCAGCCCTTCATCTACTTCCAGTTCTGACGAGCCCGCCGCACCGCTCGGTGAGCGGCAGGGCGCCGGTCCCGCCGTTGCGTGCCCTCGGGGGTCTTTGCGCCCGTCCGACATCCGCCGGATCGCGGAATTCTGTGGCCATGGCGCGCCGCCGGGAGCGCCGGAAAGCGCGCTAAACCATCTCTTCTGCTACGGTTTCCGCTCTGCGGGCGCCTCGCGTGACCTGGCGCCGTCCTTGCCTGTAAGAAACGCCATGCGCCGCCTCGCCGCCTCGCTGCTCGTCGTCTCGCTGGGGCTTACGCCCGCGCTGTCGGCGTCGGCGAGCGCGCTCCCGGCGTTGCGCGCGCTCTCGAGCCTACCGGCGCAGTCGGCGGCGGAGCTGACGAGTCGGCTGCGGCGCGCGCACGAGCGCACCGACGACGCGCTGAAGATCCGCCGCGAGCGCTTCGACGCCTGGCAGGCGGCGAACCTCCGACGGGACGAAGCGGCCGCGCGCGTCGAGCGCAGAAAGCTCGCGGGCGAGCGCGGCCCCGCGCTCGAGGACGCGCTGCGCTCGGCGCTGGTCCTCGACGAGCGGGCCAACCTCGCGCGCTCGCAGCTGATGGCGGCCGAGGCCGAGGTGGCGCGCAACGGCGCCGAGCTCCTGCGCGTGTACGACGCCGTGTTGACGCTGAAGCGCCGGGAGGCCGATGGGCTGCCGCCGCGCGACGCCCGGCGCGAGCGCGCGCTGTCGACGTGGCAGGCCCTCGCCGAGCAGCGCGACAAGGTGCGCCGCAGCCTCGGGCCGGTGCTGCGCGAGAGCGGCTCCCTCGACGTCGGCACCGAAGCGAACGTGGCCGCGCGGCCCGATGACGACGTGGAGACGCTGCTCGAGAAGGCGGACCTCGCGCGTGACCTCGAGGAGCGCTTCCTGCGCCGCGCCGCCGCCGTCGAGCGACGCATCGCGGAGCTGATGGAGGAGCGGGCGGTGGCGCGCGACGTCGCCGGCCTCGTGCAGTCCCAGTCGCTGTTCGACGAGGACGACATGCGCCTGCGCGTGGTGTCACAGAGCGTGCGCGGCGATCCATCGCTGCCGTCGGCGCTCCCCGGCGCCGGCGGCGCGCGCGACGAGGTGCAGACGAGCCGCGGCGGCGGGCTCATCGAGAGCGGCGGCGCGGAGCTGGCCGGACGCGAGAGCAGCGGCGGCAACGCGCCCCCGGCCGAGCCCAGCGTCGGCAGCCCGGCGCCGCCCCCGGGCACGGACACCAGCCCGCAGGCGGGCTTCGACGCCGAGGGGGTCGAGGCGGACGACGCCAGCGGCGTGGCGGATCCCGGCCTGAGCGCGCTCCCCCCCGACGTCAGCGGGACGCCCATCCCGCGCGCCGCCGAGCGCGCGTTCTCGCCGCGCACCGCCGACGTCGACGTGGCGGCGCTGCTGAGCTCCGGGGAGCTGAGCCTGCCCGAGCTGCGCGCGCTGCAGAAGAAGCTGCGCCAGCGCGCGGCCGAGATGCGCGCGCAGTCGAAGGAGCTGAAGGACACCGTGAAGGAGCGCGGCGGCCGCTGAACGGGCGGCGTCGTCGGCAGCACTCTTTCAGCGCGAGCGCGCCGCGGCGAGCGGGCTCAGCCGCACTGCTTGTCGCAGTCGGCCTTGCACGCCGCGACGCCGCCCTTCTTGTCGCTCGCGTCGCCGGCCACCTCGCACATGCGCTTACACGAGGCGCAGCTCTTCTGGCTCTTCGACGCGGCGCCTTCTCCCGCCTGCAGGCGCAGGCCGTTGCACGCGCTGAGCGTGAGGGTCAGGGCCGCGGCGGCGAAGAGAGAGCGGAGCAGACGAGCGTACATGGTGGGACCTCTTGGGCAGCGCAGGGCTTTGCACACAGCGATTCTTCCGTTCCGGGGACTAACGCTACAGAGCGCGCGCGGCTTCAACGGCGGCAGCGGACGAGCCGCGAGCGCGGGATCAGCGGCGCGGAGCGAGGGCCGCATGGTGTGACCTCGCTCGCCCTCCCGTCAACGCGGGCGCTTCGATGCGCGGGCGGTCTCGTGATATTCCCTACAGCCATGTCGAAGCCCGCGCTGCTCACCGCCACCCTGTTCACGCTCAGCCTCGGCGTCGCCCTGCCCGGCAACGCCGCGGACACCCCGCTCGACGTCATCCGCGGCGCTGCGCCCTCGACCTCCGACGGCGCCGTCCAGCTCGCGCGCAAGTCGAAGCAAAAGGCGCGCAAGGAGAAGGAGGCTGCCGAAGCCGCCGCCGCCGAGGCAGCGCGCGTCGCCGCCGAGGAGGAGGCGCGCCTGGCCGCCGAGGCCGCGGCGAAGCAGGCCGAGGAGGAGCAGAAGGCGAAGCTGGCCGCCGAGGAGACCGCGCGGCAAGCGGCCGCCGCGGACGCACAAAAGCGCGCCGCCCTCGCCCAGCAAAACGCCGTCGAGGCGCGCGGGCTCGACGCGCGCGCGCGCCGCCTCAGCGACGAGATCGCGCGCGCCATCAAGCGCCTGCCCGGCGATCACCGGGACCACTCGTTCGCCGTCGTGCCCTTCGCCGAGAACGACGAGGAGTCGAAGTCACGGCGCCTCGGCCTCGTCGTGTCGGACATGATCCTGACCAACCTGGCGCGCGATCACCGCATCAACCTCATCGAGCGCGGCCGCCTCAGCGTCGTGCTCGAGGAGCAGGCCTTCGAGGCCACCGGCGCCGTCGATCCCGCCAAGGCGGCGGAGGTCGGCAAGCTGCTCGGCGCGCGCGGCCTCGTCGTCGGGGAGGTCACGGACACGGGCGAGGCCTTCCGCATCGGCGCGCGCGTGCTCGACATGGAGACGGGCGGGATCCTGGCGGCCAGCGAGGCCACGCTGCCGAAAGAGGAGCTCATCGCCTTCTCGGCCGACGCCGTCGTGCTGCGCAGCAAGGCGGGCGGCTTCTTCCGTTCGCTCGTCGCGCCCGGCTGGGGCCAGATCTACAACCGGGAGCCGGTCAAGGCCGGCATCGTCGCCGGCGGCGTCGGCGCGCTCGCGCTCACGACGGCGGTGGTGACGACGACGGCGCTGCTGACGCACAACGCCTACACGACCTTCACGCCGGACAGCCTGCCCGAGGGCGTGTCGGCGACGCACGACAACGTCTCGAAGACCGTCGTCGGCCTGCGCGACAGCGCGAACCTGCAGTACACGGCGGCGGGCGTGCTGCTCGGCCTGACGGCGAGCGCCTGGATCGTCGGCGCCCTCGACGCCTATCTGAGCGGCACCGACGTCGACACCCTCGACGACGCGCTGGCGGCGAACTGAGCGGCTCGGCGGCGCGCATGAAGCACTCTCTCGTCGCCGCGCGCGCGTCGCTCGTCGTGGGCGCCCTCCTGTGCACGGGGAGCGCGCTCGCGGCGCAGATCGTCACGCTCGACATGTCGGCCTCCGGGGGCGTGCCGCCGCGCGTGGCCGAGAGCCTGTCACCGGTGCTCGTCGCCGAGCTCTCTCGTCGCGAGGGCATGAGCGTCATCAGCCAGGCCGACGTGCGCGCGCTGCTCGCGCTCGAGAGCGACAAGCAGCTGCTCGGCTGCAGCGACGCGAGCTGCATGACGGACATCGCCGGCTCCCTCGGCGCCGAGCTGCTCTGTAGCTCCACCGTCGGCCGCGTCGGCGCCGAGTACGTCGTCACGCTGACGCTCATCCAGGTGGACGGCGCGAAGGTGGCCCGGCGCTCCACGGCGCGCGCCAAGGGCGGCGAGGAGGCCGCCGGCGAGGCGCTCTTGCAGGCCGTGCACGAGCTGTTCAAGGGCGGGCTACCCTCGGAGCTGCAAGGCCCCGCGTCCATGACGAGGCGCGGCTTCGAGGCGGCCCTCGCGGGGCTGCACAGCGCCGTGCTCGACAAGCAGGGCGATCCGCGCGACTCGCGCAGGCGCATCATCCTGGACCTCGTCGCCACCGAGCTCGACTACGACGCGACGCCGAAGATGGACGCGCTCGATCTCGCCCTGCGGCGCGGCCGGGCCGAGGCCACGCGGCGCGCGCTCGCGGCCCGGAGCAAACGGCAGCGCGACCACTACGTCGCCGCGCGCGAGCACTACGACGCGCTGTGGGACGATCTCGGCCGCGTGAAGGAGATCCGCACGCGCTCGCGCGAGCGGGGCGTCGTGCCGAGCGCGCGGCCGCTGCGCTTCCTCGATCCCGATCCCGTGAAAGAGCCCGACCCAAAGGACGTGCGCCGCTACCAGCGGGAGCTCGCCGTCGGGCAGAAGATCGTCGAGCAGGCCCTCACCGCCTACGCGAAGGGCGACGAGGCGGCCTTCGTCTCGCTGTGGCCGACGGGCTCGGCGGCGAGCGCCAAGCGGGCGTTCGACGAGCGAGAGTACGACGACGAGCGCGGCATCCGCTACGGTCTCCTGCCGCTCTACGCCACCACGCCGGAGCTGCTCGAGCGCGCCATCAGCACGCTCGACGACGGGCGCCTCGTCGTCTACCGGCGCAAGCTGAAAGACGGCAAGGTCGAGGGCGAGGAGAACGTCTGGCTCGTTCGCGACGGCGGCCGCTGGCGCATCTCGTCGTGGTGAGCGCCCCCTCCTGAGCGCCTCCTCCTGAGCGCCTCTGGCGGGCGCGTCAGGCCGGCGGCTTCAGCGTCAGCAGCCAGCGGCCTTCGTGCTGCACGACCCACACGGTGCTCGGTGACTCCATCTTGGTGCCGTCATCCTTGCGGCCGCGCAGCTTGAGGCTCACCTCGCAGGCGAGGTCCTTCTCGCTGCAGGTCGGCGGCTCGAGCACGACGTCGACGGCGAGATCCTTCTGCGACAGCACCTGGATGCCCTGCCCGTAAGAGCTCTTCGCCCACGCGACGTAGAAGGCGTCGAGCGACATGGTGCGCAGGGTGGTGAGGTCCTTTACGCCGAGCGCGGCGAGCGTGTTCTCGGTCTTCTGCGGCGCGCTCTTCTCGAGGTCCGCGAGCACCCGGGCGCGCAGCGGCTCGATGGCGCTCGGGTGCAGGAAGCTGGCGGCCACGTCGTACTTCGCGGCGATGAGCGCGTTGTAGTAGCCGCGCGTCACCTCGCGCGCGGTCTTCAGCATCATCGCGTGCGACAGCTTCTGCTTGCCGTGCGCCGGGGCGCGCGGCGCTCTGGCCTTGCCGGGGGCGACGGCCGGCTCCTCGACGGGGGGCGCCTTTTCCTCGGCGAGCGCGGGCGAACAGAGCGCGAGCCCGATGACGAGGAGGAGGAGGGGGCGAGTGCTTCGGAGCGGCGTCGGCATTGGGGCAGTGTAGCCGAAGCCGCGGCCGACTGCTCCCGGCCGCCTCAGCGCGGCGTCTCGACCATCACGTGCGCGCGATAGTGCTTCAGCTCCTCGATGGAGGCGCGGATGTCCTCGAGCGCGGTGTGCGTCGACGCCTTCGACGGCGGCAGCCCCTTCTGGCCGTACCAGGCGTTCGCCAGCACCTTCAGCGTGCTGACGTCGATCTGCCGGTAGTGGAGGAACTGCTCGAGCAGCGGCATGTAGCGGATGAGGAAGCGGCGGTCCTGCCAGACGCTGTTGCCCGCCAGGATGCCCTTTCGATAGGGCACGTGCGCGGTGAGCAGCTCGAGCACCTTCTGCTCGGCCTCGGCGTTGGACGTCGTCGACGCGCGAACGCGATCGAGCAGGCCGTTGTCGGTGTGCATCTTGCGGACGAACGGGCTCATGGTCTCGAGCTGGCTCTCGGGCTGCCACACGACGAGGTCCGTGCAGGCGATCTCCTGAAAGGACTCGTCCGTGATGATGACCGCGATCTGCAGGATGCAGCAGGTCTTGTCGTCGAGCCCCGTCATCTCGAGGTCGACCCAGACCCAACGCTCACTGCCCGGTGCTACCGTCATCCCGCCTCCAAAAGCCGCCCCAGTCACAGAGTCCGTAGTCGTCGCCGTAGCTCAACACCTACCACGCACCCACGATCCTCGAGCGTGACCTCCGTCGTTGTCCCGAAAAAGAGCGGCGGCTCTCGTTCACATCCGCCGCGCGCGAGCCGGCTTCACGTGTGCATAGAAGTCGTGCTCGAACGCGATGGGCCAGAGGTGCCGCCCCGTCAGCACGCGCTTTTGCGCGCCCTCCTGGATGAGCAGCAGGAACAGGCGCGCGAGCACCTGAATGTTGATGGGGCGGAGGTCCGCGGCGATCCCGCCGCCGAACATGCTCTCGGAGAAGCCGCGCAAGAACGCCGCGCTCGCCTTGAAGCGCGGGCGCTCGGGGAACTGCTCGTCGCCCGCGAGCGCGCTCGGGCGCACGATGGTCCAGGGCACGCCGCCGCCCCGCACGAGATCCTCGGTGCGCTGCTTCCACTTCAGGTACTCACCGACGGGGTGACCGGCGCCGATCGACGACATCAACAAGAAGTGTGGCACCTGGCGCAGCCGCGCGGCGTCGAGCAGCCGCTCGGTGGTGCCGTAGTCGACCGCCTGGTAGTCGCCGGTCTCGCGAAAGCGCGCGCGCACGGTGCCGATGAGCTGCACGACGCAGTCGACGCCGCGCAGCGCGTCCTCGAGCGCCACGCGCTCGCCGACGTCGACGACGCTGGTGCGGGGATCGTCCGCCAGCTTGGCGGCCGACGGCGAGCCCGGCCGCACCTGCAGCTTGAGCTCGACGTCGAACGGGGCGGGGTCCTGCGCGGCGAGCGCGCGGCCGGTGAAGCTCGTGGCCCCGGCGACGAACGCGACCTTTGGGCTCACGCGCACCTCCCTGATCCGCCGCGCGCGCGAACAACGGCGCTCGTTCCTCGACGACAAAGCGGGCCGGTGAATGCCCCGACGACATGAGCGGTTACTGCGAGCGCAACGCGCGCGCAAGCCAGCGTCGCCGGGAGGGGACGGAAACTTCCGGGAGCCCTCGGTCGCCCCTATGCTCCCGGGGGAACCATGCGTCGCCTTTTTCTCACCCCTCTCTTTTGCGGCCTGGCGCTCTTCCTCGTGGCGGGGGAGGCGGCCGCGCAGGACTTCGTCGGCGTGCGCGCGCTCTCGCTCGGGGAGGCCTACCGGGCCATCGCCACCGGCAACGACGCCATCTACTTCAACCCCGCCGGACTCGTCGTCATCCCGCGCTACAGCCCCGAGCTGCACTACTCCTTCAACCTCGACGCCGAGGACCACCAGTTCGATCTCTCGGTGGTCGACTCGAAGACGAGCGCGGTCGCCGGCGGCATCGCCTACACCTTCCAGGGACGAGAGCTGACGCGCCGCACGACGCTGCAGCACACCGCCACCGTCGGCGTCGCCTACCCCTTCTTGCCGCAGGTGCTCTCGGCCGGCCTCGGCCTCAAGTACGTGAACATCTCCGACGCCGTCGTGGGCAACTACCTGAACGCGCTGTCGGCCGACGTCGGCGTCCTCGCCACCTTGCCGGGCGGCGTCTCGCTCGCCGCCGTCGGCTACAACCTCATCCCCATCAACGCGCAGGACGTGCCGCTGAGCGCGGGTTTTGGAGTCGCCTGGGATCTCGGTCCGCTCTCGAGCGCCATCTTCGGTGGCACGCCCTCCTTCGGCCCGGTCCCGAACTCGGCCGGCATGCCCGCGCCCGCGCCGCCGGGAAACCCGCGCGGGCCGCTCAGCAACTTCGTGCTCAGCGCCGACTGGTACATCAACTTCTTCACCTTCTACGGGCCCCGCAGCCGCATCTCGGTGGGCTGGGAGTATCTGCTCTTCGACCTCGTGCCCCTGCGCCTCGGCTACCAGTGGAACCAGGAGCGCAACGACCACCTGCTGAGCGCGGGCGCCGGCTTCATCGTCCCCTACTTCGGGCTCGACGTGGCCTATCAGCAGAGCGTGAAGAACCTCGACCACCGCACCTTCGCGCTCTCGCTCAAGTTCTTCTTCGACCTGTGACGGGCGGGACACCCGAGGCGCGCGGTTGCGCTGCGCCGCCGCATCGCGCGAGCTTCGCGGGGCTATGCAGAAGCTGCTGTTTGCCTTCGCCCTGTTGTCGTCGTGGACCGCCGCCGCCCAGGAGGGCTCCGCCGCGCCTCCGCCGGAGGTCGCCCCGCCTCCGGAGGCGCCGGCCGCACAGGCAGCAGACGACGACGCCGCTCCGGACGACGCCACCGCTCCGGACGACGACGCCGCTCCGGACGACGCCACCGCTCCGGACGACGCCGCCGCTCCGGACGACGCCGCCGCTCCGGACGACGCCGC
>CAYLZW010000153.1:0-4659 GCA_964388085.1 uncultured Myxococcales bacterium | reverse complement strand
CCGCTCCGGACGACGCCGCCGCTCCGGACGACGCCGCCGCTCCGGACGACGCCGCTCCGGTGGCGGCCCCGCCGCGCGAGCCTTCTGTCGGGGATGACGTCGGCGGCTGGAAGCTGCTCGCGCTCACCGGGCAAAAGCGCCTCGTGGACGGACGGGTCAGCGCAGAGAGCTGCGGCTACCTGCGCGACGTGATCGTCGAGAAGGGGCCGCGCGTGGAGCGCACCGTGCTCGAGGTGCCGTGCGTCTCGACACCGGCTGGCCTACAGGCCGGCAGCCCGCGCTTGCGCTTCGAGCAGCCGCCCCTCGCGCAGCCGCCGGCGGACGACGCGGCGCCCGAGACGGAGACGGCGTCGACCGAGCCGGCGCCGGATTCGGCCGTCGTCGTGGAACAGGCGCCACCGGCTGCCGCCGCGATCGCGAACGTCGAGCCCCGCGAAGGCGGCGAGGTGCCGGCGCCGCCGGGCGAGGAGGCGAAGCCGTTTCTGAAGGGCGAGCTGACCCGCTTTGGCGACGTGCAGCTCCTGAACCAGCGCTCGTCGTTCGGCGTCGGCATCGGCGCCGCCGGCATCGACAATGTCTATTACGCGGTGCTGCGTCCGGACCTGAACCTGCACATCGGCCCCTTCGGCCTCGGGCTCGGCGCGCCGCTGCGCTTCGAGGTGTTCGACATGAACGGCCTGAACGCCATCGACCCGTCCACCTACGAGGGCACCCTCTCCGAGCTCGGCCGCTTCCGCGGCGAGGACTGGGACCAGATCGAGGACTTCCTGCGCCCGCTCCGCTACCTCACCTGGGGCCGAAAAGAGGACCACCTCTACATCGACCTGAACCGCGTACACGCGCTCACCATCGGGCACGGACAGCTGGTGCGGCGCTATTCGCCGACCGTGGACATCGACGAGGACAACCTGTTCGTGCAGGCGGACGCCTACGCGGACTTCGGCGGCGTCGAGCTGATGGCCGGCCCCTTCCCCGTGCCGCGCCTCGCCGGTGGCCTCGTGTTCATCAAGCCGCTCGGCCTGTTTCTCGACGACACCTTCTCGAAGTCGCTCAGCTTCGGCGCCAGCTACGTCACCGATCTGAACGCGCCGACCCGCCTCGTCACGGTGCCGAACCCGGCCGACGGGCGCGCGCAGCTCCCCGTCGACGAGGCCGGTGAGCTCTTGCACCAGCACAAGGGCGCCCTCGTCGGTGACGTCGTGCACGGCGTCGGCGTCGACGCCGAGCTCAAGGCCGTGCGCTGGCGCTTCGTCGACCTCAAGGTGTACGGCGACTATTCGCACCTGCTCTTCCCCGGCGTGCCCGGCGCCGACGTGGCCCCCTTCGACGACGGCGGCTTCGCGCTCGGCACCCTCCTGCGCATGAGCTTCGGCAGCGTGTTCGTGCGCGATCTCGAGGACGAGGACGAGGAGACGCGCGCGGGCAAGAAGCCGCGCGAGAAGCGCGCCGAGCACGCCGTGCGCGTGCGGCTCGAGGGCCGCGCCTTCGGGCCGCAATACCTGCCGAGCTATTTCGACACGCTGTACGAGGCGGACAAGTGGCAATTCGGTTTCGGCAGCACGCCGCTCGAGCAGCGCGCGGGCCTGCCGACCAAGCTCGGCTACCTCGCGACGCAGGCGGGCGAGCCCTGGCGCGTGGGCGCGTATCTCGAGGCGAGCTATGCGTGGGTGGACTGGCTCGGCGTCACGCTCATGTACGAGGACGCCATCTCGCTCTCTGGCGAGGCCGTGCCGGCCGCACGGAACTTCGCGCTGCACGGAGAGACCGGCCAGGCCCTCGGTTTTCTGCAGCTCTTCGCCACCTACCACTACCGGCACTTCGACGACTTCTCGAAGCTCTTCCAATTGGCGACCGACAATGAGGTGCTCTATCTCGGCGGGCGCCTGCAGGTGCTGCCCATCTTGTTCGTGAACCTCGGCGTGCAGCGCGCGTTCCGCACCGGCTTCGCCGACGACGACCTGCCGGGACAAAAGCGCCCCCTGCCGGGGCAGCCCGTGGGCGCCGACACGTATCGCTACACGTCGGTAGGCCTACAGAACTCGTGGGCCGGCACGCTCGACGTCGAGCTCGGCTGGCAGTTCTGACGAGGACCCGGGAACGGCTCGCCGCCGCCTCTCGCGCGGAGTCCGCGGAGAGACGGCGGCACCCACCCACGAGCCTGGCGAAGAAGATCAGCTGTCCAGCTCGCGCTGAATCTCGTCGATCTCGTCCTGGACGTCGTCGAGCTTGCCCTTGGCGTCGTCGAACACCTCCTGAGCCTGGTCGCCCTGGACCTCGGAGCGGCTCTCGAGGCGCACCTTCGCCTCGTCGAGCTTGATGCGGGCCGCGGCCACCTTGTCCTTCACCTCCTGCTCGACCTGACCGGCCTGCACACGCTGCTCGAGCTGTTGGAGCTTCTGCTCCACCTGCTGGTGCTGCTGCTGGAGGGAGGACCAATCGACCTGCGCGCCCATCCCGGCGCTCGGTTGCGAGTCCGCCGACGGCGCCTCGGCCTGCGGCTGCCCCGCGGGCTCCGTCAGCTCGGGCGCCTCGCGCTGGAGCTCCTGCTCCTTCTGCTGGAACACGCCCTCCGCCTCCTGGCCGAGGTCGCGAGCGTCTTGCACGCCCTGCTCGCCGAGGTTCCGGGTCTCCTGTTCGACCTCGCTGCCGGCCTTCCGGCTCTCCTCACAACCCGCGGCGACGAAACACATGGGGAGCGCCAGCGCGCACATCAGTAGCTTCTTCATGTCAGGCTCCTTTTGGTGAAGGTCCGGCGCCCACAGTTGGCAATGCGCGGGCCAGGATCGCTGCATTTCGCCGAAGGGCGCAGCCGCTCCGCGTGGCGCAGCGCGTGCATCCGCAAAGAGATGCCTCGATCGGGTCAATGCGCCTCGACCCGGTGACGACGATGACACGGCGCGATCGGCGCGCGCGGGCGACCTTTGCGGACGGACGCCCGCGATCACCATGGCACCCGAGGTGCACTCACGGCGAGCGATGTTGCCCGCATTGCTTTTGCTACTCACCGCCGCGCAATCGGAGCCCACGGAGCTCTCGGGCCGTTATGGACTGCTCTTACGCGTCCCCATTCATTCGACCTTCCCGGTCGTGGGCGACGTCGACGCTACCTACGAGAGCCTGCACCTCGTCAACATCGACGCGGCCGAGGGGGAGAGGCTCATCCAACGCGAGCGCATGTGCAGCGTACGCATCGAGGAGGACCTGGCCCTCTTCGACCTGCACATCTCACCGCGCGCGGTGAACACCCTGCCCGAGGCGCGCGCCGACGGCGTGCTCGCGCAAAAGGATGGACGCCTGCACTATGCGGTGACGTTGCCAAAGCGCTACCTCGGCATGAAACCGCACGCCACGCGGCTGCCCGCGTCCTCCGACGACCTCGACGTGCGCGACACGGACGGGGACGGGCAGCCCGGCCTGACGCTGGCGCTCACGACGCCGCTCGGCACCATCGACGTGTTCATCGTGCAGCGTGATCAGGCCGCGCTCTTCGGCGAGGTCAAGGGCAGCTCGCTCGTCGAGGGCAAGGTGCGGGTGCTGCGGCTCGACCAGCGGGTCATCGGCACGCGCCCGAGCCTCACCGACAAGCTCGACCTCAGCATGGTCGCGAAGGAGAACGCGCACTTCTCGCTGTTCCGCGTGCCGGTGGACGCGAGCTGCGCGGACCTGAGCGAGCGCTGGGCGGTGCACCTCGGCGACGCGCGCCGCCTGGCCGCGCTCGAGCGGGAGGAGGCGTCGGTGCTGGCGGAGCCGCGCTGGTCCATGGAGAGCGAGCGCCTCGAGCCCTGGCCCGCCAACACGCGCGCCGCGCCCTGACGACGCCCGCGACGTCATTCGTAGCGCAGCGCCTCGATGGGATCGAGGCGCGCCGCCTTCGCCGCCGGGTAGAGGCCAAAGAACACGCCGATGCCCGTCGACGAGAAGAAGCCGAGCGCCACCGCCCACAGCGGCACGCGCGGCGGCGGGAAGCCGGGCACGATCCACGTCGCCGTCCAGCTCATGCCGTAGCCGAGCGCGATGCCGAAGGCGCCGCCGAGCAGGCCGAGCAGCGCCGCCTCGACGAGGAATTGCGCCATGATGTCCGCCGGCCGCGCGCCCACCGCCATGCGGATGCCGATCTCGCGCGTCCGCTCGGTCACGCTCACGAGCATGATGTTCATGATGCCGATGCCGCCGACGAGCAGCGCCACGCCGACGATGGCGATGACCACCCAGGTGGCGATGCCGGTGATCTTGCCGACGCTCTCGAGCAGCTCCGACTGGGTGACGATGTTGAAGTCGTCCGGATCGCGCAGGCGCAGATCATGGCTGCGCCGGAGCGCGCGCCTGATCTCCTCCTTGGAGCGCTCGACGTCGTCGACGTCCTTGAGCTTCACGAGCAGGAGGCCGCCGCCCTGCTTGGCGCCGAAGCTCTCCGCCGTCGAGTAGGGCACGATGGCGGCGCGATCGAAGGGCTGGCCGAAGGCGTTGATGCCGTCCTTCTCCTCCATGACGCCGATGACCGTGAAGTGTGCGCCATACAGCCGCACCTTCTCGCCCACCGCGCGCACGAGGCCGAGCTCTTCGGCGAGGTCCGGCCCGAGCACGACGACGCGCGCGCGGCTCTTCAGGTCGTAGGGCGTGAAGAAGCGGCCCTCGGCGACGAAGTGGTTCTGGATCTCC